>JAEYQV010000113.1 GCA_023409835.1 Bacillota bacterium
ATACGTTACCGACTTCCCGAATGATAAGACCGCGAAGATGGAGGGAGTGATTGCAATTCCCCATCTTGGTGCATCCACGGAGGAATCCGAGGATAACTGTGCGGTTATGGCTGTAAAACAGCTGATGGATTATATGGAGAACGGTAATATCAAGAATTCCGTAAATTATCCGAATTGTGACGCCGGGGTCTGCCAGACGAAGGGACGTATTGCAATCCATCACCGGAATATACCGAACATGCTGGCACAGTTCACCGGTGCTTTCTCAGCAATGGATATTAATATCACCGACATGGTGAATAAGAGTAAAGGTGATTATGCATATACAGTGCTTGATGTGGAGACCTCCATTAACGAAGAGATCACAGCAAAGCTACAAACGATTAAGGGAGTATTAAAGGTTAGAATCGTGAAATAGTATTATCAGAAGTATAGGGGAATAGAGAAAGATACTGCTCAGGGTTCCAATAGTGGATATGGAACTTATGCAGTATCTTTTTCTGAATGACAAACGGCATATACCGGATAATTATTGTAAAAGCATTTCAACTTGCTTTTACGCGAAATTAGGGATATCATAAATAATTAATGATTATTAGTAACAAAACAGGGGGGCATTTATATGCAGGAGGGTTATAATTTTAGAAAAGCGGATCGAGTTAATCTAATTAATATTATCTTGTTGGTAGTATTTGTATGTGGAAAGGTTGTTATGACAGAGGGCATAGCAGATAGTATGAATAAAGTAGTTGCATGTTTTGTGGTATTTGCAATTATGACAATAACCTATTACCTTCCAATGAAAGGCTATCTCAGAGGAATACTGTTCTCATCGCTGACCTCTGCTGTCATTACCGGTATCATCATTATTGACAAATTTAGCTTGAACAAGCACTATATGATGATGATAACCATAGCAATGATCGCACTGTATTTTAAGAAGGAATTAATCGTATTACACGGCATTATTATTAACCTGGAATTTGTTATTATGTATCTTGTGGCACCCGAGAATTTGTTGGCGGCAGGCTATAAGCGATCGGATTTAATTACAATTGTTATTATGACGGATGGTATTCTAGTTCTTCTCTTTTTCCTGACAAAATGGGGAAATGATCTGGTGAAGCAATCAGCAGCGAAGGAGAAGGAAGCCAAGGAGTTATTGACGAAGCTGAATGGTATGTTCGTATCCATCCGTGAGAATGCCGGTATTCTGGAGAATAACATCGGTGCCGTGAATGATAAGATGGCAGGTATTAACGAATCCAGCAAGGGGGTTCTGGAATCGGTACAGCAAATATCCGGTGCCATCCAGGAGGAGGCCTCCAGTGTAAATGTCATCAATGGAACGATGAGTAGCTCCATGCAGGGCTTAAGCCATTCTGTGGAGATTTCCCATGGCATCATGGAAAAATCCAGTGATATGGGCAATATGGTAGAGGATGGCTGGAGAAAGGTCGAGAAGGTTAAGAACGGTATGGGAACGGTTCAGTCGGCGATCAGCCTTACAGCAGCTACCGTATCTGACTTGAAGGAAAGTCTGGATAAGATCAATAATCTCCTGTATAGTATTAAGGATATCGCAGGACAGACTAACCTGCTTGCTCTGAATGCTTCCATTGAGTCAGCCAGAGCCGGTGAACAGGGTAAAGGTTTTGCAGTAGTCGCAGAGCAGATCCGCAAACTCTCCGAGCAGAGTAAGCAAATTGTCTCAGATATTTCCGAGGTAACCACCAGTATTTCCGAAAAATCAGAAGAAGCCTCACTACAGTCCTTAGAGGGGAACAAGGCTGCGAAGGATGGTCTTGCAATGATGAATGAAATTGCAGACTACTTCAAGCAGATTAAGGATACCTATAAGGATACCAATAACGAGCAGATTAAGAATGTGAAGGAAATTGAGTCACTAACCGGTAATTTCGTTCAAATCGAGGAGCAGCTTACGAATGTTGCAAGTATATCGCAGGAGAATTCTGCCGCTACGGAAGAGATATTATCCTATATCGAGGAGCAAAACTCTCAGATCAGCAATATTTATGAATCGATTGAGGAGATAAAGAGCTTGAGTAACAGGATGATGGAGCAACGACAGATGATGAATACGAAAAGAGCGTAATATATCTGAACTGAGACGCGGAAGCATATACATAATGAGAAGGATAACAGGAGGAAAGAATAATGGCAACAGTGAAACCATTTCAATGTATCAGACCGGAGATAAGCTTAGCGGAAAGGGTAGCTGCGTTACCCTACGATGTGTATAATCGAAAGGAAGCCAGGCAGGAGACCCTGAGGGAGCCATTATCTTTCTTAACGATTGACCGAGCTGAAACACAGTTTCCGGAGGAGGTTGATACCTATGATCCTAGAGTATACGTGAAAGCTAAGGAGCTTCTTAATGAGATGCTTCGCAAAAAGATTCTGGTAATTGATCAGGATGAATGTTATTATGTTTATGAACTCACAATGGAAGGACGAGCTCAGACCGGTATCGTAGCCTGTGCCTCCATTGATGATTATCTGAATAATGTCATAAAGAAGCACGAGAATACCCGAGAAGAGAAAGAAATTGACCGCATTCAGCATGTGGATATTTGTAATGCCCAGACAGGACCAATCTTCCTGGCTTACCGCTCAATGCTGGCGATTGACCGCATGGTAGAAGAAGTAAAGCAGGAACTACCGCTCTACAGCTTTGTGGCAGTCGACGGTATCGGACACCGGGTATGGAGAGTTGCCGAAGCGGAACGTGTTAACGAAATCCGGACGGCCTTTGCTGCCACCGGCAGTATCTATATCGCTGATGGTCATCATAGGGCGGCGTCAGCGGTTAAGGTGGGACTGAAGAGACGGAAGGAGCATCCGGACTATACGGGAGCGGAGGAGTTTAATTATTTTCTGTCCGTACTGTTTCCTCATGACCAGCTTATGATCATGCCCTATAACAGGGCCGTGAAGGACTTAAACGGCTTGACGGTAGATGCTTATTTTGCTAAAATCAGTGAGAATTTTGACGTTGTACCGGTTGGCAGCGAGCCCTTTGCTCCTAAGGAAAAAGCAGTCTTTGGGATGTATCTGGAAGGAAAATGGTACTCTTTAAAAGCCAAGGAGAAGCTGCGTGACAGGAAAGATCCGGTGAAAGATCTGGATGTATCCCTGTTGCAGGATTATCTTTTACAGCCGATTCTTGGCATTGAGGATCCCAGAACAGATAAAAGGATAGACTTCATCGGAGGAA
>JAEYQV010000019.1 GCA_023409835.1 Bacillota bacterium
TTTTTTTCTAATCGCCCTATAATTTACTTAAAATCCCATTCTCTGATCAGTTTAAAGGGAATTCGTTCTATTCATTTATGGAGGTAATTGGTATGAAGCTGAAGAAACTCAGAAGACCGGATATTTATTTATTCCTATTTATTTTGATTTTGCCTATGTTCGTTCCTAAATATGCTGCTGCAGCGGATAATCCGTCAGCCTCCTATCCATATGGATTAGGTTCATTGGCTGATGACCGAAGCGTGGCTAAGAAGATGCTGATCTCTGAGTGGGAGGATTGGAAAGACAGCTTTCTCTCGAAGAGCGGAAGTAAAAGGGTTCTGCCTGATGGCGAATACACCTGGTCGGAAGGCATGGGTTACGGACTGCTGCTGTCGGTGTATTTCAATGAGCAAACTCTGTTTGATGAGCTTTTCGCGTATGTCAAGAGATGCATGGATGCCAATGGGTTAATGATCTGGCTCACAAAAAACGGACAAGTCGAAGGAGAAGGCTCTTCCACCGATGCAGATCAAAATATAGCACTGGCATTGATTTTTGCCCATAAAATATGGGGTTCCGACGGATCAGTTGATTATGAGGAAGAAGCCGCACAAATGCTTAATAATATATATCAATATGATATTTCAATGGGACAAGTTAAGCCCGGTGATCTTTTCGGTGATCGTTCGACAGATCCAAGGAACCCCTCCTATTTGGCCCCTGCAGCATATGAAATATTTAGTGATTTTGACCTGAGCCAAAGATGGAGTCCCGTCAAGTCAAATGCCTACATATTTATCGCGAAGGCGCAAAACCCCACAACGGGCTTAGTCCCGGACTGGTGTGATTCGAACGGCTCCGGTCTGGCATTCAACGGATCCTCTCCCGATGAATTTAGTTATGATTCCGCAAAAGTATTTTTTAACATGGCGGTTGCCTATAGCTGGTACGGCCATGCGGATGCGAAGACAATTTGTAGTAAGGCGACGACATTTTTCAAAAGAATTGGAGCTACGAAAATAGTAGACGGCTATAAGCTGAATGGTACACCTGTCGGCAGCTACCATAATGATTTGTTTGTTTCCTCTGCCGCTGCCGGATTCATGACCGGCACGGATCGGCAAATGGCAACCGGCTTTTATAAGGAATGTATTGCTACAAAGAACAGCCTTTGCTTAGGTAGAACCTTAAGGTTGTTAACCCTTATGTATATGTCAGGAAACCTTCAGAATCTGTACAAAGGAGGTACCCAGATTGTTGATACCGACTCCGAAGCTGAGGAGGAGGCAACAGCGGAAGATGAAGCTACTGGCGAAACTGATACCGGAGACGAAGCCACGGATGACACTGCCTCTGAAGATGAAGCTACGGATGACGCGGAGCAGGAGATTGAGCCTGAATTAGAAGAGGAGGATATGCAGATCACCCTGAAAGCCAGCGGCGAGTCAGGTGCGGTGAAACTGGAATGGAACAATATCGAAGGAATAACGGGTTATTATATATATAAAGCAACAAGCTCTGGAGCTCAGGACGATACGCCTGAGACCGATTTTTGTATTAGCGGGACCACCTATAAGGACACAAAGGTCAAGCCCGGAACCAAATACTATTACATCGTCAGGCCTGTCCTGGAGGATCAAACCCTGGGAGAGTCCTCTAACGAGGCGTTCGCAGCACCCCGTGGTGGAACTCAGGCTTCACAGACCGGGAAGCCTCAAGGAAAAAGCGGAACCATCGAGCTTACTATCGGTAATTCTATGATGAAGGCAAACGGAAAAAATAAGGCAATTGACACCGTCAAGGGAATCTCTCCTGTCATTTCGGCCGGAAGGACTTTTGTTCCTGTTAATGCCATTATCGGAGAGATGGGCGGCAAGGTAACCTGGAACAGTAAGGAACAAAAGGTCACGATCAAAGTTTCTGATAATACGGTTGAGCTTTGGATCGGTAAAACCACGATCAGCGTGAACGGTATCAAAAAGACAATCGATGCTGCGCCGTACTTGGGCAAGAAGGGCACACAAATGCTGCCGCTTCGTTATGTCATGGAAAGCCTGGGTTGCGATCTGATCTGGGAAAACGGAACGAAACCAACGGTAACCATCGTATATGACTTCACCTTTTAGCTATATATGATAGTTGTATTATATAAAATATATTTGTGATCTAATAAAAGCAAAACAAGCAAGTATTACTTGATCGTTTTGCTTTTTAATTTGTTCCTACTTAAGTATTTTCCTATTCCTTCTTAACCCTGTCATGAGAATTGTTATTATAGTTACAGCACCCTCCGTCAGGACAAAGGCCAGCCATATACCTTCCATTTTAAAGATAGCACTTAATAAAAGGGCCATCGGAACAATAAGAATACAGCCTCGTGTAACAGATACCATAAAGGCCTCCTTGCCTCGTTCCGTAGCACTGAAATACATCGCCATAATGATATTGATGCCGGCAAAGAAGAAGCCCAGAAAATATATTCTAAGCCCGGTTTTCGCAATTGACGCTATCTCCGGGCTCTGTTCGCTGTTGAAAATCCCAACGATACCTTCGGCCTTATAAAACACAGCGATATAGATCAGGGCGGCTATCCCGAGGGAGGTAATTAATGCATACCTCATAACCTTTTTTAACACGCTGCTGTTCCCCATACCATAGCCCCTGCTGACGATCGGCTGAATTCCCTGACCAATCCCAGTAAATACAGAAACCCCTACCAGTGCTATATTTGCGACAATTCCATAGGACGCGACTCCCAGGTTACCTTTGATTTTTAGGATTACAAGATTAAAGGTAATCAGGATCACAGCGGAGGAAACCTCCGTAATGAAAGCAGCCAAACCCAGGCTTGAAATATCACAGATGGAAGCCCAGCTTATTCTATTTCTAACAAACCGAAAGTTATTTTTTCTTCTGATAAAATGCATCGACATCACACCGATACTAATGATTGGTGCAAGTCCGGTTGCAAAAGCGGCTCCGAACATCCCCATGCCCAGGGGGAACATGAAGATATAATCCAGAATAATATTCGAAAAGCTTCCGGTCAGCATAGCAATCATTGATAGCCTGGGATTATGATCATTACGCACAAAGGCGAGCAGAAGGTTATTCAGGATAAAAAACGGAGCAAAGCATAGTATTGTCGTCAGATAGGTTTTCGTCAAAGGCAATGTAGTCGCATCGGCTCCCAACAGCCTCGCTAAGGATTCCGAGCCAAATATACCGATGATTGCAAAACTTACTCCGAGGAAGCATCCCAGCTTCACGCTGGTAGTATATACGATGTCAGCCTTCTTATCATCCTGTTGGGATTTTAATATACTATATCTGGTTGCACCGCCAATCCCGATCATTAAGCCAATTCCATGTATCACACTATAAATAGCAATCGAAAAGTTAAGCGCTGCCACACCCGTTGCTCCCAAGGCCTTTGATATAAAATAGGTGTCTGCCAGAATGTAGCAGGATAGTCCTAACATGCCAAGAATATTTAGGCTCACATATTTCACAAAGCTTTTCAAAATATTTTTCTCCATTGTATGCTTCTCCTTAAAACAAAAAAAATATTCTAAAACATTCCTTCCAGGACCTAATGGAATGCTTAGAATACCTTATGATACTTTACCCGGTGGCAAAGCTCAGGTTTATCAATATTAACAGTCTCAATCATATAGTAGTTTATATCTAAAGTCAATACTGTAATTCGGGAGGGCTGCGGCATACCTACAATAATTCATAAAAATAAAATGAATTGGTAGTAATCTAACAAAAAATATTATATGATAATAGTAACAAACAACGCTTGGCATCTGGAAGACTATGAATTATTATCCTATTTAATCACTAATTAGGAAGGAGAATTATGATATGAGCTTCGAGGTACAGAAATGGCTGGAGGTACTAACCGGCAAGATTAAATCAGAATATGGCAGCAGGGTACTCTTTATCGGGCTGCAAGGCAGTTATTTCCGAGGTGAGGCAACCGAGGACAGTGACATTGATATTATTGTTGTATTGGATGCGCTATCCGGCGATGATCTGAAGGCATACCGGAATATCATCAAAGCCATGGACCACAGCGAGAAGGCCTGCGGCTTTATCTGCGGGAAGGAAGAGCTTGATGCCTGGCCGAAGCAGGATATATTCCATCTGATTTATGACAGCGAAGCCCTGTACGGGAGCTGGGACGATATTATAAGCAGACCCTCGGAGGAGGATATCAGGGATAGTATACGGTTCGAGGCCTCCAATATCTATCATGAGGTATGTCATCGATATATTTATTGTGAGGATCTGAAGCTCGGGGTCGAGAAGCTGAAGGGTGCCTATAAAAGATCCTTCTTCCTGATGCAGGAGATTGTTTTCTTAAATCATCACATATACGTAAAGACGAAGCAGGAAATGCTCTCGTACTTCGATAAGGAAACCCGGGATATCCTGTATACCTCCATCATGTGGGACCACCTAAAGGAAGACCGGGAATTAAGACCCGAATGCTATTTTAACTGGATCACAGAATGGAGCAGTAGGGTTCTGAAGCATTTCGCAAATTATTACCATTGGAGTCTGGCAAAGTAATTGTCTGTCATCATATAAGCTGTAGGGTTAACAGGGGCTGTCATAGGTGAAGTCCTCCAAAGGTCAGTTTATGCTTGTCCTGCCTTGGAGGTCCGCTCAAGGACAGCCCCTGCTTTATTTATGACGACGGATATGATTTACGTTTCCTCCGGTTGTCGGCCGGCTGCCACAGGCAGACAATCCGGTTTATCCCATAACCTTCTCAAACTGATAGCTGCCTTCCATGGGATCCTTCGGATTATCAATATGTACCACATGGAAACCGCATTTGTTCACATAGAAATTATGATTTCTCCTGGAGAAGGACGGCGTCTCTGTGCGCCATTTCTTCGTAGCCGGATATTCCTTCTCAATAAATTCCCATATTCTCTTGCCCATTCCTTTATTCTGGACATTCACATCGATAAAGAGACAGCCAAGGAAATTGATATTGGTTTCCCTGTTGATCCATACGATGACTCCTCCGACTAGTCTGCCCTCATAACTAACCTTATAGGCCTCCGACCCCGGATCCAGTCCGTACCTTCGTAAGAATTCTCCGGTATCATAGCCCGTCGGTCCACCCTTCGGCTGATTCAGGTGAATTCTTGAATCCTCATCAAATGATCTTGTCATAATCTGTGTTAATTCCTCGATATCCTCTTCCTTAAGCTCACTAAATTCCAAGCCCTGATATTGTTTCATAGATACGTTACTCCCTCTTTCCGATCATATTCTTCGATGATACCCTCCGTCAGGCCATCATTCCTTCCGGTAAGCTTCTTACAGCCATACCAGATTTTAAGCTCTCTTATAGCCTCTCTGCTATTTCTCTGCACAGCTCACAGGCCTTCGCTTCATATTCCTTCGCCTGATAAATCAGAGGAACGATCTGCTTCCTTACCTCCGGCTCGGCGAATTTTCTGGTGTTCACCTCATCCTGCATGAAGCCGCCCTTCGGCTCGTTCATCCGGAAGGTGCAATCTGCTGCGAGACGAAAATAGTTGGCGGCCTGACTGCAAAGCGATGCGACAGCTTCATTGGTCTTGCCGATCCATTCCAGGAAGCAGGCTGCATAGGATCTGCCCTCGCCCACCATGACCTGGGCATCCCCCTGACACATCATCCTTTCAAACAGAAGCTGTAATACAGCCCCCTGAGGAAACTCCTTATCGTCCGCCACGGCTTTCGCCCAGGCCTCGTAAGCCCTCTGTCCTCCGGCGAATTCCGTTATTTTACCGTTCTCGTTAAAGGTAATCTTATCCTTTGTCATGATATCAATACCGTTTAACAGCAGGCTTTTCTGGCTCATAAGCGCCTCCTGCTTCTCACCGACGGCGATCACTGCCAGGGTCATCTCGTTCTCCCACCAGCCGTCCGTAATGAAATAGCCTGATTCGTGGATGCTGACATTCCGTGCAAATTCCTGGCTGTCCTGGAAGCAGTTCCAACCGAGCAGTGTCCTGCCCTCCTCCCGGTAGCCGGTAATCAGACAAGCCTCCGGTGGCCCGATAATGCCCAGGGCAAGCACCGGTCTTCCGTCATCAATCTCATTCTTAATAAACTGTATAAATTCTTCCTTACTGGAGCCGTCCCTTGTTAAGATCCTACAGGTGCGCCCCGCAGCTTGAAAGCCCCTTCGAAGAGCCTCGAACCGGTCTTCATAGATGTTCATGATATCGACATTACCGCCATCCCAGTAATGGAGATTCCATCTCAGGCGGAAGGCAGCTCCCGTGGCCGCCATCACATAGGCATAATCAATCGGCTGCCCCATATAGTTTAAGCAGGCCTTCAGCGCTGCACAGAAGGGTGTGCATTCCTCGAAGGAATATGCCACCTTCGGTAC
>JAEYQV010000008.1 GCA_023409835.1 Bacillota bacterium
TACCATAGCTGTCTCCACTGTCGTTTGCCGCTGCGGTAACGGTGTTGACGCTGCCCATGGTCGTGACGATGGTTGTATCGCTGGGCAGAGAAATACCGGTGGTATCGGTGGTGCACACAAGGTCCACTCCGTCAAGCACCAGCACATTGCCAGTATAAGTTTTACCGTCCACTACTTTGCCGTTTGTATACCATGCCCAGCAAGTCATGTTATCGCTGTGAATGTGCCCGTTTCCTTTGGGGCTTGCAGTGGTGCAGTCTACATTGTCTACCACCCTGCTCAAATCCAGCATCTTATTCATTTGCTTATCGCCGACAGCGTTTCCGCTGTCTTTTGTAGCGCTTGCTCCGATGGGTAAGCCTCTGTCAGCCACTTCGGCAAACGCCGTGCTCGGTATCAGCGTGAGCACCATACACAACACAAGTATCATACTTAGTATTCTTCGTTTCATGTTATGAAATCCTCCTTAAGGTTTATTTTTTATGTTGTTTGTTCCATAACATTTGTAATCACTCGATTTCTCCCTTGGATCCGCATTTCCTTGCTTTTTACTCAAAGCTCCAATCAAGGTTTCAATCCGGCACGTTCTCATAGCTACCGTTTTGGTCAGAGACCGTAAACTCGCTGATGGTATCAAGGCTCTTCTGCATTGCGGATAATTCCTATTCAATGCTATTCTTCAACATAATATTATCAGATTATGTCATTATAAACGATTTACCGCACGAATCGTGTCTCCTAGCGCACGAATCGTGTTTTTTCGACATAAATGGTTTTGAAAATGGTTTGTCGCTCAAACTTGTGCGACAAACCATTTTTCAATGGATCATTTTCCCATCCTTTAAGTCTATTACTTAGGAGGCGAGGATGCCACAGCATTCACTGGCTGCAGTACTGCCGATGGCAGTTACCTTTACTGCTACTCTACACTGGTTGTAATCTGTCCATTTGACGATTCAAAGGTTACAGCAGCGGAGTAGGCAACATTGCCCTGACTGTCCTTCATAACGTACATCATGATAAAATAGCCGTCACCAAGCGCGGTTTCTGCAAATGCAGTTTCAGGGGTCACCTTAATAGTGTCAATCGGAACAGCTGTCAGCTCTCCATCACCGCTGATTGCGGTTGCATAGTGAATGGTCTGGATCTCATCGCCTTCCACCAGGTAACGGAGATTTTTATCCGCCGCACCGCTTTCATCCAGCGGCTTTCTGGCACCCTCGATGTAATATTCCCCAGTCTCAAAGTCATAGATGACCATCAGGTTGTATTCCTCACCGTTTAGCAGAATCGGCACGGAATATTGATTATAGGTATCACCCTCATAGGAAATCTCCATATAGCACAGTGCACCGTCCAAGCTACCCCATACGCCCCGGAAGTTATCCTTAAATACACCGTTATCCCAATCCGTTACAATATCGTTGTCAGTGCCCAAACAGAGCAGGATATCCTCCTCCGGATCAGCATAGTAAAGCTCAAAGGTCAGAGAAGAAAGAATGTTGATTGCTTCACTGCCCAACGTAAGAGTGGAATTACCGCTCTCATCCACAGTTACCGGCATATCCTGCCAGTTTACACTGTTTAAGGTCAGCAGCTCTGGTAAAGAGCTGTAATTCATCTGGGAGATATAGTCCATTCCATCTTCGGAAAGCTCGCCGGTTAAGCCATAAGCATACAGATATTTAAAGGAATCGGCAGGACTGACGCCTACATAGGCAATGAAATCCTCCACATCACCGTTATAGCTGTAATAACAGGAAAGTCCTGCCGACTCCGGGCGGTATTTTCCGTTTACCTTGTACACAACACAGTCGGCAAGGGCAGTGGAAACAGCTCCGGAGGTACCTGGCAGCAATCTCGAGGATTTAATAGCAAGTGATCCAAGGTCGGTCATATTGGTATAGCCCTGTTCGCGGGTATTGCCGCCGTAGTTTTCAACATTGTTCGCAATTTGGGAGAAGTGAGCAAAGAATGCCGGATTTTCGACCGCCGAAGCCAGAGCTTCCTTACCGAAATCGTCATAAGCGGCAATGAGATCCGATATCTTGGAGAGATCTGTAACCGACAGGGTAATATTGTCCTCTGTCCCAACCTCTACACAGCCTTGTACATAGCTGTCACAGATAACCTTGGCTAACGTAAGCGGTTCCATATCCGGAGTCCCGGCAAGTGCCCCAAGCCACCCGCTATAGAGCCAGCCATTGCCCGGTTCTACCTCCTGCGAAGCCACAAGGTATTTGCCGATATCAGAGAAGGTATATGCCGTATCCACTGTTGCCATGAGGCAGGTGTCAAAGCCGATGATGTCCACCGGTTGATTCTGTGGATCTGCTCCAAAGGCTTCCGAGAAGGCCTGATACATCTCTGCAAGGCTTAAGGAATCCATTCCGTATAATTCATCAAAGGAAGCACCCGTCACTGAGCCGCCTCCGTGGTTCCACAGCACTACAGCGGTGCGCTTGGCAGGGTAGTGCTCCTTCCCGAATAACAAGAAATCTTTAAGAGTCTGTGTATCGCCCATACTGGCGGAGGGTAGCTCCTCTATAAGTTGAAATCCGTTGTGGTCATAGACATAACGCCCTAGCGTATCTGCATTTATGATATCGTTCTGCCATACTGACGAACCTCCGGTTTGAATGACAACCTTCACATTCTCCGGCAGCTTCACATCCATCATCTCCGCCAGGTCATTCGTAGCCGCGGCATGATTGCTTTCCAGATCGCTTCCACAGAGGTACCAGTAGACTACCCATTCTGTATCTGTGTCGGCTGCAACCTGATCTGTATCGGCTGCTGCCTTGTCGGTATCTGTTATATCTTTGTCAGTATCTGAAGCTTTGTCGGACGGCTGCTGCGGATCTTTCTTCGTATCCGAGCACGCTGTCAGAGAAAACAGCAGGGAAAAGGTTAAAAGAATCGTTATCAGTTTTTTCATGTTTTTATCTCCTTTATTATATGCCTAACAGTTGTTTTTTCTTTGCTTCAAACTCCTGCTGTGAAATGACGCCTTCATCCATCAGTGCCTTGTATTTTTTTATCTCCTCTATTGCATCAATAGGGGATATCATGTCCGTATGTATTGCCTCCACACCCACTACACCAAAATCAATGGACTGTTCCGGTGCATTAGGAAAGGCAACTGTCCTTAGTGCATCCACCAGCTTTTCTATTTCTTCAATGCTTCGCTGATACGCATGTAAGTAGTCGTTCACATCGGGGCGGTCGGTAGAGAATCTGGGCCCGTCCATATCGCATTTCATCACTGTCCAGTAGGGATGATCGAAATGGAGCTCTACATTGAAGGCTTTAAAGGGCAGCGGAATATCTATATGCTGCATCGGTATTGATTGTTTGTCCTTGCCGTTGTTCAGCCTGTCAGCGGCTCTGGCTAGCTGACGGTTCAGCATAAACTGAGTGATTAGCGGTGCAAGTGCCATAGCCTGTTCCGGCACGGTACTGGTATAACGGAATATGCCCTCTGTCGATCCCTCAAACAAGAGTATACTGTCCTCTTTAATCGTAAAGGATTTCAGCTGTTTACCCTCAAATACTGTTTTGTCAGGATTCTTGCTCATACAGAACAGCTTGTTCGGGTAATCAAAGATCATTTTGGTATCCCTAAGACCAAAGTCAATCCGCTCTGAAATAACGAACTGATCCTTCAGCAACAGATTTTGATCATAAAACCTCATATATTCCCGAAAGCCCTGCATCGTTAAGTTGTTTTCCTTTTCCATATCCATGTCAATTTTATTGTGACAGGTATCACAGATGTATTCCCCCTCGATTTTCGATGGTAAAAACCATGAAATTTTGCCGCCGCAGATAGGGCAAGGGGGTTTTTTAGAAAATAAACCCATTATCATTTCCTCCCTATATTCTTTATATTAGCTGAGCTTGTAAGCCGCCTCACTTGTTAAGATTTATATCCATGCTCCTTTCCTACAGGGTGAAAACCCATAATATACGCTGGGATACGGTTCATCGGTCTTTTTAACAGGTCGTTATAGTTCTTTTCCACCTCCCGATAAACCATAAGCTTATTCTCTAATATATTTAGTGCCGCTGCGTCATTTTCACCACCGCGTTCCTGCATATGTAATCTGCGGTGCATTTGTACCTGCTCGCTGATGGTAGCAAGGCTCTTCTGTTTTGCGGATAGTTCCTTGAAACTCACAACAAACCACAAAGTAATAAATGCTGCCACACAGATTCCTGCAATAAACCAGCCAAGCGTGCCTGCAGTCATAGAATATCACCCCCTTATCTCATGTTAAATCTCTCTCATTGGACATAATATTATCATATATTTCATAAAAATATCATTTACCGCACGAATCGTGTCTCCTACCGCACGAAATGTAATATCAGATTCCCAAAGCCCCAACAATTGCAGAAATATGTACTCTACTAATACACCCATTCTACGCATAAACGGATGCATAACAATATTACACCGCGCTAAAGCATCTCAACTACTTCTATCTCTCTTTCTACTGACAAATCATGATCTTCATTCTCACAACGAACTAATGGTCTTCCTATTTCTATTGGGTTGATAAATACTATATGACCAACTTGCTCGTTGCTTAACCGAATCGCTCTGCCCGTATAGAAGTCGATTATATTATTTACAAATATCTGACAAATATATGGATCCAGATGATGGAAGCTGCTTGCTTGAATTTCCTCAGCTGCTTTTAAAGGTGTATTCTTTTTGCCATATGTTCTGGTAGCTGTGATTGCATCAAAGGTATCAGCGATTGCTATTATTCTACTGAACAAATTGATTTTTTCTTCCTTTAGCCCCAAAGGATAACCTGTTCCATCCATTCTTTCATGATGGAATAAAATGCCTTGTAAAACTTCCGAATTGAATGTGTTGACGCCAGCTAATATTTTATAGCCAATAACCGGATGAGCTTTTAATTTCTCCATCTCTTCCAATGTTAATGTATCCGCCTTATTTAATAGACTATCCTTAATCTTTGCTTTCCCAATATCATGTAAAAGCCCTGTACGAACCAGGCTTTCTAGTTTTGAATAATCCAAATCCATCCATTTGCCTATGACATAGGATAAGAAAGCTACATTAACCGGATGAGAATACATATATGGGTTTTTATCCTTAACACTGTTCAGTAATGCTAATATACTCGTATCATCATTTAGGTATTTACATATTTGAGCGGAATACATTTCAACAGGATTAAAATATAGCTTTCTGCCAAACCGGATATCTTCCACAATATTACGTAAAATCCGTATTGCCTGATTATAAGTTTCTTCTAAATTAATCATAATACTCTCCTTTAAAACAACTCTGTATGTGACTATCCATTTCTTTACAAATCAATGTAGCATATGCAGCCACACAGTTTTCTGATTAAAACCAGTTAAGCGTGGCTGCTGCCATAAAGTGCAATTCTTTTCCTACAATATCTCTATCTCTATTACTATCCCTCGATATAATAATAGCAAATATTACACTTAAAAACCGTTTACCGCACGAATCGTGTCTCCTACCGCACGAATCGTATCTCTTTCCGTATAAATGTAATGACGGATTCTTGAAGCCTAAATTGCTTTATGTTACAATATGACTGGATATTTTTACATAAGAAGAGGTGATGAATATGCATATAGCTGTTTGTGATGATAATCTAGATGAGCTTTCCCGTATTTCCTCTCTACTGGAGGATTACTGCCGGGAGGTGGATAGTTCGGTAACATATGAGGCCTTTCACAGTGCTACGGAGCTTATCGAAACTATGAGAGTAAGAAGGTTTGATTTATTGCTTTTGGACATCCTTATGCCGGGTGTTACTGGAATGGATGCAGCGAAAGAAATACGCCGATCGGATAGTGAAATTCCGATTATTTTCCTCACCTCTTCCCGTGAGTTTGCGGTGGAGAGCTACCGCGTAGGTGCCAAGGACTACATCATGAAGCCCGCATGTAAGGATGAGATATTTCCTTCCATAAACAAGCAGCTTGCAAGGTATACACAGGAGGATGCGTATCTGACTCTGAAAACCGGAAGCGGCATCTTAAAGCTTCCCTTCTCGCAAATCGCATATGTGGAAGTCATAAACCGCTCAGTACAGTTTATCCTTGCAAACGGCGAAGTGCGGGAAGCCTATGGCTACCTTGCCGATTATGAAGGGGCTTTGCTGTCAGACCCTTATTTTTATAAGCCCCACCGTTCTTATGTGGTAAACCTGCGCCAAGTGACCGAACTTAATAAGAAAGGCTTTGCTACTATAATGGGTAACACGGTTCCCGTGGCAAGAGATGCCTTTGCGAATGCGAAGGCTGCATATATGAAATATCTACTGTCACCAAATGAACGGAGGGATAGGCTGTGATTGATACCATAATTATATTATTTCGTTCCGTTATTGTTTTGGTGTTCGGTGTAGCGGTGTCTCTTCTTTTTTCCGGTGTGCAACGTACACGGACAGGCTATCTGGCAAATGCGATTTTTTATGCTTTTATACTCATCATCCAACTAATATCCTGGCAGATGCTGGGGTTACAAATTACGATGAAGCTGTATCCCTTCATTACGCATATACCGTCGATTGTATTCCTTTCCCTATTTTTTAAGCGTCCGTGGTCAATTTCAATCAGCAGCGTGCTGACAGCCTATCTTTGCTGCCAGATACCGAAATGGATTGGCTCGGTGACAGCGGCGGTTTTCGCCAACCGCTTTGCCGATCATATTGGTTACTTTGTTGCAATGTGTGTTGTATACTATTTTCTCAAAAAATATGTGGCAGACTCCGTAAGACAGCTGATAGAGCGATCAAGGCGCTCCTGTCTGCTTTTTGGTGCAGTACCTCTTTTGTATTATTTGTTTGACTACGCCACAACCATCTATACGAATCTGCTATATTCCGGAGCTCGTGAAGCCGTACAATTTACTCCTTCTGTAATTTGTACCTTTTACTTAATATTTGTTCTCCTATACTATAATGAGTCTCAAAAGCAGACCAAGGCCCAGCGAGAGAGGGACATTTTAGCTGCCCAATTTCAGAATGCCAGGGTAGAGCTTGATGCGATGCGTCAGATGCAAAGCAACACTGTGATCTATCGACACGATATGCGTCATCACCTGTCGCTGATCGGCGGCTTTGCAGCCGATGGTGATCTTCAGAAAATCAAAGAGTATCTTGCCAGTACAGAAGCTGCGATTGATGCACTGACCCCGATACGATATTGTGAAAACGAAACAGTCAATCTGATTCTATCCAGCTTTGAAAGTAAGGCAAAAAAGATGCAGGTTACTCTGCAGGCAGATGTCAAACTACCGGAAGAACTTGATGTAAACGACACCGAGCTCTGTGCCCTGTTATCCAATGCACTGGAGAATGCCATAACCGCTGCCGATCTGATAGAGGATGAGAAGCTTCGTAAGGTTTATATCCAGGCTGTTATCAACGGTGACAAGCTGGTTATCTCCACAGAAAATGCCTATGTAGGAAGGATTGAAATGGAGGGCGAGCTGCCCAAATCGAATAGAAAAGATGCCGGACATGGCTTCGGAGTTAAGAGTATGGTTAACATCGTGGAACGTCATGGGGGATTATATTCCTTTGAAACAGAGGGAGGGGTATTCATCCTGCAGCTGATGCTGCCGCTGGGCAAGGAAGCCATAGCAGGTGGAATATGAAAAGAAACGATGGAATGATTCCAATATAGATGAACATAGTTATATTACTATGATACGAAAGAGTATTATATTGGTGATAGGAGATGTTTATAATGGAACGGAAATTTCAATACATGGCCCCTGCGAACGGATATCCGGATTGGAATCATAATCCTGAAATAACCCATTTAAACAGTATGAATGCACATGCAGCTTCTCTACCCTTTGATACGGCGGAAGAAGCATTGATAGGTAACCGTTGCTCGTCCCGATTCTTTAAGTCATTGAATGGAATGTGGAAATTCAGCTTTGCTGAAAATGCAGAGAAAAGAATTGCCGATTTTTATGAAACTAATTATGACTGCAGCTTTTGGAATGAAATAAAAGTACCTTCGAACTGGCAACTGGAAGGCTATGATTATCCCCAATACACCAATGTAATTTATCCATGGAATGAAAGGGAACCGCTGGCACCACCCTTTGCACCAACGGTATACAATCCTGTAGGTTCGTATATACGATATTTTACAGTACCAAAGACTTGGGACGGGCAGCCTGTATTCCTGAGCTTTCAGGGTGTGGAATCTGCTTTTTATGTTTGGCTGAACGGTGAAATGGTCGGCTTTCATAAGGATACCTTTTCACCCTCTGAGTTTGATATTACTCCCTATCTGATTGAGGGTGAGAATAAGCTTGCCGTTGAAGTATACAGATGGTGCGATGCCAGCTGGCTTGAGGATCAGGATTTCTGGCGGCTTAGTGGCATTTTCAGAGAAGTGTATCTATATTCCACTCCAAAACAGCATATTTATGATTTCTTCGTTATTACTGAATTAGATAACGACTATATTAATTCGAAATTAAATATCAGTGTAACATTGGTAGACTATGATAATTGCAGGGACAACAGGGTTACCCTTGAGCTCCATCTATTTGATAAAGCTAAAAAACCCGTCTTTAAGACACCTCTTAGCCTGAATGTGGATTTATCAGGGAAAAGAAGTAATGCTGTTGAACTAACCACATCCATAGAAGCCCCCTTAAAATGGAGTGCAGAGCATCCAAACCTATATACCTTAGTTCTTACCTTAAAGAATCAGGATGGACTCCTTCTTGAGGCTGTAAGTACAAGGATCGGCTTCCGTAAGTTTGAAATCAAGGATGGTCTTATGAAAATCAATGGACAGAGGATCGTATTGAAGGGTGTCAACCGTCATGAGTTCAGTTGTACTAAGGGAAGGGCCATCGACCGGGAGGATATGCTTACCGATATCATCCTGATGAAACAACATAATATTAATGCTGTTCGTACCTCTCATTATCCGAATCAACCTGCTTGGTATGACCTCTGTGATCAATACGGTATCTATGTAATCGACGAGACAAATCTAGAGACTCATGGCACCTGGGGGTATCATCAAACCGAAGAAGAAGAATGTAATATACCGGGAAGTAAGAAAAGCTGGACGAAACCTGTTCTGGACAGAGCTAATTCGATGTTTCAGCGGGATAAAAACCACCCCTGTGTAATCATCTGGTCCCTTGGTAATGAAGCCTTCGGTGGAGAGAACTTTCTGAAAATGCACGATTTCTTTAAAAGTAATGATCCCACCCGAATTGTACATTATGAGGGTATTGTACATCTAAGAAAATATGAGGCTGCCTCTGATATCGAAAGTCAGATGTATTCTAACCCCAGGGATCTTGAAGCATATGCGTTAAATATGATGCATTGGGAAGTCAATTCACTTACTATGAATAATAACAAAATAAAACCTTTCCTCCTATGTGAATACAGTCATTCCATGGGTAATTCCACAGGTAACCTATTCAAATATACGGATTTATTTGATAAGTACCCGATTCTTCAGGGCGGCTTTATCTGGGATTGGATTGATCAGGCTATCCTAACCAAAACTCCTGAAGGCGATGATTACCTGGCGTACGGCGGTGATTTCGGCGATACGCCCAATGACGGCAATTTCTGCGGCGACGGCTTACTATTTGCAGATCGGACAGTATCTCCTAAGCTTTATGAAGTGAAAAAATGTTATCAGAATGTTAGATTTTACCCATATGATTTATCACAAGGTAAGGTAAGAATAGAAAATAAACACCTTTTTACCAATTTAAATGAGTATGAGCTTATCTGGCAGGTATATAAAAATGGTGAGTTAACGGAACAGGGTAAAGATCAAATCGACTTGGAACCCATTTCATCTACTGTTATAACCATACCTTTCGGTGAGTTGAAGTCATCTGGTCAGGTGGATGAATTCTTCTTAAACCTGGGCTTTGTCTTAAAAACAAGCACCTTATGGGCAGAAAAAGGTTATGAAATGTCTTATGATCAATTTAGGCTGCCCGCAGTCATATTAACAAATACAGAAGCCATCGGTCAGACAGCCGACATGAGAGCCACCGAAGCTGATCATATCCTGCAGATTACAGGTAACACCTTTACGGTTGGCTTCGATACAAGGAACGGTTCTCTTATCTTTTACAATTATAAAGGAATTGAGCTGATAAAGGAGGGTCCTGCTCCAAATTTCTGGAGGGCCATTACAGACAATGATAAAGGATCTCAGCTTCCAATCAGATGTGGTGTATGGCGAGATTGCAGTAAATTGAAAAGGCTGTTGAATTTCTCGAAAGAAGTTTATCAGGATAGGATAACGGTAACTGAACGATATGAACTGCCAACCACCCCACAGCTTTCTATCTGTAAAATAGATTATTCCGTTAATGGAGATGGCTTAATTACAATATCTCAAGAGCTGTTACCCGGAGAAAGCCTTCCGGAGCTTCCTGCAGTAGGTATGCTTTTGACACTTGATAAATCGCTGGATAACGTAAGTTGGTATGGGAGAGGACCACAGGAAAATTATTGGGACAGAGCCCATGGTGCAAAGGTCGGTATCTATTCCGGTAAAGTAAAGGAACAGTTGACTCCTTATTTAAGGCCTCAGGAATGCGGTAATAGGACCGGGGTAAGGTGGGTCCGGTTAACGAATGATCAAGGAAAGGGTATCGAGATCAAAGGATTACCTATCGTCGAGTTTAGTGCCCTGCCGTATACCCCTTATGAGCTGGAGGAGGCTGATCACATATATAAGCTGCCAGCCAGCGATAAGATCGCTGTAAGGGTTAATTACAAGCAAATGGGTGTGGGTGGTGATGATAGCTGGGGTGCACGTACTCATCCGGAATTTACCCTATATTCCAATAGAACCTACAGCTATTCCTATTCCATCAAGGGAATTGGTTAAGTAAACTGTTTACTATAACGCAACCACAAACACTCTATGCCCGAGATTCCTATCTGCCGGACATAGAGTGTTTCAATATTGTAATCAAAATGGATTTTGTTTCGTTTTTCTGTGTTGCTTAATTTTCTTCATCGCCCAGTCATAATGACTGGCGGTGGTAGAGACATAGTAACTGCCCAGGGTACTTGTCTCTGTCTGATGTCTACCATATAACTCTGCAATATCATCCTTTGCAAGAACTCGTGCCACAATGAAGTTATTACAGATCTCTCCGAATGAGAATTATGTCTAAAAGATACAAAATATGCCGAGTAATAAATTATTTTAAAATATTAAGACAACGTGGTATAATAGATAAAACCACATCGAAGGAGCATAGCGACAAAATGAAGATCATCATATTAGGTTGCGGCAAAGTAGGTACTGCTCTTGCCGAACAACTTGACCGAGAAGGACATCACATTACATTAATTGATAATAAACCTGCTGCCATTCATGATATTACCCAGACTCTTGATGTTATGGGTGTCATAGGCAACGGAGCCAGTTACAACATTCAGTTATCTGCCGGAATTGAAACAGCAGATTTGCTTATTGCTGTCACCGGTTCGGATGAATTGAATCTGCTGTGTTGTCTGATAGCCAAAAAAGCCGGTAATTGCCGCACCATAGCGAGGGTACGTAATCCCCAATATCATAGCGAAATAGATTTTATCAGGGAGGAAATGGGGCTTTCTATGATCATTAACCCTGAGTTGGAGACAGCTACAGGTATTGCCCGCTTGATAAGACTTCCCTCCGCGATTGATATTGATGTTTTTGCAAAGGGCAAGGTAGAATTACTCCAAGTGCAGATTCCAAAGGATTCCGTATTGAACAACAAGCCGATAAAGGCTATTCCCTCCCTGCTGCATTGTAATATTCTCGTATGCGCAGTGGTACGCGGTGAACAGGTTCTTATTCCTTCGGGAGATTCCATTCTACTATCCGGGGACAAGATATCCTTTATTGCGGCACCCAAGAATGTCATTGAATTCGTCCATAAGATAGGTATTGTCTTTCCTCCGATTAAAAATGTCATGCTTATCGGCGGGGGTAATATCTCTGTTTATATTGCGAAAAAATTTATCGAAATGGGGATCAGTGTAAAAATAATCGAAATGGTTCGGGAACGTTGTGAGCAATTGAGTGATATGCTGCCGGAGGCCTTAATCCTTCATGCCGATGCCTCTGACCATAATGTTCTCCTGGAAGAGGGTATCGAGTATATGGACGCTTTTATCTCACTTACCAATCTGGATGAGGAAAACATCCTATTGTCCTTATATGCGAAAAAGAATTCAAAGGCTAAGGTATTCACCAAAATAACCAGATTGACTTTTGATGAAATCATAGCTGATTTACCTCTGGGTACTATTGTGAATCCAAAGCTTATTACTACCGATCTAATTGTCCAGCAGGTACGAGCTATGCAAAACCCTAAGGGCAGTAATGTAGAAACTCTATATAAAATAATTAATAATTCGGCAGAAGCTCTGGAGTTTCGTGTCAAAGAGAGTTCAGAGTTGGTGGGCATCCCCCTATCACAATTGAAGCTAAAGAAAAACCTTCTGTTAGGCTGCATCTACCGAAAAAACAAAATGATCATACCAAACGGTCAATCTTGCCTTCAGGTTGGAGATTCTGTTATAGTTGTAACTACGAATGCCGGATTAAATGATCTTGACGATATTACAGAATAGATAAGGTGCCTGATATGAATAAATCAATAATACTGCATATTATAGGATGGATTTTAACAGTGGAAGCTGCCTTAATGGCACTTCCAGCTATTGTAGCCATAATTTATCAGGAAGAAAGTGGCTATGCTTTCTTAATTACAATTGCTATATGCCTGGTAATAGGAATTCCCTTAGCATATCATAAACCAAAAAGCAAACTCTTTTTTTCCAAAGAGGGTTTTATAAGTGTAGCGTTAGGATGGATTGTCTTAAGCTTAACGGGAGCATTACCGTTCTATCTCAGCGGCGAAATTCCCAGCTATGTTGATGCCTTGTTTGAAGTTATTTCCGGTTTTACTACCACCGGTTCCAGCATATTAAAAGATGTGGAGGTACTCTCCTATTGTATGCTGTTCTGGAGGAGCTTTACTCATTGGATCGGAGGTATGGGTATTCTTGTATTCATACTTGCTATTCTTCCAATGACCGGAGGTGAGCGCATTCATATATTACGAGCAGAAAGTCCGGGACCTTCCATTGAAAAGCTGGTACCAAAGATGAAATCTTCTGCTATTCTGCTGTATGCAATCTACCTAGCTATGACTTTAATACAGATCATTTTATTGTTAATCGGTAATATGCCGCTATTTGATGCGATAACGATTTCCTTTGGAACTGCCGGAACCGGTGGTTTTGCAATAAAGAATTCCAGTTGTGTGGCTTACTCCACCTATAACCAGAATATCATCACCATATTCATGTTTCTGTTTGGTGTGAATTTTAATATTTACTACTTATTATTGTTCCGTAAGTTTAAAAGCATTTTTAAAAGTGAAGAGCTACGTTCCTACATTCTTATTGTGATATCGTCCATACTATTGATATCCGTTAACCTTGGAGGGATCAGAGAATTCCCCAAATTCATACAATCCGCAGCTTTCCAGGTATCCTCCATCATTACAACTACCGGTTATGCCACGGCAGATTTTAATACATGGCCGGAATTCTCCAAAGGAATCCTTGTCGTTCTAATGTTTATTGGTGCCTGTGCGGGAAGCACCGGCGGTGGTATTAAGGTGTCCCGTATTGTTATCCTGTTTAAGGCTTTGGGCAAGGAATTGTCCTATCTTATTCATAAGCGGAGTGTAAAAGTCTTAAAATTTGACGGCCATAAAATTGAGCACGAAACAATGCGTTCGATTAATGCATTTTTCATTATCTATATGTTTATATTTGCAGGCTCTTTGTTACTTGTTTCTTTGGATAATTTTGATTTTACAACTAATTTCACTGCCATAGCTTCTACCTTAAATAATGTTGGTCCGGGACTTGAGCTTGTCGGTCCAACCGGGAATTTCAGTGCTTTTTCAAATTTATCTAAATCTGTTATTATGCTGGATATGCTTGCCGGAAGGCTTGAGGTATTTCCGTTAATTTTGTTATTTGCACCAAGTACATGGAAAAAGTAATTGATGGCATTGGACACCATATATCAAATAGCTTATGATACTTATTTGCGGGTTCTTCGGAACCCGCTTTTGCTTTATGTTATAATTAGCCTAGAAAACGCTAGTTTTCAAGACTTTATGCATTCGTCAGGATTCTTTACACTTTTATGAGCTAAAAAAGCCCTATAACCATTACGTTATAAGGCTTTTCTATCTATTTCTATTCCACCACTACCTTTAGCTTTTTAAACACCCCGTTCTGCGCATAAGCATATACATAACAGGTTCCCTTTGCTTTTGCCGTTATCTTTCCTTTGCTATTAACGGTTGCAATTGCTTTGTTGGTGGATTCATAGCGGATGGCTGCCGTATGCTCATTCAGCTTTTTACCCTTCGGCAGAACCACCTGACTGGTCACGGTCTGAGATTTTCCAACCTCCAGCGTTACCGATGTTGAATCCGTTGTTACCTTAGTCGGATTAGCATAGGTCTTACCCTCCGTCATAGAATGTATTACCTTAGAGGTCATTATAATAACCTGTTGTCCGTCGATAATCCGGTAAGCCTTGACCTGGTACTTGTAAAAGGTTCCCTTCTTCAAGTCCTTCACCGTATAGCTTGTGACATTCGCCGGAAGGTCCGCCAGCTCCATCATCTCTTCTCCACATTTTCCTCCGTAAATCAGATAACCGTCCATATTTACAGCCCTCTTATAGGATAAGGTTTGTGAGACCATGTCCGCCTTAGCTTTCAGCTGTAGATGGTGAAAATCATTATAGGTTTTTATTTTGATGGTATCCTGATAAGTCAGAGCATAGGTGGAAAATCGATCTGTTTCAAAGGTAAAGAAATGGGTGATGGGATCATAGGTTCCCTCCAATATCTCCACTTCAGTATCATGCACACGGACAGCACGGTAGGTTCTGTTGTTCTTACTATCTGTATTCCATAAGCTCTGCGGTACCTCTATACTGATGCTGATCTTTGAGCGGGTTTCAGTTACCTTGATTGCCTGCTCGCTTCCGATCTGTTTGAACAGGGAGATGTCCACATATAATACAGCCGGTGCGGCGTTCAGCGTTTCTGAATTCTGTTGATCTGAGCTCTGCAGTTCCTCAATCAGCCTCTTCTCTACCAGCTTCTTATCCGCATCACTGACGGATGTGCTGATGTCCTTAATCAGTAAGGTAACCTTGGCATCCTCACCTGCTGCCAACTTTTCTTTCTCCTCGGTGGTGAATACGCTTGCTTTCAGGTCATCTACACTGTTATTAATGGTTGCTGCCGGTGAACCCTCCTCTCTCTGCTGATCCTTCTTGATGGTACCCGCGGGCTTGGTTGTATTGCTGCCGGTTCCGTTGTCTTCAGGATAAGTAATTTTCATTCTGGAGAAGGCTGCATAATAGGTTGTATCTCCACTGACCGTCGGTAAGCTTGCTTCTGCTGTACCGCTCTCTGCATTCGCAGAGGTTGCCCAGCCTGCAAAGGTGTAGGTATATTGTGCATCCGCTGTTTTAGTCGGTATTGCTCCATCATAGGTTGATGCTGTGCCGTAGTTAACACTAGCGTCTGCTTCCAGGACTACTGAACCATCCTGGGATTTCCAGGTTACATTATAGCTTCTTATTGTCTTTGAGAAGGCTGCATAATAGGTTGCATCCTCACTGACTGTCGGTAAACTTCCTGTTAACGTTCCACTCTCTGCATTCGCAGTGATTGCCCAACCTGCAAAGGTATAGGTATATTGAGCATCCGCTGCTTTGGTTGGCTCCGTTCCTTTAAAGCTTGGTGTCGCACCGAGAGATAGGTCACTGTCCGTCTCTAAGGTATCCTTACCATCCTGTGATTTCCAGGTGACGCTATATTTTCTCTCTGTCTTTGAGAAAGCTGCATAATAGGTTGCATCTCCATTGATCATCGGTAAGCTTTCTGCTAAAGTACCGGTCTCTGCATTCGCAGAGGTTGCCCAGCCTGTAAAGGTGTAGGTGTACTGTGCATCCGCTGCTTTTGTCGGTGTTTCTCCATCATAGGTTGGTGCTGTGCCATAGTTTACATTATTGTCAGCTTCCAAGGTAGTTGCTCCGTCCTGTGATTTCCAGGTGACGTTATATTGATTTACTGCCTTTGAGAAAGCCGCATAATAGGTTGTTTCTCCATTGACAGTCGGTAAGCTTCCTGCTGCCGTACCGCTCTCTGCATTTGCAGTGGTTGCCCATCCAGCAAAGGTGTAGGTGTATTGTGCAGTCGCAGCTTTCGTTGGTACCGCTCCATTATAGCTTGGTGCTGTACCGTAATTTACATTAGAGTCGGTCTCCAGAATGGTTGCTCCATCCTGTGATTTCCAGGTGACACTATAGCTTCTTACTGTCTTTGAGAAGGCCGCATAATAGGTCGTATTCCCAATGACTGTCGGTAAACTTTCTGCTGCCGTACCACTCTCTGCATTCGCCGAAGTTGCCCAGCCTACAAAGGTGTAGGTATATTGTGCGTCCGCTGCTTTCGTCGGTGCCGTCCCATCATAGGTTGGTGCTGCCCCGTAGTTTACACTATTGTCAGTTTCTAGGGTAGCTTCTCCGTCCTGTGATTTCCATGTGACGTTATATTTATTTACTGTCTTTGAGAAGGCTGCATAATAGGTCGTATTCCCAATGACTGTCGGTAAACTTTCTGCTGCCGTACCACTCTCTGCATTCTCAGTGGTTGCCCAACCTGCAAAGGTGTAGGTGTATTGTACATCCGCTGCTTTCGTTGGTATCGCTCCGTCATAGCTTGGTGTTGAACCGTAGTTTACATTAGCGTCGGTCTCCAGGGTAGTTGTCCCATCCTGGGATTTCCAGGTGACGTTATACTGATTTACTGTCTTTGAGAAGGCTGCATAATAGACGGTATCTCCAACGACTGTCGGTAAGTTTCCTACTGCCGTGCCGCTCTCTGAATTCGCTGTGGTTGCCCATCCGGCAAAGGTGTAGGTATATTGTGCATCTGGTGCTTTGGTTGGTGTTATTCCATCAAAGCTTACTGCTGTGCCGTAATTAATACTAGCGTCTGTTTCCAGGACTGCTGAACCATCCTGGGATTTCCAGGTTACATTATAGCTTCTTACTGTCTTTGAGAAGGCCGCATAATAGATCGTATCTTCACTGACTGTAGGTAAGCTTCCTGCTGCTGTGCCACTCTCTGCATTTACAGAGGTTGCCCAGCCTGCAAAGGTGTAGGTATATTGCGCATCCGCTGCTTTCGTTGGAGCCTCTCCATCATAGCTTGGTCCTGTACCGAGAGATAAATTATCGTCTGTTTCTAAGGTGTCCGTACCATTCTGCGATTTCCATGTGACACTATATTTTCTCTCTGTTTTTGAGAAGGCCGCATAATAGGTCGTATTCCCAATGACTGTCGGTAAGCTTCCTGCTGTCGTACCACTCTCTGCATTAGGGTCGGTTGCCCAGCCTGCAAAGGTGTAGGTATATTGTGCGTCCGCTGCTTTCGTCGGTGTTGCTCCATCATAGGTTGGTGCTGTGCCGTAGCTTACACTATTGTCAGCTTCCAAGGTAGTTGCTCCGTCCTGTGATTTCCAGGTGACGTTATATTGATTTACTGCCTTTGAGAAGGCTGCATAATAGATCCTATCTTCATTGACTTTCGGTAAGCTTCCTACTGCCGTACCGATCTCTACATTTGCAGAGGTTGCCCAGCCTGCAAAGGTGTAGGTATATTGAGCATCCGCTGCTTTTGCGGGTGTCAATCCATCATAGCTTGGTGTTGCACCGAGAGACAGGTCATTGTCCGTCTCTAAGATATCCTTTCCATCCTGTGATCTCCAGGTGACGCTATATTTTCTCTCTGTCTTTGAGAAGGCTGCATAATAAGTTGTATTTCCACTGACTGTCGGTAAACTTCCTGCTACCGTACCGCTCTCTGTATTCGCAGAGGTTGCCCAGCCTGAAAAGGTGTAAGTATATTGTGCGTCCGCTGCTTTCGTCGGTGTTGCTCCATCATAGGTTGGTGCTGTGCCGTAGCTTACACTATTGTCAGCTTCCAAGGTAGTTGCTCCGTCCTGTGATTTCCAGGTGACGCTATATTTCCTCTCTGTCTTTGAGAAGGCTGCATAATAGGTGGTATCTCCACTGACTTTCGCTAAGCTTCCTACTGCTGTACCGCTCTCTGCATTCGCAGAGGCTGCCCAACCTGCAAAGGTGTAGGTATATTGAGTATCCGCTGCTTTTGTGGGTGCCGCTCCATTATAACTTGGTGCCGTCCCGTAGTTTACATTATTGTCGATTTCCAGGGTAGTTACTCCGTCCTGTGATTTCCAGGTGACGTTATATTGATTTACTGTCCTTGAGAAAGCCGCATAATAAGTTGTATCCCAAGTGACTGCCGGTAAGCTTCCTGCTTCCGTACCGCTTAATGGATTCTGATAGGTTGCCCAGCCTGCAAAGGTGTAAGTATATTGTGCATCCGCTGCTTTCGTTGGTACCATTCCATCATAGCTTGGTGTCGCACCAGTAAGTAATTCACTATCTGTTTCCAAGATAGTTGCTCCGTCCTGTGATTTCCAGGTTACTATGTGGGTATCAGAAACATTTTTCCATACATTAAGCCCAGTCGCAACATAAAACAAATCACTGTTTACGGTATCCTTTGTCCCCTGTTGTTTTACGTTGTTCTTATAAAGGGTATAGTTTCCGGTATCGGGTACTGAGAAGGCAATGTGTGAGCCTCTTCTTTCAGGACCATAGATAAACGTATAACTATTTACAGGTGTAACACCACTGCTGTCTCTCAGCTCAATGATACTTCCTGACCAAATATATAAGTCCGCTTCAAGAATATTAGCGGTGCTGCCTGTCCCATAAGGAGCAGTGATCGCACCATACGTGCCACTTCCAATCGCAATAATATTTGCTTCTTTTAAAATTGTTACTTGCCCGCAAACTGTAGAATTACTCCCCAAACCTATTCCGGAACTGCCACCAGAATCAGTTGTCCCGATAGCAGTTATGTTTCCCCCATTGATTTCAATAGGTCCGGGTGTTCCGCCTTTACAGCCATAGCCAGTACCTATTCCAGCACCTCCTGATGAATATGCGAGAATTGTTCCTCCGTTAATGGTGATCCTTCCATTTGTACTGGCCATATTTTCGCCAATATAGTTTCCTCCTGAACCGATACCGGCCCCACGTATGCTGGTGGCAAATATTGTCCCGCTATTAATAATGATTTCACCATTATTTTCGTTATATTGCCCTCCAATTCCTGCGCCATTCCACTCACCGACTGCCGTAAGAGTACCTGTTCCTCCTATTATAAGACTGGCATTAGTCTGAACATTAAGTCCGGCACCATCTTCTATAACTCTTAAGCTATTAGATGTACCCTCTGCTAAGGTAAGATTCAGTGTTGTATTGTTTTGAACTTCAATTGGGCTTTCCAATGACTTGATATTCACACCTGATAGGGTGATATTTGCTGTAGCTCCAAAAGCAACAATACTGTCCTCCGTGGGTGTCTCCGTGTTTACATTTTTGATATCAATTGGTGTGCTTGTCTTTACCCACAAATAATGAAACGTACTATCATAGCTGTAGTCCGTATCTAAGGTACCACCGGTAACAATAAAGTCACCGACTGTGACTGTATCAGCCTTTACGGATACCGTAGGCAGCATGATTAATAGGAGAAATGTCATCACCCCTATCATAAAAAAATACTTCTTCATCATAATACCTCCTAATCTTTTTTGAAATTAATTTAGCATAGCAGATGCAAGTTCGTTCATCATAATAGTATCAAATTTATCCTAATAAATCCGTTTACCGCACGAATCGTATCTCTCACCGCACGAATCGTATCTCTAATGTCTTTTTGGGTCTTTTTCTGTCTTTTTCTGTCTTTTTCTACATGAACCGTAAGTCCACTTATACAAGCATTCTTTACCTGGAGAAAAAGTGCATACCGTTAACTACTCTAAGTAAAAAAAATGAGTCCACTTTTTCAAGTGAACTCATTATTATCTTACAGGATCAGTAGGATGATGAACAAGGTCTCGCAAGCAAGGCTTTCCGGTATTTCACGTTCCACCCATCTGTTGTCAGCTCTGCAACGACCCGATTGTTTCTCCAATCCTTTCTCCCAGCTTTACCTTTGTTTCAACTCCATTTGCCGAATTATATTGAATGTCTTCGTCAATCACTGCTCGGCCTTTCTCCAGCAGAATAATGATTGAAGATCCGCCAAACTCGAATCTCCCTTTCTCTTCTCCCCGCTGTACAGTCGCAGCTTCATGATAATTCACAATCTTACCAACCAGCATAGCTCCAACTTCCATGACTAAAATTCTGCCAAAATTTTCAGTATCAATGATAGAAAATTCTCTTGTATTCTCTTTATATACCGGAAGTACCTGGTTCGCGATCGGATTTACAGTGTGAAAGACACCTTTGATATGATAATTCCTTGTCTTTCTTCCATTATCAATATAGCAATATCTATGATAATCATCTACTGTTAAACGAAACAGTAAAAGAACACCACCTTCATAATAATCAGCAAGCTTTTTATTCTTAAGTAAACTACGTAACGTATATTGAGTATTCTTAATGTAAAAGCGGGAGTCCTTCGTAATAGGGAATACACATAATTTCCCATCACAGGGTGCGATAAGATGGTCCGGCTGATGATCAACAATACGTTGCCCCTCTTTTATCCTTCTGGTAAAAAAATCATTATAGGATAAGAAAGAACGCTCCTCATATTCTGCCATATTGATTTTATTCCTTTTAACAAATGGAGATATTAGGCCTCTTGAACAGGAGCTGCTTAATACTGCTCCTGCCATATTTGAAACCCACGGCTTTACCAGCTGCTTCAATAATATTCTTCCAAGCACATTTTGATAAAGAGCTTTCAAAATCCTATCTTGTGCCTCATTCTGTCTGATATTATTGCCACCTCGATCAACACATTTCATAAGATCTATCCCCTATTCGTACAATTTCTCTATTAATGCCTTCTCTCGAACATTCCTCTGCTTAATGCGATAATCCGAATAAAACAGAATGACGGATACCGCACAAGCTACAACTATGACTAGAAGACAAAGCTGTTTGTTCGATGGTTTTCTAAGTTTAAAATTAAGGATAAACAATGTAGCTACTACAAAAAGTGTGGTCAATAAAATCCATTTAAACACATCTGCCGAAGTAACGAAGCTTAGCAGAAATACAAATGGAAGTATTATTGTTATCGATGTAACAGGAAGTCCGTGGTAGTATTTATTGGCACCATCTTCCTTCAGCTGACGATTTGTTTCAAGGACATTGAAAAATCCAAGCCGGATGACGGAACATACGCAGTAATATGCAATAACCGCTCCGCCTAATATACCTCGGACACCCAAAATATAGCTAAGTAAAGCAGGAAAAATTCCAAAGCAAACCACGTCGCATAACGAATCGATCTGCACACCAAACAGCTTTTGATCATTGGTGCGATCCTTCTTAGTCCGTGCAATCTTTCCATCAAACATATCACAAAGTCCCGATAATGCAAGACAAAAAATTGCTGTTCGAAATCTTCCATCCATTGCCTGTGTTATGCCAAAAACCGAACTTAATAGACTGATATAAGTAAGTATTACCGTGTAATCATAAAATCCTATCATTCTCTTTTCCCCTCTCCATATCCTTCCTTCCTATTACAAATAACGCAACCACCGTAAACAATGCACTGAGAATCAGTTCTGTATAATAGCTAAGACCTCTGCTTATTAACATAGCAGGCAGTGTCACACTCCCAAAAACAGGTGTGAAAACCAACAGAAATAGCTTCTCACTAATCCCCATTCCTCCCGGAATCGGGAGCATATCAACCGCAACCGATATCATCCCCTGTAATATAATGATAGTAATAAAGCCTGTCCCATTAAGTCCAAAGGATCGATAAACCAGATATGTTATAAGGAAAAGTAATATCCGCTGCACTACTGTTATTACAAGTACATTCCCTATTACTGTTCTATGTGTTCGAAAATATACTGCAATGTCTTTATATTGCTTCATGGCCGTTTCAACTTTAAGCAAATAATGATCGACTCTTCGAATTAAACGCATTTTACCAAGTAACTTAATCAAAGCTGTAAGTTGATTATGAGCCAGCGTCGGATGAAATACCAAGAGAAGCATTAAGCCCACGCAAACTATATTTAATAAAAGTCCCAGATAACAGATCCCCAGTATCGGTTCTAGATAACTCATTACCTCTGCCGGTCTGATAATCAATATAACAACTCCCAAAACCACCAATACCATTTTATAAACAATCGTAATAATCATAAGTATCAGAGTTGCAATAGGTATCGGTATTTTGTCCTTTTTCATAAAATATACTTGGGCCGGTTGTCCTCCTGATGCTGATGGTGTAATGCAACTAAAGAAAAATCCTACGAAGGAGTACAGAATGCAACGATTCAGATGAATTTTTTGTCGGATGGAACGCATCATATAAAAAATGATTATCGATTCACTTCCGATGAAAAAGACAATACATATAACAGCCAATGCCCAATATCTTACGTCCGTGCTTATAATACTCTCCATAATACAGGTCATGTCCTGATCATGTAATATGTAGTAGGAAGTTATGGAAAATATTATAACCAGAAAAAACGTATTAAAGATCGTCTTCCGTTTATTCAACATTATTGATTTCTCCAAATATACATCGCTCTGCCCATACAAAAAATCTCTTTATGATTACGTATATTTGAGTATGAAAAGCAATATAGTAGCACAGTTCTGCAATTAAAACTCCTCCGGCAATATCGATCAGATAATGCTGCTTTGTAAATTGCGTGGATGCAAACACCAATATAGCAAAGATGCAGGAGAACGCTTTATACCAAAGCGGAATTTTTTTACTGCTTCTAATTCCGATAAAGCAAAACCAGCTGACCAGACAATGTATGGAGGGGAAAAGGTTCGTTGCCGGATCAATTTGATAAATAAAATCCATTAGCCGGCTTGTTATATCATTTCCGGATAATGTAGGGCGAATATTCGTTGTTGGAAAAACAATAAAAATGATACCACATAGTAATTTCGCTATCATATCCGTAAATACAAAACGATAGCACGTTTCTTTTCCTTCACGGGCAATCAGAATATAATTCACTGTCCAAAAAAGATAGCACAAAACATAGATTAAGACCCACTCTTTCACAAACGGAATTTGTTTATCTAGTTTTGATGTTAAATCATAATGCTTTTTGTTCTGCATAAGGACCTGGGTTCCCCAATAAATAATACTATTTGCTAAAAAGCATGTGATGAGCGGAAGAAACCCATAATCAGGGATCCATTTACCGATTGTTTTGTTGTAGCATTCTCTAATACCTATCTTCATTCATAATCCCCTTTATCATTTAATACCTTTATACCAAAATATATCATATTTTGATAATTATATCAACATCAGGTGACGAAAGTGATTGCGTAACTTTACGCGGAGTCCAATCAACCGTCTCTAAGGGTATAAAAAAACCAAGTGGCTGTCGCACTAAGCTATTGTGATGCAAGAAGCCCTCTACGCTTCCCCACACCTTGTGAAACAAGGTGTGGGGAAGCGTAGAGGGCTTCCAGCATCTTCAAGGTTATTGCGACAGCCACTTGGTTTTCATGTCCAGAGGCAATAGGATATTGACCATATCAACATCTTATTGAATAGCCCTCCATGAATTTCTCTCAATTAATGTTGTGGGCAATTGATATATTTTACCACCATCATTAGGATTTTCTAAATGATTAATCAGTAATTCAGCACTCATTTTCCCCATATCATATGCCTCTTGCCGGATTGCTGTAATCGGAGGATCTATTATACTTGTCCAATCATAATCATCAAAAATGGTAACGCTGATACGATCCGGAATATTGATATCATTTTCCCTGAAATACTTAATGGCTCCCATACCCATAATATTACTCACAATAAATATTGCTGTAATATCAGTATTTTCTATCAATGATTTCGCATTCTCATATCCTTCATTTAATGAGGAACCGCATTCGCGAATATAGTCTTTATTCACATTAATGTTATTCTTGATTAATGCGTCTCTATAGCCATTAAAACGTCCATCCGAATTCAGCAGACTTCCAATCTTATCACATATTACGCCTATCTTCCTATGGCCAATTTGTATCATCTTATCAACTGCCTGAAAGCTGCCTTCATAAGCATCACTGATTACACAATCCACATTATCCAGTCCGTATGGCTTTCTATCCACGAATACATACTCTTTATCTTTTAATAATTCCGGAATAAAACTATGATCTCCAAGTGCAGGTGCAATAATTAAGCCGTCGATTTGTCTGTTTATTAGATTCTTAATCTCATCTTTTTCTCTACTTAAATCATCCTTCGTATTACTTAAAATCATAAAATATCCTTTTTCCTTCAGTACCGAATCAACGCCTAAAACCACCTGCATAAAGAAAATATTCGAAGTCTCATCCTGAATAATCGGTATAACAAGACCAATCGTTCTGGATTTTTTTGTACGTAGTGAAAATGCAGCAATATTTTGAACGTAATCTAGTTCTTCCATGGCGTCTTTTACCTTTTTTGCTGTTTCTTCAGATACGTATCTTGTACCATTAATAACGTGTGATACTGTAGAAATCGACACATTCGCTTTTTTTGCAACATCTGTTATATTAGCCATAATAAACACTCGTTTCTTAATCTTTTTTTTATTATAATTGATATTTTCTGGAAGTACAATAGGAATCTCGTGGCCAACATAAAGCGATGGGTTGTATGTAACATCCACATCTTTTGGAATTGATAAGCATCATATACAATGACATAGTACATCAGTTTAGCTGTTAAATCAATTTCAATTAGAATTCATTACTATTACTACACTATGTCTACCTTCCAATAATCTCGGAATATAGTCACAGGGTTCTCCATCCAGTATAATTTTACTCTTTACACCATGACCCAGGATTGTTATATCCAATATTATTTTTCCATAATACAGTTGCTTAATTCCAATATCCGCTAAACATTCCGGCACTGCGGGGTTAAAATATAAACCAAATTCATCATATTCCATCCCAAATATCCCATAAAGAATCAATGCTACAAACCCGGCGGCATTCCATAATTGACCAGGCCAGCGCCACGC
>JAEYQV010000018.1 GCA_023409835.1 Bacillota bacterium
TCAGATAAAAGGGAATATGAGGATAAGCTGATCATAAATATCTTCGGTAAGCAGCGAATGTACACACAGATGATAGCCAAGGATTCCAGCAGCCTATACGTACTGCTTCAAGATATAGAGAATTTCAACAGCCAATATCCGGCGAAGGAGTTTTGGGATAGGCTGCAGAAATACAGAGACAGCCTGAGCAAAGCGGAGAAGGAATTCTCGCTTACCTTGCGTGCTTTAAGGGAGGGGCACCTTAGGATGGAGGATTATGATATTAATATCCGAAATTCCTCCCTTGAAGTATCACCCTATCTGGATGACATTGAGGCAAATTGGGCAAAATTCGCCCAGGCAATCCAAATAATGCAAAAATCCACGGAAATAACGGAAGCAACCATAGAGGCCGCAACTTATATTAATGTCAATAACCTGGAGCTGCTGAAGCAATGCGATCAGATACAGCAGGTAATTCTGGCCGGGTCGATTAAATCCATCAGAAATTCCAATTATTTGTTTTACGGACTGATTTGGTTGCTTAGTATCATTCTGGTTGCCTCTCTCACGATGATCCTGAAATATATTATTCTTCCCTTTAAACGTCTATCCAAAGGGATATCGGAAATTGGTCTGGATCACTACCCGGTCACCGGGAAGCTTCCTTCCGGTAAGAGCGTCATGCCCATTTTGGATGAGGTTAATTCTGTGTTCTTAAAAATAAATCACCTGATAACGGTGATTGAAGATATGAGTAAGAATAATTCCTCCTTTACGGAAAGCCTTGATTTTATCAGCCGAACCTTCTCTCCATTCATACCTTATAATTACATAGGAATTGCCTTGTTTGATGATGAGAAGAAGCTTTTGAAGGCATCGTATGGTGTATCGGATCATTCGATCAACGGTTTACCGGACAATATCATCGGGATGAGCTGGCCGATTAACAATACCAGCTTGGAGCAGCTGCTGCATTCCGGAGAAGCCCGGATCATCAATGATTTGGAAAAATATACGGAAGGAATACCGATAAAGCCCTATAACCAGATTATTCTGGAGGCAGGAATTCGATCCTCCATAACACTGCCTTTGAAGGTGGCAGGGGAACCGGTCGGAATTATATTCTTTTCCAGCTCCAAGAAGAATGTGTACAAAGAGGAACACCTTAATTTCTTAAAAACCCTGGTAAACAGTATAGCAATCAGCTTTAACCAGAATATTTTTATCAATGATCTGGTTATCTCCAGTATCCTGGCACTGGCAAAGCTTGCCGAGGCCAGGGATGAGGATACCGGAGAACATTTGGATCGGATGAAGCTGTATTCCCGCCGAATCGCCGAGCTGCTGTATGAGAATAATGTATATTCCGGTGAAATCACTTTAGAATATCTCGACCAAATCGAACGCTTTAGCCCACTACATGATATTGGAAAGGTTGGAATCCGTGACGGGATTTTACTCAAACCGGGAAAGCTCACCGAGGAGGAATATAATGAGATGAAACAGCATGCCAAGTACGGTGCGGATGTACTACGTGCTGCTGAGGAAAATGTCGCAAAGCACGGCAGAAGCCTTTTCGGTATGGGAATTGAAATAGCGGAAGGACACCATGAGAAATGGGACGGTTCCGGATATCCCTACGGAAGAAAAGGTCTGGAGATACCATTAAGTGCCAGAATCATTGCAATAGCAGATGTATTTGATGCACTGACCAGTAAGCGCCCTTATAAGAAAGCCTTTTCCTTCGAGCTTTCCATGAATATTATTGAGGAAGGAAGAGGAGCGCATTTTGATCCTAATATTGTAGACATTTTCCTTGCTAACCGGGGGCAAATCAAGCAGCTGTATCAGGAATTACACAGGAATCATTAGTGCCTTTTTTTGTTGCGAAACGTATCGGGAATACGCATCTCACTGACCATATGACTCACCTGCCGGTACATCCGATCCGTTCCGGCATCGGAAGCCTCATAACGGAAGGCAAGCTCAGGGCTGATACCGAGCTTGTGGCTCTCTTTCGCCACATCAATATTGGCACCCATGAAGATGAATTCCCACTGATACCTTTCCCGTTGGTCGGAAATCATTTGGTTTACCTTCTCGTAGCTGAATTCTTTACTGGCATTCTCAAGTCCATCCGTTGTAATGACGAAGATTACCTTACCGGGACGTCCCTCCTCCGGCAGATGAGAGAGGCGAAAGCCAACATCCAGTATGGTTTTGCCGACAGCATCCAGCAGTGCGGTGGAGCCTCTGGTAAAGTATTCCTTCTCTGTGAGGATTACCTTGCTGGCATCAACTCCGTTATGAAGAATCTCGTAGCGGTCATCAAAAAGTACCGTGGTAAGCAGGGTCTGTCCGAGCTTGCACTGCGTGTTCAGAAAGCCGTTGAAGCCCCCGATGGTGTCATCCTCCAGCCCCGACATGGAGCCGCTGCGGTCCAGTAAGAAAATAATTTCAGTTAAATTCTGATTCATAATAAACATCCTTTCCATAGGTTTCGTGAGAAACATAAGCTATGTGTGGATAACAGCTGCGCTCACGAAGATAATTGTGGATAAGCTCGAGCAAATACCGAATGATTTGCTATGATGAGCTGATTATAAAATAGGATCGGACGGAATTGGTCGCCGGCGGGGCGACAAAAATAGAATAAGGGTTTCAATTCTGAAGCAGGTAAGATAGAATTATGAGAAGGATGCTAATCCGGACAGGCAGAGGAAGGGGGGTTACATTTGGACAAGCTGTTATTACAGGAATTAAAGGCTTATATCGATCAAAATATAGCGCTAGATATTGAGCGGAAGCAGGAACTGATAAAAGAGCGGGCGACCGATGGACTACCGGAGCGGAAGGTATCCTCTGAGCAGAAGGGACAGATATCGTTCAAACCGCAGCGAAAGCTTCCGTATCAGTATATGGATACCAGTGCCTTCAGACTCATGGATAGCGCCAGGGGACTTCAGGCGGAGAAAGAAACAGAGAAGGATCAGTTGGATTTTAGTGCCTTCCGCAGAGTAAAAACCAGGAAGGAAGCTGGTATACCTGATCGGCCGGAGCAGCGGGAGGCAGCAATTGAACCGGAACAGCAAGAAGCTACATTTGAATCGAAGCAGCGGGAAGCTGCATTCGAGCAGGAACAGCAGCCTGTATTCTGCATCCCCGGATCTGAACCAGTGGAAGAGGATATTGAAGAATATATAAGAAAATTAAGAAGCGAGGATACCTTCAGTACGAGGCTTCTAAAATATATCGACCTGACCGGTCTGTCTGACGCCGATATCTATAAGCGTGCCGGTATAGATCGCAGGCACTTTTCGAAGATACGCTGTGACAGGGGTTATAAGCCAAAGAAAGCTACTGCCTTAGCACTCTGCCTGGCGCTGCGGCTGGATCAGGAGAAAACGGGAGAGCTGCTTAGCTTAGCGGGCTATTCGCTGTCAAACAGCGATACCGGGGACCTCGTGGTTAAATTCTGCATCGAGCGGGGGATCTACGATCTGATTGATGTGAATGAAGCCCTGGATTACTTCGGGCAGAAATCAATCGGTGTGCTGGGGTAAGCTTAGGTGAAATAACCTGAGTATTGATACTGTTAGAAAGCTGTCTGCTTTAACTGTAAAATAATGTCCAGATCCGCCGGTAACCATCGGACAGAATCAAGCTCCGCAGCGGCCAGCCACTTCGCTTCCTTATGTTCCATGAGCTTAATAGTGCCGCTTGCCACCTGACAAATATAGCAGTGCATCGTCAGATGAAAAGCCGGATAATCGTAATCAACAGTACAGAAATAGTTCATAATGTTAATCTCAATATCAAGCTCTTCTCGTATTTCACGGTGAAGAGCTTCTTCCTTAGCTTCACCGGGTTCTACCTTGCCACCGGGGAATTCCCACATATTAATGAAGTCTCCATAACCACGTTTGGTTGCTAATATTAAGTTGTCATTCATTATGATAGCCGCAACGACTTCGATTACCTTCATCCATACCACTCCTTTTTAAAAGCTGTATTTATTATATCCATAATCGAGAAATGCTTCATGGTGGCAGTCAGCTATTTATTGCTATACGGTATTGCTGTAAAATCAAAGAAATGGTATAATCTGGTCATTGTATTATTTCGGGGGCTTTCCTTTGATACCTGTAGATTTTAATGAGAGCAACTATATAAAATAAGTTTACGGAGGATATCATATGGCATCATGGATGGTACACTTTAGGGTAGCTGACGGCTTGCTGGAGGACATCGGGGGAAGTACGTAACAGATACAATCAAAGCGGTCAGACGGGATCTGCTGCAGAAAGGGATTATACAGTCTGAGTAGATAACAGGTTTAATACATAAAATATATTGAATCATAGGAGAAGGATAATGGAGCACATTATTACAATACGAAATGAAGACTATACCCTGATTAAAGACTATAAGGATCAGGAAGAGTTCCGCCAAAGCCTGAACAGGCTTACGAAAAATACCTACTGCTTTGATTTTGAGGACTGGTATCGGGCAGGATATTGGAAGGAGAAGTACATTCCTTATTCCCTCGTGCATCAGGGTGAGGTAGTGGCCAATGTCTCAGTTAACAGGATGGATTTCCTGATTGACAATACAATGGTGCCCTGTCTGCAAATCGGTACGGTGATGACTGCTGAAGAATACCGGAACAAGGGCTTAAGCAGGGTATTGATGGAGATTATTCTGAAGGAATTCCAGGGAAGCATTCAGCTGATCTATCTGTATGCGAACGATTCCGTCCTGGAGTTCTATCCGAAATTCGGGTTTACCAGGGCTGAGGAATATGTCCATTCCCGCCAATTTATTAAATCCGGTAAGCTATATTCTTATCGAAAGCTTGATATGAAGACAGCTGAGGATAGAGACAGGATGCTTCGTTTGGCGGTGAATACTCTGCCGGTATCGAAAATCTCCATGGTGGGAAATCCGGGACTGTCTATGTTCTATCTTACAAAATTCATGTCGGAGGATATCTACTATTTTGAGGATCTTAATCTGGCAGCAGTGGCAGAAACTGAGGGCGGGAACCTGTACCTAATGGATGTATTCTGTCCGGGGGAATTTGTTCTGGAGGAGGTCATCTGTTCTCTGATGGAAAAGGAACAAATGAAGGTTACCCTTGGCTTCACGCCAAAGCATACGACTGAGTATGACTGCACAGTATTGCAGGAGGAGGGTTCAACCTTCTTCGTAAAGGGTAATAATGTACTGGAGAATGGACGCTTTCCGATCCTTTCCCATGCATAGCCTGAACTGATTTTCTTTCATACATAGCTATTAAGATAACAAGTTATGGCATGCTGCTCCCGGCATGCCTTTTTAGCGTTGGCTGCCGCAGGCAGACAATTCGATTTCTCTAAGCTATCGTATTATAGAATAGGATGAATAAATAAAGCTCATATTATCTATATAGATACTTATAGTAGGCAAAGAGAGGTTGTGGAATCATGGACAATATGGAGAACAACAGGAACAAGGTAGTAGGTAAGATGAAGGAAACAGCAGGCAAGATGAAGGAAACAGCAGGCAAGATGATTAACAGTGATGAGATGGAGCTCAAGGGTAAGCTTCAGGGCATGAAGGCTAAAATCAGTGACAAGGTGGAGGATGTGAAGGAAGAGGTACTGGAGAAAACAAATCATATGAAGGATAAGAGAAAGGGAAATAAGAATATATAATACGGATTCATGATCCATATTAAATATATGCGATGCATCGATAAGGAGGAAATGAAATGCCATACATTGTAACCGGTGGACATCAAAGGGCTTCAGCCTGTTTCTATGCAGCACGGATCAATGTTTGAACAGGATAAGCCACCCGGAGATAATGGGGATAGATATTGCTTTCTAAGGCCGCATGGAATATAATGATGATATGGAAATATATGTTATTTGCTAGTATTCACATTCACATGGAATAGGGGGTATTTTATGGAGAGTAGAGCAATCAAGATTTTTGCACCTAAGAATAAGAAGGTTTCCATTAAGGTAATATCCGGACATTTTGCTACCAGCAGTTCCCACATCAATCTGTATATTGATTTAACAGCGGCTAAGACCAGACTGAGTGATGCGGCAGAAACAGCCAGAATTCTGGCTTGGCAGTATATGACCACTGTTGTGATTGATACGATTGTCTGTTTGGAGGGATGCGAAGTAATCGGTGCCTTTCTCGCACAGCAGCTGACGGAAGCCGGTATCATGTCCATCAACTCCCACCAGACGATGTATATCATTACACCGGAGTTTAATACCAACGGACAGATGATTTTCCGGGAGAATTACCATTCGGCTCTATACGGAAAACATATCTTATTACTGGTGGGCTCTGCTACTACCGGGGATACCATACGAAGGAGTATAGAGGCAATCCGATATTATGGAGGAATAGTAAACGGAGTCAGCGCTATCTTCTCTGCAGTGGATTCCATTGATGATATGCCGGTATATTCTATCTTTAAGCCAAAGGATCTGCCGGATTACAAGAGCTATGAAATCAACGACTGTCCGCTCTGCAAAGAACAACAAAGGCTGGAGGCCATCGTGAATGGCTATGGCTATATAAAGCTATAGGATTACATGAATTTCTTCTTCTTGAAGAATATAATGCAGATGAGGGCAACGATAATACTCAGAATGATGACAAACAGGTAGCCGTACCTCCAGGTAAGCTCCGGCATAGTCGTAAAATTCATTCCGTACCAGCCAACAATCAGAGTTAATGGAAGGAATATGGTTGTAACTACCGTAAACATTTTCATAATTTTATTCAGATCGTATTCCAGTTGGGCATGATATGCTTCGCGAACCTGGACGCTGTATTCCTGAAGCATCCGCGTATTATTGCTCAACCGGGATACTTTCTCAGTAAATATTGTGAAATAATGAAGATTATCTTCGGACAGGATATCAGAACCGTTCTCCTCCAGCTCTTCCCCAACTGCAATTAACTGCTGATAATAATTATCCAGAAGCATGAGCTCTTTGCGTATCTCTGAAATCTGACTATTAAAATTCTTGTCCAGGTTACGATCGTTAATCCGGTCTTCATGATTGCTGATTTCTGTTTCAATTCCCTCCAATATCTCGTAATCATCACTGATGATCCGATCGAAGAAGCTATAGATCAGACGTTCCAGAGTAAGCTTCTTCAGATTCAGATGCTCCAGCAGCTCGTCGATCTTCGCCCGGGTGCTGTCATCCTTATCTTCGATGATAACAAGCAGCAGGAGATTATTCTTGATATATAAACCGATCCGGTCCTGTACCTTAATGATCTGGTGTTCATTAATACTGGTAATGATTCCAAAGAGGTAATCAGGATAGGAATCCAGATTCCCATGGCTGCGATGCCGATTATTCTTGCAGTCCCACACCGTAGAATAAGCAAAGCCAAAGCTTTCATAATCCTGTTCCAGTTCCTCCAGGGAGATATATCCCAGGGTTAATATCTCCGGCTTATAATTCTTAAGTTCAATCGGGGTAATACCCTCCTGCAGCTGATAATACATACCATAACCTGACCTTTCTCAATTATTCGGTAATTCTGTGTAGCTACTCTTTTCATCCATCGTAAAACTGATATAATTTCTGAGCACAGTTCCCCGGAAGGTAATAAGATCTGATCTGGGGTAACCTTCTATTCTGCTCCAAGTACTCTGAACCGGCATAATAGATACCAGGTCACTTATGGACAAGGTGGTATTATTTTACTGTCCTTTCTTCATTATAACTCGAAAAAGAAAGAAGTAAAGATATTTAAGGCTGAATCCATTTAGATGAATCAGGGGGATATGGTCATAGAGCGGTTATGGGTAAGAGTGAGGATAAAGAGAGGATAAGAGAGCGGATAAAAGAGAGGATACGATTGACCTCAGGCAGACAATCGGTTTCATCCTTTGGCAGAGGACTAAATGAAAATAATATCTTTTTATACTAATATATGCTAAAATATGTTTGTATTAATTTAACAGAAGCAATACCAAAGGAGGTTATTGTATGTCTGATTTTACGAAAGCAGAGGATTATTCGGTGTTCAAAGGTATTATTGACGAATTCATGGACATTATTCTAATAGAAGATAAGGATGGACAGATCCTGTACGGTAATAAGATGGCAGTTACCACCTATGGCTATAGCTATGCTGAGCTGTGTAAGCTGAATATTTGCGACTTACGCAGAGATGATAATATGGAATGTATAAGGAACCAGATTAAGGCTGCTCTGACCGGTGGGATCAAGTTTTATACAAGTCATTATAAAAAAGACGGTACCAAAATACCGGTAGAAGTAACGTCTATCCATACGGATAGCGAAAAGAGCAATAAGGAGACTGTAATAAGTATCGTCAGGGATGTTACTGACATGGAAAGGCTGGAAAAGGATGCAAACATGTTTTCAGCGTCCCTGGATATCTTTGATGATTCTATTGTTGGAATTACCAGGGAAGGTGAAGTCTTTCTATGGAGCAAGGGAGCAGAACAGAGGCTGGGATACACCGCTGATGAAATGATTGGTAAAAATATAAGAAACATTATTCCTGAAAAATATTTACTTGGATTTGAGCTGACGAATAAGAAGGTTATAGAAGGAAGTATTGTTGAGGGGTATGAAACCGTCCGAAGACATAAGAATGGGAACGAGATCGATATCCGCCTGTCGCTGGCACCTTTATATAACAACGGTGTCTATATCGGATGTATCGGAATCTATAAAGATATCTCGGAAAGAAAAGAGCTGGCTCTTAAAATGATGGAATCAGAGGAGCGCTGGAGATTGGCCCTGCAGGGAGGGCAATTTGGGGTATGGGAGATTGATATGAATAACCATACCATCTATCATTTTAATAAATGGGAGGAAACCCTGGGCTATGAGCAGGATGAGATCGGCATCCAGCTGAGTGCCTGGAATGAGCTGATTCATCCGGAGGATCTTTCCGTCATAAGATCAATATATAAGGATGAGGCATTGAGTAAGCAGCCTTATGTTATGGAATATCGGATGAAGGACAAGAATAACGTATATAAATGGCTGAGATCAAAGGGTACCGTATATAAAACAGATAAGGAAGGGAAGCCGTCCCGAATCATCGGAACCAATGAGGATATATCAGACCGGAAGTTTATTGAAGAGGAGCTTAAGCTAAAATGCAGTCAGCTGGAGCTGCTAAAACAGGAGGCAGATAAAGCGAATGCCGCCAAGACTATATTTCTTGCGAATATGAGCCATGAGCTGCGGACGCCGATGAATGGTATCAGCACTACCATACAGCTTTTGAAAGCTACGGAGCTAGACTCGGAGCAGATGAAGTACATATCAATTTTAAAGGATACTTCCGTTTTATTGCAGTCCATCATCGAGGACATCCTGGACATCTCAAAAATAGAATCAGGAGTAATTACTCTGAACTGGGAGCCCTTTTCGCTTAAGGATACGATTCAAAATGTCCACAAAAAGCTGTTGGAGATAGGGAATGCGAAGGGCTTGGAGGTAAGCTTCTATATGGATCCTGAGATAAGCAACATGATGGTGGGCGATGAGCTGAGATTATTCCAGGTATTGATGAACCTAATCAGTAATGCGGTTAAATTTACGGATGAAGGCTTTGTCTCCTTCCGGGTGAAGCGGCTCAGCTTTGATGACAGGAAAGAAGTATTGGAATTCAGAGTTAAGGATTCAGGAATAGGAATCGAAGAAAGCTTTAGGGATAAGATATTCCAGAATTTTAGCCAGGGGGACTTATCTACGAAGAAAAAGTTCGTCGGAACCGGACTGGGCCTGGCAATATCAAAAAAAATAGCGCTCTTAATGAATGGCGACATTCGCTACGAGAGTAAAGTAGGAGAAGGTAGTATATTCTATTTTACCTGCGAATTCGTAAAGGCGGGTAATTTCAAAAATATGAAGCAGAAGGGAAAAGTAAAAGAAAAAAAGCCTGAAAGCAATTCGAAGGATAAAACCATCCTATGTGTTGAGGATAATCTGATGAATCAGGAGGTTATGGAAAGCATCATCAGGAAAATCGGTTATCGTTATCTTCCGGCATATCATGGGAGAGAAGCGATTGAGATCCTTAGGAACACTAAGGTTGACCTAATCCTAATGGATATCCAGCTTCCGGAAATCAATGGACTGGATACCGTTAAAATTATCCGGGAGGAAATCGAATATGGAAAACAAATCCCCATCATAGGTGTAACAGCCTATGCCATGCGGGAGGATAAAGAAAAATGCCTTCAGGCAGGCATGAATGATTATATAGCTAAGCCCTTAGATGTAGAGAAGCTCTGTGAAATCATTGATGATTACATCGGTTGACATATGGGACTGTCTTACTAAATATATGTGGCACCCTTTTTACGTTAATGATTTTTTCAAATTTAGGTTTATAAAATAGCGTGTGATTAAAATCCAACAGAGACACGTTCTCACTCGGATGCAATGTCATTAGATGGCGGCAAACGGTCTCTTTATGGATTAATAATCACACGCTTTCTCTTTAAGTACTTGATGTAATAAACATTCTAATTCGTTGTTGGCGCCGACAGCCGCTTTATACTGGCGCTTGGCGGTCACAGGCAGACAATCCGGTTCCTTACAGGGAAACGGCGGATCGTTTTCTCTTGTTTACCGGTTGATTATCCCTTCGAAATTCTGGGAAAATAGTCACAATGTATACGAAAAGGTGGAAAAAGATAGAAAAAATGGTTGCCAATGTTTGGTAGCGATGCTATAATGTACCTAACATATGTTAGATAGGTTGTCAGAATAATCAATTGGATTGGACGTTGAAGAGCGATGACGATTACGAATGAAATGATACGCTATACCGCATTTAAGCTGTTTCTGGAGAATGGCTACGAAGCAACGAATGTAAGGGATATCTGTAAAGAGGTGGACATAAAGGCTGCGTCCATGTACTTTTACTATAAATCTAAGCAGGAGCTGTTTTTCAGTATCTATAATGAGATATTTGAAGGCTATATAAAATTTTTAAATGAAATTGACCTGATGAGGCAGAACAGCTCGCCTAAAATGAAATTGTACGTACTTTACAGAAAGGTATTGGAGTATTACACCGGGGATATTGCGAAACAAAAGTTTTTACTACGCTATCACTTATTTCCCCCGGCGGATATAGCTAATTTAATTCATGAAAGATATAAATATTGGACCGGTTTGGAAAAGGAAGTGTATATGGCCGTAATACAGGAAGGACTGGAGCATAAAATCTTAGCGGAGGATAGAGCGGCAGAGGATTATTTACAGGAATTAAGGAAATTTCTGAATGAGCAGCTTTTAGGTATGATCTTAAATAATGTCCGGCCCAATGAAGCGGAGATGGATCGATTATGGATTAAATTTTGGAATGGGACAATGTTAAACGGCATCTAACACAATTTCAGGAGTCCTACATGAAGCAGATAAATTCTATGAAATCTGAATTATATCGTCAGCTGTTTGAACACAGCAGCAGCATTATGCTTCTGATTGATCCGGATACCGGCGATATCCTGGATGCAAACCAGGCAGCCGTTTCTTATTACGGATATACGAAAGAAGCGTTGTTATCAATGCGCATTTACAACACTAATGTACTGGATCAGGAGCACATCGATGAAGAAATGCGCCTGGCGAAAGCCGAGAAAAGAAATTACTTTGATTTTGTCCATCAATTAGCCAACGGGGATTGCAGAGAGGTAGAGGTACACTGTGCTCCGGTTGATACGAAGGACGGAAGACTTCTATTTTCTATTATTCACGATGCCTCTGATCGAAGATATCAGAAGCTGATGTATGATACTCTGTTCTTTTACTCCCCATATGCAGTGGCGGTACTCGACAAAAACCAGAATGTTATCAAGGTTAACGATATTTTTACCGGGCTTTTTGATTACACTACGGAAGAGATTGCCGGTAAAAGCCTGTCCCGGATTGTTTCCTCAGCAGAGAATAAAAATCAAATTGACCAGAATGTAAAGATGATTTATGAGGGCTACGTAGTAAAGCAGGAGGGGAAAAGAAAGAGAAAGGACGGCAAATTAATTGAAGTTGAGATATTATGCTACCCGGTAATCCATCATAATGAGATACTGGGTGCCTATATTATCTATCTTGATATTTCAAAAAAAATAGAGTATGAAAAACAACTGCTTCTCTTTAAACAGGTACTTGAAAATAACACGGAAGGAGTAGTGATAACGGACAATGGCGGAAGCATTATATGGATTAACAATGCCTTCTGTGAAATAACCGGCTTCTCTTTTGAGGAGGTAATTGGAAATACCATGGCGCTGTTAAAATCAGGGATTCAGTCTGAGACCTTCTACCGGGAAATGTGGAGACAGCTTCGGGAGCTAGGCACCTGGCAAGGGGAGATATGTAATAAGAAAAAGAATGGGGACCTGTACACAGAATGGCTGAACATCAAAAGCATACATAATAAAGATTCTGTTACGGAATATTATGTGGGCATCTTTAAGGATCTCTCTGAAAAACTAAAAATTGATCGCAGGATGATCGAATTGCAGCAAAGAGACTCCCTTACCGGCCTTTATAACAGGAGCTATTGCATTGACAGGCTGGATGATATGATTAGCCGCAGCAAAACGGGCTACGCTCGTTTTAACATCCTCTATCTTAATATCAGCGGACTGAAGGACATCAATCATTCCCTGGGTCACCATTATGGAGATGAGCTATTGTTGGAGCTGTCGAAACGAATAATGGAGCAGATGGATGCGGAGGATCTGTTATCCAGGTTCAGTGATGATGTGTTCCTGATGATATGTAAGCCTTATGAAAGTCAAGCGGAGTTGGACCGGTTTATCAGAAGACTGCTTCTCGTCGTTCGAAAACCGTATATCATCAATAACTCCATGCTGTATATTACAGCCAGTATAGGCATCTGCTTCTACCCTGAGCATGGAAAAAACTCCGAGCTCCTGATACAGCATGCAGATATTGCTATGAATAAAGCAAGAAAACAATTGGAAGATAATGTGTGTTATTATTCGGAAGACATGTCAAAGGAGTTTGAACGTAGGTTTACCATTGCCAACTATCTTACACGGGCAATTTCCAATCAGGAATTCTTTCTATGCTACCAACCGATCTATAGTCTGGATAAACAGAATATGCTGGTAGGGGCTGAGGCTCTCCTGCGCTGGAATAACCCGTCGTTGGGTAACATTGTGCCTGACGAATTTATTGGTCTGGCAGAGAGAACCGGCCACATTATCAACATTGGTTATTGGGTTCTGGAGAATGTATGCAGAAGTATCTGGTTATGGCAGCAGAAATCCTACAGGACAGTACCGATCTCAGTTAATATTTCGGTAAAGCAGCTGGAGCAAAGCGATTTTTCCCAAAGGGTGATACGAATATTGAACGAGTACAAGCTGGAGGCCTCCAATATTGAGCTTGAAATAACAGAGAGTGTTTCCTCGGGAGATGTGATGATCATCGTTAATAATCTCAGGGAGCTGAAGAAGGCAGGCATCAAGATATCCATGGATGACTTTGGGACAGGGTTCTCCTCCCTTGGTCAAATAGAGCGCTTTGAACTGGATAAGTTAAAAATTGATAAGATGTTTATCAGAGATGTTGTGGACACCATCAGAAAGCAAAACCTTGTAAAATCCATTATAGCCATGGCGAAGGGCTTGGATCTGACCGTAGTTGCAGAGGGAATTGAGACAAGGGAACAGTTGAGCTATCTAAAAGAAAATGGCTGCCACTTGGGACAGGGCTATCTGCTAAGCAGACCACTGCTTCAAACTGATTTTGAAGTGATATTACAAGAATATATGGCTTGATTTAATAGAACCTGCTTATGTTCAGTTTTAGCTGCCTTGGGCAGCAGGAGGATTATATGAAAAGTATCAAAGCAAAGTTGATTCTATGTTTTTCCGTGTTATTACTGCTCTCATCATTTACCTTAGCGATTATATCACTGCTCAGATCAAAGGATGCCCTGACACAGGAGGTGGAGAAATCAATCGGATCTTTAGCCTTTCAGACAGCACAGCTGATAGAAACCAGGATTGAGGTACAGAAGAGAACCTTGGAGCTCTTAGCCGGACGGGACGATATTAAAGG
>JAEYQV010000081.1 GCA_023409835.1 Bacillota bacterium
TAAGACTACGACTGAGTGTCGTTGTTACCGTTGATACTGTGTTGTACCGACCAGAGTGTATTGTTATCTGCGTACATCAGCAGAAAATAATGTGCAGTTTGTGCCGATTAGAGTGTGTCGCTTAACAAGTAATGGTCTCTTTCTGCCTTTTTTCTCCCTTTTTGCACAGCATAATACGGACACCTCTTCAATACATATTTTACCAAAGGAATGTCCGTTTTTCAAGTATCGGTTAGTTATTATTGCAACGCTGGGTATACATTTAATGTACATTAATCAAACCACTAAGACATACGTTCTAGTTCCAGTGCCTCAATCAGCTCATCATCTACTGTGTAGTTGTCCGGACAGGATGGATATGTTGCGGATGGCCATTCATGACTCTATCCCATCTGGGTATCACTGATTAAAAATAGGTATAATGAATCTCACCGGAATCCGGTACCGGATCGTCCCATGTACAATCGATCTGATAATACGCTCCGAGTTTTCCCTCAGGTTATCTATGCATAACTAACGCACAGCGATAGAAAGACCTTCCTATCTATCGCTGTGCGTTATTCAATGCCTATTCCTTATATTAAATTGTTTTCGTATTTCCTTCCCATAGCTGAACCTTACTACTATCGAGGGAGCGTTTCACATCGATGATTCTTTGGTTTTGGGACCCCCGAAAGGCAAGACTGATATCCTTAAGCGACTCTATATATTCACCATCCACCAAAATATCAATGTATTGCAGCATTTCGTCCGTGCATTCACATCTGGCCCGGCTGTCCTGACACAATTCGCTGTCAAAAAGATATCCTGTATAACACCAGATATCCTTATGCGGAAAGGTCTTCTTCACCTTCTTCAGGAAGGGCAGTAGCTCACGTTGATTTTGCTTCTCAAAGGGTTCACCGCCCAGAAGCGATAATCCGCTGATATAATCAGGTGATAATGCCTTAAGAATTTCGTCTTCCGTCTCTGCGGTGAAGGGAGTCCCATAGCCAAAATCCCAGGTCTCCTCATTGAAGCATCCCTTGCAGTGATGCGTACAGCCTGAAACAAACAGGGATACCCTGACACCTTCGCCATTTGCGATATCATATTTTTTTATTTCTCCGTAATTCATCCTACAGATGTAACACCCTTTCCTGAATCTCATGCGTTCTTCCCTGATTCCAATATTGGGTTCCTATGTAGCCACAGGTTCTCCTGGCAACATTCATCGTATCCTGGTTATGGTTGCCGCACTTCGGGCATTCCCAGATCAGCTTGCCATCCACATCCTTTACGATCTGTATCTCGCCATCAAATCCACATTCCTGGCAATAATCACTCTTTGTATTTAGCTCTGCATACATAATATTATCATAGATAAAGCGGATCAAGGAAATAACTGCCGGAATATTATTCTGCATATTCGGTACCTCTACATAGCTGATCGCTCCACCCTTGGAAAGCTCCTGGAATTTGGACTCAAACTCCAGCTTTGCGAAAGCATCGATATTCTCACTTACATGCACATGATAGCTATTTGTGATATAGCTTTTGTCAGTAATTCCTTCTATGATACCAAAACGCTTTTGAAGGCATTTTGCAAATTTATAGGTTGTACTCTCTATCGGCGAGCCATAGGTGCTGAAGCCGATGTTCGTTTCCGCCTTCCAACGGTCGCAGGCTTCATTCATATACTTCATGACCTCCAAGGCAAAAGGACAGGCTTCCGAATCCGTATGCGATTTCCCTGTCATGTATTTTACGCACTCATACAGACCCGCATAGCCAAGAGAAATCGTGGAATAGCCTCCATATAGAAGCTGATCGATCGTCTCTCCCTTCTTAAGCCTTGCCAAAGCACCATTTTGCCATAGAATCGGAGCTGCATCCGATAATGTACCCTTTAGACGGTTATGGCGCTGCATCAGGGCCCGGTAGCACAGATCAAGACGTTCATCAAATATCTGCCAGAACTTATCCATATCCTTGCCGGAGGACAGTGCAACATCCACCAGATTAATCGTAACTACTCCCTGGTTAAAACGTCCATAAAATTTATAATTGCCGTCTTCATCCTTCCAGGGGCTTAACGCACTGCGACAGCCCATGACGGGGAAGCAATTTCCTTCCTTGAGCTCCTTCATCTTCTTTTCGGAGATATAATCCGGAACCAGTCTCTTGGCAGTACATCGTGCTGCAAGCTCTGTCAGATAAAAGTATTCTGTTCCCTCTGCCACATTATCTTCTTCCAGTACATAGATCAGCTTTGGAAATGCCGGGGTAACCCACACTCCTGCTTCATTCTTCACCCCTTGATAACGCTGCTTTAAGGTCTCTTCGATAATGATGGCCAGATCCTTCTTCTCCCGTTCATTTCTTGCTTCATTAAGATACATGAAAACCGTCAGGAAGGGTGCCTGCCCATTGGTCGTCATTAGGGTGATGACCTGATATTGAATGGTCTGAACTCCCTTGATAATCTCCCTGCGAAGTCTCTTCTCCACAACCTCCAGAATCTGTTCCTCCGAAACAGAGCTGTTTAAGATTCTAACTTCCTCCAGTACCTCTGCACGGATCTTATCTCTGGATATCTGTACGAAGGGAGCCAGATGTGAAAGGCTGATGCTTTGTCCGCCATACTGATTACTAGCTACCTGTGCAATGATCTGAGTGGCAATATTACAAGCCGTCGAAAAGCTATGTGGCTTCTCAATTAAAGTTCCGCTGATCACAGTCCCGTTCTGCAGCATATCCTCCAGATTAATCAGATCACAGTTATGCATATGCTGTGCAAAGTAATCCGTGTCATGGAAGTGGATAATTCCCTGCTTATCAGCCTCCACGATATCCTGCGGCAAAAGAAGTCTTGCTGTAATGTCCCTACTGACCTCACCCGCCATGTAATCCCGTTGTACACTGTTCACGGTTGGATTCTTATTGGAATTCTCCTGTTTTACATCTTCATTATTACATTCAATAAGAGAAAGGATTCGATTATCTGTAGTATTCGCTTTACGAATGAGGGAACGCTGATAACGGTATCTTACATAATTCCTAGCCAATTCAAAGGCTCCGGTAGACATAATCTGATCTTCCACCATATCCTGTATTTCTTCCACCGATACGGCTCTGCCCAGTCTGTTGCATTTGAATTCAACATACTCCGCAATCTCTTTGATCTGCTCACCGGTTAGTAATTGCTTCTCCGTAGAATCATTCGCTTTCGTAACAGCTGCAATAATTTTACTTAAGTCAAAAATCTCTTCTGAACCATTTCTCTTGATAATCTTCATGTCCAAGTCTCCTCGTTATGTTATAAATATGTATCCCGATCTAAATATCGATCTGTATGGAACGCTGGCCTGCTTCACATAACCTTCCATATATGCTAATTGAATACCCCAAGCAGGTATTTTAGTAATTGGCTGGAAAATAAATATAATACAAAATATAGTATTTGTCAAGGTGGTTAAGCACAATATGAAGTAATTTACAGTACTTCGTGAATTGAAAAACTTACTTCCACCCCTTTTGTCAAGGATGGAGAAATTACTTTTTCAAATATAAATGTGGAAGTAACTATTGCAAAAAGGTATGATGTTCTTAGTGGTGCCTCTCAAGGAGGTA
>JAEYQV010000041.1 GCA_023409835.1 Bacillota bacterium
GCATTTTCTTTTTTACCCTTTTCATAGGTTGAATTCGGTATAAGAATAAGCTTAGAATAGACCCGGTATTACCGGAGAAGTATTTTATTCCGATAATAACAATAATATTAAGGAAAGGCTAGGAGTACGATGGGCCTATATTTATATGAAACACATCTGCACACGATGGAAGCCAGTGCGTGTGCACAAGTAACCGGGGCCGAGCATGTCCGATGCTATAAGGATTTAGGCTATGCCGGTATTATCGTAACAGATCATTTTTTTAACGGAAACAGCTGTATCCCGAAGAACCTTCCCTGGGACGAGAGAATCGACCAGTTCTGCAAGGGCTATGAAAACGCGAAGAAAGAAGGGGATCGGATTGGACTGGAGGTTTTCTTCGGCTGGGAATTTAACTTCTACGGTACGGAGTTTCTCATTTACGGTCTGGATAAGGAGTTTCTGAAACGCAACCCGGATATGGCATCCTGGAATGTGGAGCAGCAGTACCATAAGGTTCATGAGGCAGGAGGCTTCATCGTCCATGCACACCCATACCGTATCCGGCCATATATTAAAGAAGTCCGGTTATTTCCGGAATATATAGATGCTGTTGAGGTAATCAATGTTGGCAACCGGAGTGAGGAATTTGATAAGAAGGCTGCTGCATATGCCAGAAAGCTAAAGCTACCCGAGCTGGCAGGTACCGACGCTCATGGTTATGAGAATAGTCACAGCGGAATAGCATTGAAGCATAAGATCAATAACATTCATGAATTAATTGACAGCGTGAACGACAGAAGGTACGAATTACTTAAGATCCAATATTAATCGTTAAAACTACAGGAGGTCAAAATGAAAAAACCATTTGTTACGCTGGAACAGCTAAAAGAGATAACGAAACAGTATCCTACCCCCTTTCATATTTACGATGAAAAAGGTATTCGTGAAAACGCCCGAAAATTAAAACAGGCATTTGCTTGGAATGAGGGCTTTAGAGAGTATTTTGCCGTAAAAGCGACACCAAATCCCTTCATAATTAATATACTTAAGGAAGAGGGCTGTGGTGTGGACTGTTCCTCCATGACGGAGCTTATGATGTCGGAAGCCCTTGGCTTCTCCGGAGCAGATATCATGTTTTCCTCCAATGCCACCCCGGCGGAGGAGTTTATAAAGGCAAGCCAGCTGGATGCAATCATTAATCTGGATGATTATACACACATTGATTTCCTGGAGAAAACGGTAGGAATCCCGGAGAGAATCTGCTGTAGGTATAATCCCGGAGGAATATTCAAGACTGCGAACGGAATCATGGATAATCCTGGAGATGCGAAATATGGCTTTACGAAGGAGCAGATTATCGAAGGCTTTCAGAAGCTAAAGGAAAAAGGTGCAAAGTCCTTCGGAATTCATTCTTTTTTAGCAAGTAACACGGTATCAAACGAATACTATCCTACCCTGGCGGGTATTTTATTTGAATTGGCAGTAGAAGTCAGAGAAAAGACCGGAGCCGATATTACCTTCATCAATCTGTCAGGCGGAATCGGAATCCCCTACCGTCCGGATCAGGAAGCAAATGATATTATGGCCATCGGAGAGGGTGTCAGACAGGCTTATGAGAAAATTCTGGTTCCGGCAGGGATGGGTGATGTGGCGATATTTACGGAGTTGGGTCGTTACATGTTGGCTCCCTATGGACATCTGGTTGCCACTGCTCTTCATGAGAAGCATATTTACAAGGAGTATATCGGTCTTGATGCCAGTGCGGTGAATCTGATGAGACCTGCCATGTATGGAGCTTATCATCATATTACGGTTATGGGCAAGGAGGGTTCTCCTAAGGAGGACTCACCCTGCGATCACAAATATGATATAACAGGCTCCTTGTGTGAAAACAATGATAAGTTTGCGATTGACCGGATGCTTCCGAAGATAGATCTCGGTGATTTGATCGTTATTCACGACACCGGAGCCCACGGATTTGCCATGGGTTATAATTACAACGGAAAGCTAAAATCAGCAGAGCTTCTGCTGAAGGAGGACGGCTCTGTTCAAATGATCCGCCGTGCCGAGACACCAAAGGATTACTTTGCAACCTTTGACTTTTGCGATATATTAAAGGATTATAAATAATCCTTGATTAACCGCTTATCGGAATCGGCTGAGTTATTTGGATGAACAGCTTAAAATCATCGGTTTCTAATACAACATTATTCGCAAAAGAATAGAATAATTTAGTGGTTTTGAAGATAAGATATAATGTAACTTTCGAGCAGGTAATTTATCACCAAATCACAAGGAATATTTGAATCATTCCATTCGATATAGAACATGAATATCTGCAAATATAACCGGCATCCGACGATGGCTGGGGCCTTATTTTGACGAAAAAAGCTCGAATTATGCGGATATTGTTCATGTTGACAAGAAACAATTGATACGATATAATACTTTGAATGTATTGTATGTTTAAAGAAAGCAATATGGAGGAAGGGTGTTTATATGGTAGAAAAGAAAAACATATTGACTTATGAGGGTTTAAGACAACTTGAGGATGAGCTTCACGATTTAAAGGTTAATAAAAGAAAAGAAGTTGCTCAGAAGATAAAAGAGGCAAGGGAGCAGGGGGATCTTTCCGAGAATGCCGAATATGATGCCGCGAAGGATGAGCAGAGAGACATTGAAGCAAGAATCGAAGAGATCGATAAAATTTTGAAGAATGCGGAAGTCGTTGTTGAGGATGAGGTCGATGTAGATGTAATTAATATCGGCTGTAGAATCAAAATCTATGACCTGGAATATAAGGAAGAATTAGAATACAAGCTGGTAGGTTCAACCGAGGCTAACAGCCTCAGAGGTAAGATTTCCAACGAATCACCGCTGGGTATGGCGTTACTTGGAAGACGCGTTGGCGATGTTGTGGATGTGGCAACTCACACCGGCACAATTCAATATGAGATTCTGGAGATTCAGAGATCAAATTAAGTAACTTAAAAATTGCAAAAGGTAAGGATCGTATCAGTTAAATGCGATAAGAGGTGAAGGAAAATGGCTGACGAGAGAATACAAGCACAAGCTGAGCAGGAAGACATCAGTGAGCTTCTTAAAATAAGAAGGGCAAAGCTTGCCGAGCTCCAGGAGAATGGGAAGGATCCCTTCCAGATCATGAAGTACGATGTAAGCAATCATTCATCAGATATCCTTAAAGATTTTGAAAGCTTTGAAGGTAAGCTGGTATCCATAGCAGGACGTATCATGTCAAAACGTGTTATGGGAAAAGCATCGTTCATTAATATGCGGGATCTGGGCGGAGACATTCAGGCTTATGTCAAGAGGGATGAGGTAGGCGAAGAGCCCTATGCTGAGTTCAAGAAATTCGATATCGGTGATATCATAGGTATTGAGGGAGAAGTATTCAAAACCCATACCGGAGAGATATCTGTTAAGGCAGTTAAAGTAGTTCTGTTAACCAAGAGCCTTCAGATCTTACCTGAGAAATTCCATGGACTGAAGGATACTGATACGAGATACAGACAGAGATATGTTGATTTAATCGTAAATCCTGAGGTAAGGGATACCTTTATTAAGCGTTCCCTCATCATCAGAGAAATTCGTAATTATTTAGATGGTAAGAGCTTTATTGAGGTGGAAACTCCCGTACTTGTACCGAATGCCGGCGGAGCAGCAGCCAGACCGTTCAATACCCATCATAACGCATTGGACCAGGACATCCATTTGAGAATCTCTCTTGAGCTATATTTAAAGAGACTGATTGTCGGTGGTCTGGAGCGGGTATATGAAATCGGCAGAGTATTCCGTAATGAGGGCTTATCCGTAAGGCATAATCCGGAATTTACGCTTTTGGAGCTGTATCAGGCATATACCGATTACTACGGTATGATGGATCTGGTGGAGGATATGTTCCGTACAGTAGCGCAGAAGGTGCTCGGTACTACAACGATATCCTATGACGGAGTGGAAATCGATCTGTCTAAGCCTTTTGACAGGCTGACCATGGTGGAAGCAATCAAGAAATATGCTAATATAGATTTTGACCAAATTCCCGATGAAGCTGCGGCGAAGGCCCTGGCTAAGGAACACCACATCGCCTTTGAAGCTAGACACAAGAGAGGCGATATCATCAACCTGTTCTTCGAGGAATATGTAGAAGAGAAGCTGGAGCAGCCGACCTTCATCATGGACCATCCGGTAGAGATTTCGCCGTTAGCGAGCAGAAAGCCCGGCAATCCGGATTATACCGAACGCTTCGAGCTGTTTATCACCAGAAGAGAAATGGCAAATGCCTTCTCCGAGCTGAATGATCCGCTCGATCAGAGAGGCCGCTTCGAGGCCCAGGAAGCACTCCGTGCTGCCGGTGATGAAGAAGCAAACCAACTGGATGAGGATTTCCTCACCGCTCTGGAATATGGTATGCCGCCCACAGGAGGTATCGGTATCGGCGTTGACCGTCTGATCATGCTGTTGACTGATTCTCAGGCAATTAGGGATGTATTATTGTTCCCGACGATGAAGAGCCTCGATACAAATAAGAAATCTACGAACAACGAAGCTCAAGTTGAAAAGCAAGTAGAAGTGCAAATAGAAAAACCAGTTGAAAAGATTGATTTTTCAAAGGTAAAAGTAGAGCCTTTATTTGATGCGCAGGTTGATTTTGAAACCTTTAGCAAGTCTGATTTCAGAGCTGTTAAGGTAAAAGAGTGTGTTGCAGTACCTAAGTCAAAGAAGCTTTTACAGTTTACTCTTGATGACGGAAGTGGCACAGATCGTACGATTTTAAGCGGAATTCACACCTACTATGAGCCTGAAGAATTGATAGGTAAGACACTGATTGCTATTACAAATCTTCCTCCGAGAGCGATGATGGGAATTGAATCCTGTGGTATGCTACTTTCAGCAGTACACGAGGAAGAGGGAGAAGAAAAGCTCCATCTTCTTATGGTAGATGACCATATTCCTTCCGGTGCAAAGCTTTATTAATCTGTAATCTATAACATATAAGGCACTTACGTTTAGTTGAAAACTAGATGTGAGTGCCTTTTTGCGTATTCATAGATCGAATCGCAGATGGGTAAATTGCAAATAGTCCACTGAAGGAATCGTTTATTACAGTCGTTTTCTTACGTTTTCAATGGCGCATGTAGCGATAGCATAAGGCATAAGGAAAGTATACCTGTACTACTCCCAAATTAACCGGATATATGTTAAAATATATTAAAACATATCAAGGGAGCCGTATTTAGCGATGGAATTTACATGAAACGTATCTCAGCAATTCACATTTGAGGACAGCTTTTAATCTTGATGATCGATCCATAAAGAATGTTATAAAAACATTGGACCCCTTCTTCTCCAAGGGATAGAGACAACAGATTGCTAGTTAGAGAAAGTGAGGAAAACCATGCATAAAAAGGCAAAAAGAGATATCGAGATTTATGAAGTAATTAATAGTTTATCACCGTATATCAGACGTGCGTGGGATCATACAATGCCACTTAACTGGTCCCTATTAGACCGAATTATTTTTGATTATGAACTACTGTATATTATGGAGGGAGAAGCGATTGTAACCATTGATAAGATAGAATATATCGCTCGTCCTGGAGATTTGTTCTTAATCCGACCACTAGCAGTCCATTCGATCCAAAGTATCGGTAAGACGGCGCTCCGTCAGCCCCATATACATTTTGACTTTTTCTTTCAGGAAGATAGTGAGGAAGTGTATATACCCGTATGGTCGATGCCCGATGCGGGTGATGATTATAAGCTTGCGCGTGAAGATATCACTGATATATTGAACATACCGGATAAGATAACATTACCGGATACTCTTAAAATAGAGCAAATTATCTTCTCGATGATTGCGGAAGATGAATCAGCCACGATATATAGTGTAATGAGACAGAAGGCACATATGTTAGAGCTTCTTGCTTATATCATGGAGGAAAGTAGCCTTTATCATACGGATACCCCGGAGCTTCCCAAAGACGCATCGGATGCTATGGAGGTGGCCAAACAATATATAAGTAAGAATGTTAATAAAAACCTGCACATGGATGAACTGGTTAAAAAAGTTGGATTTAGCCGAAATCATTTATGCAATCTGTTTCGACTTTGCTATGGCTCAACACCGATGCAGTTTCACCTGAGCTTACGCATGGATAAGGCAAAATATATGCTTTCTGTAAATAACTGGTCTGTTACAGAGGTGGCAGCCGAACTTGGCTTTGATAGTATTCATGCCTTTAGCCGTGTGTTTAAGCGGGAAACCGGTGTGGCACCACTCTATTTTAAGCAAATTTCAATTCTAAATGAGGAGGTATAGACATGGAGATTTCAAGACCATCGGATTTGTTACAGCACTTACTTGAATTATCTCTGGCTCAATCAGCTACGGAAATCGTAGTAGAGGTAGAAAACGGAGGAATTACGGAACTCCGTGTCACAGATAATGGGAAGGGCATCATTAACATACCTGCAGCTACACAGCAGGGAATTCTTCAACTAATATATCCTCACTGTGAACTAAAGATAACCTCCAAACATAGAGGTTCCAGCCGTGGACATTATTTTCATAGTATGTTTGGCCATTTGCATGAATATAGGGAAATGAGTTGCGAGGAAGGTACTGACATCTGTATCATCAACATGTTTTTTAATTTACCGGACAAATATAGGAGATTGAAGAAGGATAGTGACGAGAGACAGCAGATTATAAATACTATTTGTAGATTCTATATTTCAAATGGGATTGCAATCAAACTAAAAAGTAATGATAAGGTAATTTTTAATTTACCCTCTGCACAGACGCTAGAGCAGCGAATCAGCTTCTTGCCAACCTCCTATTGTGAGAAACGCTTAGCAGTCATACGACATGTAGCTGGGACAATCTATATACTGAAGTCAAAAGGAGCAGCTCTAAGTAATATTTTTGAGGGTGAGTATAGTTTACCCGAAGGGTGGGTCGACCAATTAAAGGAGCAACTGGCATATGATAAAACTCTGTTTGCTATCGTATCTCTTAAGCAGAATGTGAGTGAAGAAGATATGGCGCAGATGATGTTTGAAATAAGGCAGCATCTCACACAATGGAGATTGAATAAAGAGAGAGAAAAGAAAGAGTTAGAAAACTCGAAACATAAGCCGATCGAACGTGAAACCTTATTAAGGGCTAAGATAATAAAGATGGCAGGTAAAAGCGAATCGCCCACAGTGGCAATGGATAAAAATGAGCTAACCGTCACATTACCCAACGGCTTTACCATTATTATACCAATCAGACAGCTGGGTTACTAATCAATTATTAAAACTTCCAAATAATTTTCATCGAGTATGCAAAATGATAAATGAAAAGTGCTCAAGGATAAATACATTTTTGGGTAAAATTTGTGATAATTGTCGTATCAGCTGATATAAATAACATATAGGATAGTAATAGGAGGAAAAGGATGGAAAAATACGGCATTATCTCTAAAATAATTATTCTTTCTCTGGTTATGTCATTACTTGCAGGGTGTACGTCAAAACAGACAACCAATGAGGGTTCTACCAATAACAACAACAGTAGCAATACAAGTGGTGTAGAGGAAGCAAAAAAGGAAGCGAAAGAGGAGGTTACTCTTAATTTACTTGTGGCCTGGCAGGGACTCTCCTTCTTAAAGCCCTCAGATGAAGTAAATAATGCTGTTGCAAATGTAATTCGCGAAAAAACAGGTGTAACAATTAAAGCAGAGTGGATCAATACGTCTGAGGTAGAGAAGTTAAATGCAATCTTCTCCGTAGGTAGTGGCATGCCAGATATGATTATGGCCCCTTTCTGGGGTGGGGAAGATGCGAACACGGTTGCTATTAAGAAGGCTGCTAAGGATGGATTATTATTGTCATATGATGATCTATTAGCACAATATCCTTCTCCTAATGTAGAAGCCTCTTATCAGTCAGGATTGTCACAGAGTTATCTTACTTCAGATATCATGGATAAGAAGGTTGGAGATGGTAAGAAATATGTATTACCAATGCATACACCGGCAACGGTTAATGATACCACCGACTGGGGATATACCGTATATGCTCGTGCAGATATCTTAGAGGCACTGAACGTAAGCCCAAGTGATATTACAAGCTCGGAGGACTTATATGAACTGGCGAAAAAGATAAAAGAGGGCAATTTTACTGATATCTTAGGGAATCCCATTATCCCGGCCAGCTGTTGGCAGAATGGATGGTCTTATGAATGCTATCTTAACTCCTTCCGTGCTCGCAATTTCTCCGCATTTAGAATGGGCGATGATAACCGGTTATACTGGGGTGTCTATAGTGACGATGTAGACAAAGAAGTTTTATTTATGCGTAAGATGATAACGGAAGGCTTATTTGATGTTGAAGCATTCCGTCAGGATGATAATACTGCGAAGCAGAAGCATATCATCGGTGGAGTTGGTCTTACCACTGCACATTATCCTCATATCAAAGCTAACCTTGGCGAATCACTTTATGCTGAGCATCCTGAAATGGAATATATACCGCTAGGTCCTATCCTTGATGCGAATGGAACAACAAGAATGCCTGAGACAAGACGTCTGGACGGACAAACTGGTTCCGCAGTTATGTTAATCACAAAGGATTGTAGTAATACAGAAGCAGCAATGATGTACCTTGATTACATAAATAGTGAAGAGGGAAGAAATCTTGCTTACTTAGGGATTGAAGGAGTGCATTACACTGTAGTTGATGGACAGCCTAAGATGACTCAGGAATATTTCGATAAGATGGAAGCTGATCCGAGTTATGCTATTAACGAGGGTATTGGCGGAATTGCTACCTTCGGTGTATCAAGATTACCAAATGCCATGTTTGAGGAAGCAAAACGACAAGCCAGTGATGCAGTGGATCAGACCTATGAAACTGTGAAAAAAATGTATCCATTGGAAGCAGAGGCAGGTTATCCAATCAGTATTTTTAATAATGAATATCCTAAGATGGAGGAGTTACAAAACTTCTTCAATACCAATGATTATCGTACCATCATAGAACAGGCATACTTTGCAAAATCTGACGAGGAAGCGCTTGATATTCTAAGCACTTATCGTAAGAATTTAAAGAAAGCCGGCATCGATGAGTATGTAACGTTTATGAATGAGAAGTACCTAGCCGGTACCGATATTTTATATTAATTCTAAGGCTGTTGTTTGATAATTATTTTTGGTTATTTGACAACAGCCTTTATTAGAGGAGTTGAAAGTATTGAAAAAATCAAATATGAAAAAAACACTGACAGCGATTTGGAATAAGAAGGTATTGTATTTATTTATTCTTCCAGCGTTGGTTTGGTATTTTATCTTTTGTTATGTACCTATGTCCGGATTACTACTTTCAATTAAAGAATATTCTTTCACGAAAGGTATTTACGGCAGCGATTTTGCGGAACCGATTGATAAATTTTTCAAGCTGTTCTTTAATAATACTAACTTCTGGAAACTGATCCGTAATACGGTACTGATCAGTGTATTAAAACTGATCACAAGTTTTCCGGCACCTATCATACTCGCTTTACTTCTAAATGAGGTTCGAGTGAAATGGTTTAAGAAGACGGTACAAACAATTTCGTATTTGCCATTTTTTATTTCTTGGATCATAGTAGTAACTATGTTATCTCAACTTCTTTCCCCCTATGGTGGGCCGATCAATGACCTTAAAGTTAGTTTGTTTGGAGGAGATACAATTTTCTTTATGGGAGAGCGCAGCTGGTTCCTTCCGATTGTGCTAATATCGAACATATGGAAAGGTGTTGGTTGGGGTTCCATTGTATATCTTGCAGCTATGAGTAATATTAATCCTGAGCTATACGAGGCAGCAAGAATTGATGGTGCGAGTAGGTTCCAGATGATGTTTAAAATTACACTACCTAGCATCAGCACAACAATAGGAATACTATTTATATTAGCGGTAGGAGGACTTATCTCTGCAGGCTATGATCCGATCTATCTGCTGCAACAGCCAGGTAATCTCGAATTGTCACAGATACTCGATACCTATATCGTTGAGGTTGGTCTTCGGCAAGGAAATTATAGTATCGCTACAGTGGCAAGCATGTTCCAAGGTGTTATAGCCTTAATACTTGTTGTGACAACGAATTCAATATTACGAAGAACAACTGAGATATCGTTGTGGTAAGGAGGAGAGAATGAAAATAAAGCAATCAAAGGGTGAGCGTACCTTTGAAATATGTAACTATATCTTTATGATTTTATTATGCATTGTCACCCTTTATCCCTTCCTATATATTACAGCCTTATCCTTCAATGACGGACTTGATACACTGAGAGGTGGAGTGTGGCTATTTCCCAGAAAATTTACACTGGATAATTATGCGAAGATTCTAGAGGAAGATAATATTATTAATTCCTTTGTGGTGTCTACTGCTCGTACTGCGATGGGTGTATTCATATCGCTGATATTAATCTCAATGCTTGCCTATGCGCTACTCGATAAAGCATTGCCGGGTCGTAAGTTTTTTATCAAATACTTTTTCATTACCACATTGTTTTCAGGCGGACTCATTCCTTCGTTTATCCTGTTTCGAGATTTAAAGCTAACAAATACGTTTTGGGTATATATTTTTCCGGCAATTTATAGCTTTTATAATATGGTGATTATACGGTCTTCCTTTGAAGGGATTCCTGCATCCATTGCAGAATCAGCGAAGATGGATGGAGCTGGTGATTTGACTATTTATGCCAGATTTTACTTGCCGCTGTCGAAGCCGGTACTGGCTACCATTGCGCTTTTTACCGGCGTATTTCATTGGAATGACTGGTTTGCCGGATCATTTTATATTAGTAAGCCATCGCTTAAGCCGGCAGCTACATTACTTCGCGATATTTTGTCTCAAATGACATTTGAATCAAGCGGTATGCAAAACATTAACCAAATGATGAATTCAGCACTGGGTACACAGGCAGCCTCTTCTACGACTCCGCAGTCGGTGCAGATGGCCTTTGTATTGGTGATTACACTTCCTATAATCTTAATATATCCATTCCTACAGAAGTATTTTGTAAAGGGAGTAATGATAGGATCGGTGAAGGAATGAAAAATTATGTGATGCTATTTCTCCTAGCTATTTTACTTATGACGGGTTGCTCACATAATGTTAACAATACGGGAGATAACAATCGGATGACAATTGGTAACAAGAATATAGAGCTTAGATTTGATCAAGTAAGTGGAAACTTAATGAGTTTCCACAATAAAAAGAGTAAAACTAATTTTCTTGCAGATGAAGTCGGTGGAGGCTATGCGCTAAGGATAGATCTGTCTCAAGGAGATATCTGGAAGACAGATCCGGACCAGGTCACTAACCTTCCTAGTGAGGACATTGCCGCAAAAAGCGTGATATTAAAAGATAAGAGAACCATTGAGATTACAAAAGCTTTCCCGATTGGAGAGGGTAGAGAAGATATTATTGTAGTGCAAACGGTAACCGTGGGTAAGGATGGATGCGATGCTGAAATAACCTATAAAATTGATACCCACGATTCTAATTGTACTGTTTTAGCAATCGAAGCTAGACCGCTAGTAGGGCTACAAGGGGATTATGATCTTTTATGGCCTTACAAGGAAGGTGAGATTCGAGAAGATATCGTAGCAAAATACACGGCTGGATACTATCCGGAGATGACCGCTAGTTACCCCGTTCCATTTTCCATGCAATATGTAGCGCTGTTTAATTCTACGGAAAGCTTATATTTTGGAGTACATGATCCGGCCGCTGATTATAAAAGCTATAAGATGGGACAGCTAAAAAGTACTAAGGGGTACAGTGCTATGCTATCTGCAACGCTCTGGCCATTTATCTCCGGAGGAAGCTATCAGTCACCCTCCATTGTGATTGGTGCCTATGAAGGCGACTGGCATAAGGCTGCGGACCGTTATCGTGAGTTTATCGACGAAGCAGGCTGGACACGAGAAAAGAATGACATGGTAAAAGAGCTGAACGGCTGGTATCCGCAGATCATCAATCATTATCCGGATAAACGCAATTCTTCCTATGTCTTAGAACAAGGTGTGGCAGCACCGAATGGACTGTCTCAACTTGCAAAACAGACAGACAGCTTAGGCGTGGATATGCTTCATGTATTAGGTTGGCATCTGAATGGATTTGATTCACGATATCCGGATTATGAATTTGATCCGGAGATGGGCGGAGAGGACGGCTTTAGACGTTCAGTTGAAGCGATACATAATCAAGGTGACCGCATTATGATGTACATGAATAATCACATTGCTGAAACACAAAGTAAATGGTATAGCGCTGATGAGGATGGTGACGGTGTCGGAAATGGGGAGCAGAGCGGTCTTCGTAATGCAAAAGGTGAGTTGTTCTTTGAAAATTACGGAACAGGTCTATCTTATGTGGCTATTTGTCCTGCGGCACCTTCCTGGCGAGAGGCACTTTCCTCTACGGTAGAGCGACTAAGAGGCCATGGTACCGATGCAATCTGGTTTGACCAGATGATGGAGATGCCGGCTGTATTATGCTTCGATAAGACACATGGACATCGAACCCCGGCGACAGCCTTTTCAGAAGGTTATAAACTGATGATGGATGAAATCGAAACAATTATGTCTAAGGATGGAGACTATCTACTGGCAGTGGAAGGTGTATGTGATGCATACCTACAATACATTGATGTAGCCGGTATGATGTGGGCTAGATTACTCGGATTTTCTGAAACAAGCAAACCGGAAATTACAAGGTATACCTTACCAATTAAGATATTGGGGTTGCCAAATCATGGTATGGATGCCGGTGCACCAGGGGCATTTGGACGTGCTTTTGTCATGGGTGAACCATTTTTAGTTACAGTAGAGAAAAATCCTGAGCTAGGAATTCTAACTGAGCAATATCAAAGCTACCCACAAATATATGGGGGTGGAATATTTAAAGATAAATTAGGCATGCAACTGGATAATAGTGAAATATATGCAGGTGTAATATTATCAGAGAGTGGACAGGGTGCAGCGATACATATGTATAATCCAACCAATCATGAGATTACTGTAAAAGGTAGTATCGATGGTAAGAAGTTTGGATTGGATATCAAGCACCTGGTGCCTTGGAGACATACTGAGGTAAAGATTGACGGTGCAAGCTTTGAGCTAACATTGAAGCCGTATGGAATAGTTGCCATTGTAGCGGAGATTGACTAATGCTAGCTTAGCTAAATCACTATACTTCGCATCACCCGGGGTTAGGGGCAAGATTTACGAATAAATCAAAATAACCTACTTAATTGATAAAATGTATAATTAAAAAGGAGTGATCATGATTAGTTATAATGGTTTAAATATGAATATGGGCAATCTTCATATACTTTCGGATGCAGTAACACGTTCTATTTCGCCTGAGAACTATACTGGTGAAAAAGGGAAGGGTGGCATGTGTGAGCTTGAGCAGGGCTTTGCACAGAAAGCTGCTAGGGATTTGGGAAAGTGTTGGAAAGTAAATCCTTTTATCATAATCCCGGCAGGAGAAACTTTTACGATTGCCGATGTGGAGGGACCAGGCTGTATCCAGCATATTTGGCTAACACCAACAGGGAAATGGAGAAATACGATACTGCGTGCATACTGGGATGATTGTAATACACCTTCGATTGAATGTCCGATAGGAGATTTCTTTGCAAGTGGCTGGGGTGAGTTTGGACAGATTTCATCTTTGGCGGTCTGTGTTAATCCAGGTAGCGCATTTAATTGTTATTGGCCTATGCCATTTCGTAAGCGCTGTCGTATGACATTGGAAAACCGCAGTGAAGAGCCTGTCACCATGTATTATCAAATTGATTACACCTTAACGGAGGTACCAGAGGATGCAGCTTATTTTCATGCTCAATTTCGCCGTGTGAATCCACTACCGTACAAAGAAAACTATGTCATCGTTGACAACATTAAGGGGCGCGGCCACTACATTGGAACTGCAATGTCATGGGGAGTAAATAATAATGGCTGGTGGGGCGAAGGTGAAATAAAGTTCTTTATGGATGGGGATAAAGAGTATCCAACAATATGCGGAACAGGAACAGAGGACTATTTCTGTGGGTCATATAATTTTGAAGATATGTCAATTCATAAGTATCAGCCTTTTACTACACCCTATGCAGGACTTAACCTTGTGACCAAACAAGATAATGTATATAAAAGTCAGTTACGCTTTAGCATGTACAGATGGCACATTCTAGATCCTATTCGTTTTTCTAGTGATCTAAAAGTGACAATTCAGGCACTTGGCTGGCGTGAGGGTGGACGATATCTGCCATTACAAGATGATATATCCTCTGTTGCCTTCTGGTATCAAGAGGGACAGGCGCATGCATTTCCAACACTGCCGGATAAGGATTATCTGGAGATTATATAGGTTTTACTGTCTTTATTAACGGATGCTAAATAGACACCGAGTGGTGGAGTTGGATATGTTGTAACGTAATGAAAACATGGGAGAAATGGTTCATCGTGGAATAGTAGATTACTGAAAAGAAGCCGCTGGCGGTGAAAATGCCATTATGGAGGTAAAATATGCAGAGAAACAGATTAATTGGTGATTATCCGGTAATCGGAATTCGCCCGATTATCGATGCAAGACAGGGAATCTTAAAGGTAAGAGAATCTTTAGAAGAACAAACAATGGGAATGGCTTTGGCTGCGAAAAAATTGTTTGAAGAAAACTTAAAATATTCAAATGGTGAGCCTGTAAAAGTAGTTATTTCAAATACCACCATTGGAAGAGTAACGGAAAGTGCAGAGTGTGCGAGACAGTTTAAGAAAGAAGGCGTAGATATTACCTTATCGGTAACCCCCTGCTGGTGCTATGGTTCTGAAACCATGGATATGGATCCGATGACAATGAAAGGGGTATGGGGACTGAATGCAACAGAGAGACCGGGCGCTGTTTATTTGGCCTCTGTGTTAGCGGCGCATGCAAGAAAAGGTCTTCCTGCTTTTGGTATCTATGGAAAGCATGTACAAGAGGCGGATGATTCAGAAATACCGGAGGATGTGAAGGAGAAATTACTTCGATTTGGAAGGGCAGCAGTCGCAGCAGCGACAATGCGCGGGAAGTCCTATCTGCAAATAGGCTCAACCTGCATGGGAATCTCAGGCTCTAGTATTGATCCGGATTTCTTTGAGGAATACCTGGGAATGAGAGTCGAATCGGTGGATGAAGTAGAGGTTATTCGCCGAATTGAGAAAGAAATTTATGACAAAGACGAATATGAGAGAGCAATTAAATGGGTGAAGGAAAACTGTCCGGAGGGTCTTGATAAAAACCCTGACTATGCTCAGCATAGCAGAGAGCAGAAGGATGCAAACTGGGAGTTCACAGTAAAATGTGCGTTGATTATTAAGGATCTGATGAATGGAAACGCAAACTTGCCACAGGGCTGCGAAGAAGAGAGATTAGGCCATAATGCAATCGCAGCTGGTTTCCAGGGACAAAGACAATGGACTGATCATTATCCGAACACAGACTTCCCTGAAGCGATTTTAAATACTTCCTTTGACTGGAATGGAGCAAGAGAACCTTATGTTCTTGCTACAGAAAATGATACCTTAAATGGCGTAAGTATGCTGTTCTTAAAGCTATTGACAAACCGTGCTCAAATGTTTGCAGATGTAAGAACCTGTTGGTCCACGGAGGCAGTAAAAAGAGTTACAGGTTATGAGTTAGAAGGTAAGGCAAAGGTAGCAGGAGGCTTTATCCATTTGATTAACTCAGGCGCATGCTGTATCGATGCTTGTGCAGGAGCAAAGGATGAGAACGGACAGGCGATGATTAAGCCGTTTTGGGATATGAATGAAAAGGACATTAAAGCATGCCTAGAGGCCACCGAGTGGTGTGAAGCGGATCTTGGCTATTTTAGAGGAGGCGGATACTCTTCTAGATTCGAGACAAGAGCAGAGATGCCAATGACGATGATACGCCTTAACATTGTGAAGGGTGTTGGACCGGTGGTACAGCTCGTAGAAGGCTGGAGCATTGAATTACCAAAGGATGTATCAGATACTTTATGGAAACGAACTGATTATACCTGGCCATGTACTTGGTTTGTACCTCGAACTGATGCGACAAATGAGACCTATGAGGATGCATATTCCGTAATGAATAGCTGGGGTGCAAATCATGGAGCGATTACATATGGGCACGTAGGTGCTGATATTATTACCCTTTGCTCAATGCTGAGAATTCCAATCAGTATGCATAACATACCATCAAAAAAGATTTTTAGACCTGCAAGCTGGAAGAGCTTTGGAATGGATAAGGAAGTACAGGACTATCGTGCATGTGCAGTATATGGCCCATTGTATAAATAATATTTGGACAGGCTCTTTTCTTAAGAGCCTGTTTCATGTATTGGAAGGCAAGTGT
>JAEYQV010000108.1 GCA_023409835.1 Bacillota bacterium
GCGTAATAGCCGCCGATTTTATTTACTTCTTTTCTCGCATATTCTGCCAGCTCCATCGTCTTGGCAACAATCTCCTTACCGTGGAGATACATATGCTTTCTGGCAATATCCAAGGAGGACATCAAAAGATAGGAACCGCTGGTGGTCTGGGTCAGATTGATGATCTGTCTCACATAACCGCTGTCAATTCCGTTACTGCATAACAGGAAGGAGCTCTGAGTCAGGGAGCCTCCAGTTTTATGCATACTGACCGCGGCCATATCCGCACCGGCAGCCATAGCACTGACCGGGAGATTCTCACCGAAGTAAAAATGTGCTCCATGGGCCTCATCTACTAAGACCCGCATGCCGTGCTCATGGGCAATTCGGACAATTTCCTTTAAATTGGAGCAGATTCCGTAATAGGTCGGATTGTTGACAAAGATTGCCTTTGCTTCCGGATGCTGCTTTATCGCTTCTTCTATGTCCTTTACACTCATCCCCAGCGGAATACCCAGTTCATGGTTTACCCCGGGATTGATATAAACCGGAACAGCTCCGCAGACAACCAGAGCGTTAATCGAGCTACGATGTACGTTTCTAGGTATAATAATCTTCTCGCCCGCTTTACAGGTGGACATAATCATCGCCTGAACTGCAGCCGTGGTCCCATTTACCATAAAAAAAGCCGCTTCTGCACCGAATGCCTCTGCGGCCAGTTCCTCTGCAGCTTTGATCACGGAGGTCGGATGGATCAGATTGTCCAGGGGCTTCATAGAATTAACATCTACCTTCAGACAATCAATTCCGAGAAATTCGGTCAGCTCCGGGTTGCCTCTTCCGCCTTTATGTCCGGGTACATCAAAATGTACGATCCGGTCTTTTTTATGCTTTAACAATGCTTCATGCAAGGGTGAATTCTGTTGTGTATATTCCATGACTGCCTCCAATTACAGGTACTTAGTAAATATTCATACCGCTGAAGATCTCGATCATCTCTTTACGAAGACTGTTGGTGATCTCAAGTCTCTGCTTCGGCGGCAGCTCATATACATCCGTATTAAAGAGATAATGCTGTAGCTCAATCTCCTTTATTAGCATCTTTGTGTGAAAAATATTGGACTGATATACATTAACATCAATCGCATCATATCTGGTCAGAGTCTTATCATCAATATAGTCCTGGATGGAGGTAATATCATGGTCAATAAAATACTTCATTCCATGGAGGTCACGGGTAAAGCCTCTGACACGGTAATCTATGGTTATAATATCGGAATCAAAGCTTCCGATTAAGTAGTCCAGTGCATTCAGCGGCGATATCTCTCCACAGGTGGAAACATCGATATCAACGCGGAAGGTGGAAATCGAGTTGTCAGGGTGATGTTCGGGGAATGTATGCACGGTTACATGACTTTTATCAAGATGGGCATGAACGGTATCTCTCTGATTCAACAGATATTTTCCCTGGTTGCAGGATTCATCGATATGCTCTGAGGATAAGGAACCCTCCGCAATCAGAATATTTACGGAAGCTCCCTGGGGTTCATAGTCTTGTTTCGATATATTAAGAATATGGGCACCGATCATTTCGGTAACATCTACCAGAATATTGGTTAAACGTTCTGAGTTATACTGTTCATCAATATAAGTGATATAATCTTTCTGTTCTCTCTCACTTTTCGCATAGCATACATCATATATGTTGAAGCTAAGTGTCTTTGTGAGGTTGTTAAAGCCATATAACGTGAGCTTTTTGTCCAACCCTAACATCACAACCTTTCCTTGTTCGTATACTGCCCATGCAATAATAGCAGCATGGACTATTATACAAAAATGTATGTAATCTTGCAAGCATTATTTTTAATGGGACTAAACCTATTGTTTAGTATTACTGTTACATTTCAGTCATAATTCTACAAATTCAAAAAACCCGAAGAATTTCGGAGCCTGCAGGCTAAAAAACATAAGGATTTTCCGCTCTGATTCCTTATCATAAAGTCGTAAGAATATATTTTTTATCGATTCTATGTAAGTCTGAGAAGGACATCAAATATCCGGCTTAAGCTGCTCAACTATAACATCAGATATCCGGTTTACAACTGTTCCACTTCTTCCCGGAGGGAGAAGTATCACATCAGATATCCAGCTTCAGCTGCTCTACTTCTTCCTGGAGGAAGAAGTATCATATCAGATATCCAGCTTTAGTTGCTCTACTTCTTCCTCTGCTTCGATCTTAAAGTCCTCAATCTTCTCGGGATTGAGGACGGGTAAGGCGTCCAGGGATTGCAGTCCGAAGCATCGCAAGAATTCCTCCGTCGTACCAAACAGAATTGGCCGGCCCGGGGCATCCATCCTGCCCATTTCGCAGATCAAATTATATTCGACCAGTTTATTTACCGCGTGGTCGGATTTAACACCGCGGATGGCTTCGATCTGCAGCTTCGTAATCGGCTGCTTGTACGCGATAATGGAAAGTGTCTCTAACAATACATCAGTTAATATATGCTTCTTCGGCACATGTGTGATTTTTATAATAGATTCATAAAGGGATGGCTTCGTACAGAGCTGGAAGGCTCCGTCTAATTCAATAATATGAATTCCCCGTTCCTCTCCCTCGTAACGGTCCATCATGCTATGTAAGATTTTTCTGATTGTATCTTCATCGTGATCTAAGGCAGCAGCTAAGCGCTCCAGCTCCACGGCCTCTCCCATCGTAAAAAGAATTGCTTCAATTTGGGCTTCTACCAGTTTTATTTCCATTAGAAACCGACCTCCTCCATTTGTATGATATCTGTTGCTAAATAGGTAATCCGGATATCATCAAAGCTCTTCTCCTGTACAATCTGGATTCTTCCCAGCTTAATCAGCTCAAGAATTCCAAGAAAGGTCACGATGATCTCCATCCTGCTGTGCTGAGCCTCAAGAAGGCTGCGAAACAGGAAGTTCTTATGTGCTAATCCATATTCCTGTATCTGGTATAACTTCGTTGATAAATTGATCTCTTCCTTCTCAATCTTACCGAACTTACTTCGGATCGGATCAATCTTGTCCGCCTGTTTCTTGACAATGGATTTAAAAATCTCATGCAGCCTTGCTAAGGTAAGGTCACTTAGCAGCTCCTCCACATCGATTTCCTCCTTATATTCGGCGATTTCCTTCGGAATAGTCGGTGGTTTGAATAGTACTCTGGAGGCATCCTGTTCCTTATCCTTTAGCTCCTCCGAAATGTACTTATACATTTTATATTCCAGGAGCCTGTCCACCAGCTCTTGTCTGGGATCAACCGCTTCCTCATCCTCACTCTCCGGTTCAGGAAGAAGCATTTTAGATTTTATATTTATCAGAGTGGCCGCCATCAGTAGGAATTCACTCATGATTTCCAGATTCTTAGTCTCCATCTGTTTGATATATTCCAGATATTGCTCTGTTATCTCAACAATCGGGATATCATAGATATTAATCTTATTCTTATCAATCAGATGAAGCAGAAGATCCAAGGGACCTTCAAATGCTTCCAGTTTTACGGGGATACTCATAGTTCTCCTTTCAGTTCCTGAACATTACTAGTATTTATTTACAGGTTCTTCCATCCTATATCGATATACTTATTTTGTGTAAATTCACATTCGATATAGTATTCAAGTTCATCTGACACCTAAATCTAACCGGATAATTGTGAAACAATAAGTTAATTATTCATCATAACCTTTCATTACTTGATTTATTATAAATATGAACAACTTCATTTACTCGGCTTGACCCGGATAAATACCAGCTCCGGACGGTTAAACAGCCTCATCATCACCGAATGGGAGCCCAGGCCCTTCGATACGACCATACTTCTCTTCTCCTCCGTAAATACTCCCGAATCATATTTGGGAAATATGCGATATTGAGGTGAAATAATCCCCCCCATCAGAGGAAGCCGTATAAGCCCTCCGTGCAGATGACCGGACAGAATCAGATCTGCCCCCCAATGAATATAGGATTTAAAATAAATCGGGTTGTGTGCCAGCAGAAGCTGATATTCCTTCTGATTACTCTTACCTGCAATTTTCTCCAGATAGGTATTGGACATCGGAATCACTCTTGTCTTGTTGTAATACTTCCAATCGATGCTGATTCCGGTAATCCGGATGCGAGAATTATTCTTTGAGTATACCGTACTGCTGTTATCCAGGAATTGAACTCCCTTTGCTTCGAGGGTCCGCCGAAACTTAATAAAGGCTTCGTATTTCACTCTTCTATCGTCAGCCTCCGGGCTATTCTCAGAGAACTCTGTTTGATTCAGCTGTGCCAGATGCTGCTCGTGATTGCCATAGGAATAATAAACAGGATAGGTCCCAGCCAGCTTCTCAAGCAGATCATAGGCGTTTCCGGGTATACAGGGCTGCTGCTTTGTAATCAGATCTCCCGCCACAGCCACCAGATCCGGCTTTAAGCTGTTAATCTTCTTTACTAATCTTTGATTTCTCTTCCCGAAGGTATTATTATGTAGATCGGCCAGAAGGACGATGGACAGGCCCTCCGGTATCTGCCCGTTCTTATCGGTATGAATGGTATACTCCGTTACCTTCAGTAATTTTCGTTCCAGGAAGGACCACAGAATCAGCGCAAGGATTACTGCCAATATCCATTTGATAACCATAGGTGCTCCTTTCTATCAGGACTATTCTATCCTCTTACATACCTATTATACTATACTAATTCAACCCTGAAGTGTCAATAAGCTACTTTTATATTGGCTTTCGTCTTTATCCGGCAGAATAGTTATTGCTTCGGAGGATTCATCCCTCTCCCATCGACACAGCCACGAAAGGAAAAGATACTTTGGTGATGCTGATATCAACCTGCTACAATAACCGAATTGTCTGCTCTGTTAGTCAACCGCTAATGAAAAGAGCGTTATGAATCAAGCTTCCGGCCGAAAAGCTCTCAGGAGAAGCATTGTGATTCATAACACTCTTCAAGATATGAAAATCAGCATTATGTTAAAGCTGACTAATAACGCTGTTTCCGTTAGTAACCCTTCCTTAGTATTTCGTTTAGTGAGTCATGAAATATCTTCTTAAGGTTTTTTTAAAGCAGTCCTTAAAGCCTGCCTTATTGATAGCCTCTGAAGCAAGGATATCAACGCTTCCGATCTGTGCTCCGTTATAGGAATAGGTAATTTCCCCAAGCTTATCGTTTACTGCAACCGGTGCCTTCACCTCTTCATACATGACGATCTCCTTCTTAATATCTGCGGGGTTGGTACCCTTCGTACACAGATAGGAGAATTCAGCACCGGGTTTACCCTTCACCGTATCGGCTACTCCCTTGATTACCCTGACGGGTTCGAAGTTACCCTCTGTGTTGGAGTCCGAAAAGATGCTGTAATTTGCAAAACCATAGTTTAAAAGCTTCGCCGCCTCCATAAATCTGGTCTTCGTATCCGGTGCCGCCAGGATTACTGCGATCAGATTCATATTATTGCGCCGGGCAGTTGCGGAGAGGCAATATTTAGCCAGACTTGTGGACCCGGTCTTTAAGCCGGTAATCCCGGTATAGGATTTAATCAGCTTATTCGTATTGGTCAGTCCAAACTCTGTTCTGCCTTTCTTTGTAGTATGAACAAAGGTATCCATCCAGACCGTGGAATAATTACTGATCTCCGGGAAATTCGTAATCAGCTCCCGGGACATCAAGGAAATATCATATGCCGTCGTATAGTGATTATCAACGTCCAGTCCGCAGCAGTTAACGAAGTTTGTATTGTTCATGCCGAGCTCCTTCGCCCGTTGATTCATCCTGGCTACAAACTCCTCCTCTGAGCCGGCGATAAATTCTGCCATTGCAACGGAGGCATCATTGGCACTGGCAATACTGATACATTTAATCATTGTATCTACATTCTGAGTCTCATAGGGCTCCAGAAATACCTGGGAACCGCCCATGGAAGCTGCGTGCTCACTGACACTGACCTCATCCATCATTTTAATCTTGCCGTCTCTTATGGCTTCAAATATCAGCAGCAGTGTCATAATCTTCGTGACACTGGCCGGTTTAAGCCGTTCATCCTTATTTTTTTCAAATATAATTGTTCCGGTGGAGCCTTCAATCAAAACTGCAGAAGGAGAGGACAAGCTCAGCTGTGCTTCTGCTTCCACTGCCGCTGTAACAGGAATCGCAGTATCATTGGTATCCGGTAGGGTTGGCTTAACCTTAGCTTGTGTAGTAACACCTGACAACATAATGAGAATCAAGGAACATATGATTAGAATTGCACCTGCTTTTTTCATACACTGCTCCGAAAATACTATTATTAATATTTTAATCCAGGCTATCCATTTTTAGACCAATCCTTCCGTAAATTTGTCTAAAGAAATAGACAAAGTTCTTACTCACCTTACTGTCACTGTACATCGGAAGTTTTTCCCCTTCGCCTTCACCGTAATAACCGCCTTGCCCTTCTTGAGGGCCGTTACCTTACCCCATCGGTTCACCTTTACCACCTTCGGATCACTGCTATTATAACGGGTAAAACCGGCTCCTCCCTGAAGCTTCAGGCGATCGGTATCTCCCACGGACAGATTAAGCTTCTCCTTATTGATATCCAGCACTCTGACCCGGCATTTAAACACCTTTTTCTCTACCTTAACGATAATATATGCATTTCCGGTGCGATAAGCAAAGACTCTTCCGTTAAAATTCACCCCCGCCACCCGGAAATCTGTCGTTGAGAAGGAGCATCTCTTATTAATCCCAATCACTCGAAGCTTGAATTCCTCTCCCTTCTTAAGCACAATGTCATTTTCGTTCAAATGCAGTGAGAAAGGGGATATATACAGCTTCCTATAGAACAAGGAGCTGTTCTCCAATATGTAATGCAGGATCAGAAAGACTGCGATTGCAATCACAATAAATCGACAAATCTGATTGATCGGGTTTCTCTGACAGCTGTTGCGTAGCATTGTATCACGCTTCTTTCCCCCATCTGCGTATCGCTTATTCTGCTCCATCCAATATCCATGGAACGATAACGATATCCTATGGTCTATTCTATGTGAAGAAGCAGAAATATTGTAAATAAAATAATACCTCATAGCAAATTATGATCTTTCTATCCATAGGAACAAGTGCGAAAGCTCGAAGCCATTATTTTGTAGCGGCTTAGTATGACTATGCCGACATAAAGCAACCCTTTATTTCATTGGACATAAATATCCCAAGACAAATAAAGAGCCATGAAGCTATTTGGCGTAACTTCATGGCTCTTTCTAGTATTCCTGATAAGGGAAACGATTTAACGTTTCATCTTGTTAACGGTTGGCCGCCACAGGCAGACAATCCGGTTATAATGCTTGCTCCAATACACCGTCCTTGGTTACAACGGCATAAACATAGGGGTTTTTCTTTGGCTTTTCGCTGCCGATTACATAGGCTGCTAAAAATCTCTTCTTTGCTTCCATTAATTTATCGGCATCATTGGCATAAAGTGTTGCCAGTACATCTCCCTTAGCCACCTTATCTCCCAGCTTTTTATTCAGCACGATACCGACGGAGAGGTCGATCGTACTCTCCTTCGTCAGTCTTCCTCCGCCGAGGATCAAGGAGGTCATGCCCACCTCATCCGTATGGATAAAGGATACATAGCCATCTGTTGGAGATAACACCTCTTCTTCTAATTCAGCTTTTACAAAACGCTCCGTATTAAACACTGCTTCACTGTTACCACCCTGCGCTTCCACGAACTGGGCAAGCTTCTTCAGGGCTTTTCCGCTGTCAATAGTTTCCTGCAGCATACTGCGGGCTTCCGTAACATCCTTAGCAATTCCCGCTCCGAGAAGCATATAAGCTGCCAGAGTCAAGCTTACCTTAACAAGATCCTTCGGTCCCTTACCGCTTAAGGCCAGGATTGCTTCCTGTACCTCGAGGGTATTACCGACCATATTTCCAAGGGGTTGGTTCATATCCGTAATCACCGCATAAGTAGTCCTTCCGGCTATGGTTCCGATCTGTACCATTTCCTTTGCAAGTGCCAGGGAATCCTCATAGGATTTCATGAAGGCTCCGCTGCCTGTCTTGACATCAAGAACGATGACATCGGCACCGGAAGCAATCTTCTTACTCATGATGCTGCTGGCAATCAGGGAGATATTATCCACGGTTGCAGTCACATCTCGCAGAGCATACAGCTTCTTATCGGCCGGAGCCAGGTTTGCTGTCTGTCCGACGATCGCCATCTTGATGGTATTGACATTATGAATAAACTGCTCCGATGAGATTGAGGTGGAGAAGCCGGGAAAGCTCTCCAGCTTATCAATGGTGCCGCCTGTATGCCCGAGTCCACGGCCGGACATCTTTGCAACCGGAATTCCGAGGGAAGCAACCATAGGACTTAACACCAGGGAGGTCTTGTCTCCGACGCCGCCGGTACTGTGCTTATCCACCTTAATTCCATGGATGGAGGACAGGTCCAGAAGATCCCCGCTGTTGGCCATGGCAACGGTCAGAGCTGCGGTCTCCTCATGATTCATCCCGTTAAGACAGATTGCCATCAATAACGCGGACATCTGGTAATCCGGGATAAGTCCCCCGGTATAGCCCTTTATAATAAATTCTATCTCTTCCCTGCTCAGTACTTCCTGATTCTTCTTTTTATTAATTAGATCATACATCTGCATCTTGCTTCACTCCATTTATGTAATATTATGTTTTAACGAATACTACAGCTTAGGCTGTACCTATATTATATCTCAAAATACCGAAAAATCCTATCTTATTATTAATATTTTTCCCTTCTGAACATTTACGTAATGGTCCGTTATGATAGAACCTTCACGTTATGCTCAATGAAAGCTTTCGGTGAAGATAATGATATTCATTATGAGGATGACATTATATCATGCCTATTTTATTTAAATATGAATCGAATATCTCCTTCCATCTATGGTTTCCAAAATTTATATAGTTACAGTTGACGAACCGATAAAAACATTATACAATAAATCAACTATTAGAAAGGGTGATTCGTATGAGTTTCAAATTTATTAAAGAAGTTATCTCACCGGAGGAGCTTGTGAGGGCATATCCGATGCCGGCCAGAGATGTACTCCGTAAAAAAGAACGGGATAAGCATATTAAAGATATTATAACCGGAGCCTCAGATAAATTTCTCGTTATCATCGGCCCCTGCTCTGCAGATAACGAAGATGCCGTATGTGATTACATCTCCCGTCTTGCTAAGGTTCAGGAGAAGGTCGAGGATAAGCTAATCTTAGTTCCGAGAATCTATACCAATAAACCAAGAACCACCGGTGAGGGATATAAGGGTATTGTGCATCAGCCGGATCCCGAGAAGGAGCCGGATCTGCAGGAAGGCCTGATTGCTATGAGAAAGATGCATCTACGGGCCATCTCGGAAAGCGGATTAACCGCTGCGGATGAGATGCTCTATCCGGAAAACTGGCCTTATGTCGAGGACATCCTCTCCTACGTTGCTGTCGGAGCCCGTTCCGTAGAGGACCAGCAGCACAGACTGACCATCAGCGGTATGGATGTACCGGCCGGAATGAAGAACCCGACCAGCGGTGATTTCTCCGTTATGCTGAATTCCGTGGTTGCAGCTCAGGCGAGTCATACCTTCCTCTATCGTACCTGGGAGGTCGTAACCTCCGGCAATCCCCTGGCCCATACGATCCTTCGGGGTGCAGTGAACAAACACGGTCAGTCACAGGCGAACTACCATTATGAGGATCTGATCCGTCTGGTTGATATGTATAATGAACGGGATCTCTTACATCCGGCCGCCATTATTGACGCGAACCATGCCAACTCCAATAAGCTGTATGCCGAGCAGCCCCGTATCGTGAAGGAAGTGCTCCACAGCCGCAGGGTATCTCCGGATATCGCCAAGCTCGTGAAGGGTGTCATGATAGAGAGCTATATTGAAGGCGGCAGCCAAAAGGTCAGTGGGCATGTCTACGGCAAATCCATCACCGACCCCTGTCTCGGCTGGGCAGAATCCGAGAAGCTGATCTATACCATAGCAGAAGGACTATAAATAAATCCCATAAAACAAATACCATAAAATTATTGATATGACCCCAAATGTTAGATCAAAATCTAGCTTTTGGGGTCATATCAATTTATTCATCATATTATTTAATTCTCAACTTAAGCTCTCGGGTGTGTGTTCATATACACTTCTCTGCTGTTCTTATAGCTCCTGGCCACATACAGCTGTGTCGTGCTGATATCGGAGTGACCCAGGAATTCCTGCACACTGACTAAATCAGCACCGTTATCGATCAGGTGGGCGGCAAAGGAATGTCTTATGATATTCGGATTGATCTCCTGAATTCCTACCTCCTTGGCATAAGCCTTTAAGATCTTCCAGAAGCCCTGTCTGGTCAGTTGCTCTCCGGAGGAATTCAAGAATAGAATATCATTATTCTTCTTATTGAATGCGGTATCCCTGACAGCTAAATAATCCTGCAGGGCATTCTTCGCGGTTTTGCCGAAGGGGATATTTCTCTCCTTCCTGTCACCGCAGGATAAATACCGACCTGTCAGGTTGATATCCGATAATCTTAAGGTGATCAGCTCCGTCACCTTCATGCCGGTGGCATACATCAGCTCCAGCATTGCCTTGTCCCGAAGACCCTTACCTGTCTTAACGTTCGGCTGCTTCAGCAGTCGGTCAATCAGCTCCGTAGGAATGATCTGAGGGGATTTCTTGATAACCTTCGGTGGTTTGAGTCGTTCGGAGGGATCTCCGTTTATCCTTCCATGCTTCAAAAGATACAGTAAAAATGCTCTGATGGATGCGATATTCCTCGATACAGAAGCAGCCGTCAAGCCTTCCTTCTCTAAGGATAACACATAAGAATTCAAGCTGGTCTCGCTGATTTTTTGAACCGAACTGATGCCCTGCCTATTCAGGTATGCTGCCAGCTTCTTCAAGTCATTTTGATAAGCCTCGACCGTATTCAGGGAAGCGTGTTTCACCTCCTGAAGATATGTAACAAAGTCGTTAATGTACTGATTCATTTCCTACCTCCTCATTTGCCAATAGAATGGTTCGCATTAACTTAGTAGTTAACGTGGAGTAAGCGTTACGTAAATAAATTCAGCGTTTTCTTTAGTATATACGATCCCGGATATGCTTCCAAGAAGCTTCCCAGTAGCAGTAGAATTGCAAGAACAATCAATAACAGCAGGTATTGCCTCAGATACCTTACTATCGTTCCCATCGGATTACTTTTCTCATAATAGATCGTTCTGCATAGGGTAAATCCCTTATAGAGACAAATCAACGATATGGGCAGATAAACCAGACCGTGAGGGAATGGGTATACCAACATCAATAGGAAGCCCTTCAACCCGTATTGCATCGCGATGGCCGATACGAAGAAGCCTGATGAGAAGCCAAAGGCAATAATCCGGAAGGCCATATAGGGAATCCCCAAAATCGTAATGCTAAGCAGCCAGAATATTGCAAATTCCTTGAAGTTATCGCGTAATACATAGAGAAAAAGGCCGTGGTAGTTAATGTCCTTCTTCACTATATCGGTAAAAACGGTGCTCTGGTATTCCGCCAGTTGCTTCGCATAGCTGTCATGGAAGATATTCGCGAACAATACTCCGAGGAATAAGCCCAATATCAACAGTATAACGGTCAGCTGTATTATGTTGAGACGGTGTAGCTGTAATTTTAATTGCTTCATAACCTTCATCCTGTCCTATCCTCTTCTCTAGAAGATATGACGAAAATGAGGAAATAGAACAACCCCTATAAGCCAAGCTTATTTTTATAGGCCAATAATCCGGCGATGGTTTTCGCATCCTTGATGCTGCCGTCCAAAATCATTCCGGTCAGCTCCTCCAGCGTATGACGTTCTACAGATACGAATTCATCCTCGTCCAGGTTCTGGCTCGTAGGAGTCAGCCCCGTGGTATAGAAGATACAGATCTTCTCATTGCTGAAGGCTACAGTTGTATACACATCAATCAGATGATGTACCTCTCCCGCCTTATAACCGGTCTCCTCCTCACATTCCCGGATGGCACAGGTTAAGTTGTCCTCTCCCGAATTCAAGCCTCCGGCCGGAATCTCAAGAGAGTAGCCATCAATTGCATTCCGGTATTGCCGGACCATAAGAATTCTGCCGTCCTGATCTACCGGAATCATTGCAGAGGCACCTCTGTGATTAATAAAGTCAAATTGAGTCGTCTTCTCACCGTTGATCTCCAGAGTATCAGTATAAAAATCTATAATTCTTCCCTGATAGGATAATTCCCTTTTTAATCGTTTGAACTGTTCCATATCCATCTCCCATTCTGTTATTTCTTTTGACTTAAGCTGACCGCCTTATCATAGCAGGCATCCGTTGCCTTAATAATAGCATTTCTAAAGCCATACTCCTCCAGAGCACTGACTCCGGCAATCGTTGTCCCGCCGGGGGAGCATACATTATCCTTCAGCTTACCGGGATGCTCACCGGTTTCAAGAACCATAGCAGCTGCTCCGAGCACGGTCTGTGCAGCCAGGGTATAAGCCTTATCCCTGGGGATTCCGTATTTCACCACGCTGTCTGCCAGGGCTTCGATAAACAGATATACATAAGCCGGCGAGCTTCCGTTGGCACATACCACGGCATTCATCAGAGACTCCTCAAACACCTCATATTTTCCGTAGGAGCTAAAGAAACGATCCATAAGCTCCTTCTCCTCATCTAAAAAAACAGCCTTCGAGTAGCAAACACCGGTCATTCCCCGATTCACCATGGCTGGGGTATTTGGCATAATTCTGACGATCCTGGTCTGTTCGGATAAACCTTTCGTGATCGTATCAATGGTAATCCCTGCAGCGATTGAGATCACGATATGGTCCTTTGTTACATAAGCCCTGATTTCCTCCAGCACCTCGGGGAAAAACTGGGGCTTAACCGCCAACACCAGGTACTTGCAGCTCTTAACCAGCATAATATTATCAGCGGAATAGGGGACACCGGTTTCCTCCTGCACTGCCCTGTTCCTCGCTGCGGAATGATCCGAATAGGTAACTTCCTCTCTTCCAAAGGTATTAATTGCCGCTTTTAACAGGGGATATCCCATGTTTCCTACACCGATAAAGCCAAATAATGCCATGATTCATCCTTCTTTCTTATCAACTTCATGTTAACATAATAATATTACATTTTATAGTAATTAGCAAGTACCCTATTGTTATTATACGGAACTTATTTAAATTCAACTATGCTTCACTATCTTAATCTGCAGTGCTGATACATGTCGTTCCAAGGTCATTTCTGATACCACTGATCAAAGATTATAGATAATAAAAGCCTCTACCCATCAACAATGATTGGTAAAGGCTTCGTATATCATAGCTTCACTACCTCATATACAGTCAGAAGGTGTCCTTGCACCGTGAACCGTACATCAAAACCTGCAAATTCCACTCCATAGATCCGGTCCGGATCCTTTTGGTAGGAGGGCCGTGGATCACATGCCAGTACTCCTATAATTGCTTCTCTCCGATCCTCAGGGATCAGGCAAAGCCATTCCTTTGGAAACACTACTTCCAATGCATAATCGATCAGAGGATCGGCAAACCCACCTGCAGCCTCCGGATGGCTATCGGTATAAGGCAAATAAGGCTTGATATCATAAATCGGAGTATGATCCATCAGGTCAGCACCGGAGACATGAAGCACCGGGCCTTGGTCTGTATATTCCACCCCATTCAGCTTCACAGAGGAGAGCCCAATCGGATTCGGACGGAAGGGGGAGCGTGTTGCGAATACACCCATCCGTTTATTTCCTCCCAGCCTTGGAGGCTTCACCATCGGAGCCCAGGAATCACGCCCATTATCAGAAAATCCCCAGAGCAGCCAGATGTGGGAAAATCCCTCCAGACCACGGAAGGCATCCGGATTGTTATACTCCGGTTCAAACATTATAACAGCTTTCAGGGAATCAACGATACCACTTTGGCGTGGAATACCAAATTTCGTTGGAAAATCCGTATGAATCCGGGCAATCACCTTCAAGGAATGCTCCGCAGAACTGGTGGATATCTGATTCATATGCTTTTTTTTATTACTCTTTGGGACTCTATAAAACAATTGTACTTACTTCCCTTCTTTTTAAGTAAGAGCCAGGTGTCCGCTTGCTGATACTAAACAAACAATATTCTACTTTACCTCAGGCCGGATTGCATAATTTCATTATGTAAACAGTATCGTATCAGAAGGATTATCCTATTCTTCTATGACTGTATTAAGCCAGATTATTCAGGAACTCTTCGATCCGGTCCAGTCCCTTCTTGATCTGCTCCATGGAGATCGCATAGGATAAGCGGATATGGTCCGGAGCACCAAAATCATCACAGGGAATCACTGCTACATTATAATCCTCAATCAGGATCTTCGCCAGGTTGGCCAGATTACCGATCTTCTCACCCTTGTACTGCTTGTCGAGAGTCTCACTGACATCTACAAAGAGATAGAAGGCTCCCTGAGGCTTTAGTGCAGAGATGAGCTTCATCGTAGATACTCTCTCATACATATAATCTCTTCTGCGATTGAACTCCTCACTCATTCTGTAAACTGAATCCTGCGGGCCGATCAATGCTTCGTAGGCTGCCTTCTGCGCAATGGAGTTCGGGTTCGAGGTCTGATGGCTCTGAACGCTTCCCATCAGCTTCGCAATCTCCTTCGGAGATCCGGTGTAACCAATTCTCCAACCGGTCATAGAGTAGCTCTTCGCCACACCGCTGCAGGTAATCGTTCGATTATAGATATCCTCATTCAGGGAAGCGATACTGACCGGCTGATCATCACCGTAGATCAGGTTCTCATACATCTCGTCAGATACCACATAGAAATCCTTCCTGACAGCAACCTCTGCAATCGCCTCCAGCTCCTCCCTTGTATAAAGCATACCGGTCGGATTGCTTGGGGAGTTAAGGACCAATGCCTTGGTGTTCTCCGTGCAGGCTGCTTCGATCTGAGCTGCCGTAACCTTGTAGCTGTTCGATTTCTCACCGTATATAATCACCGGAACACCGTCGGAGAGCTTCACGATCTCCGGGTAGCTTAACCAGAAGGGTGCCGGAATGATTACTTCATCTCCCGGATTTAAGATTGCTTCGAATACATTGGTCAGTGAATGCTTTCCTCCGTTACTGACTACGATCTGACTGGGTTCATACTTTAATCCGTTGAATTTTAAAAATTTATCGCAGATGGCCTTTCGAAGCTCCAGGGTTCCCTCTGCCGGGGTATATTTTGTGAAGCCTGCATGGATAGCTTTAATCGCAGCTTCACAGATATTATCGGGAGTGTTAAAATCAGGTTCCCCCGCTCCAAAGCCTACAACGTCAATTCCGTTTGCCATCAGCTCTTTTGCCTTTGCAGTGATGGCCAGGGTTGATGAAGGCTTCACCGCCAATGCTTTCTTAGATAATGTTAGTGCCATATTTCCTCCTATTCCTGTGTACGCTCCTATCACAAGTGAAAGCTTTATTTCATCCCGCTTCCATATGTCTCCGTAGAGCAGCTAGATAATTCCCGGTTCTGTAATTTATTAAACATTGTAATATAGAAGTTTTTAAATTACAACAAAAATTTCAAAATAATTGGAAAAAGTATTTTCACAGACTATCATTTGTCCGCACTACACGGAGTTTTTGTGCATTTTGTATATTTGTATTTACTTTTTCTCCCTGATTAGGATATTACAGCTACCTCCTCTTCCTGAGTTTCCTTAAATAATGATCAAACAATGATAGCCCCATGGAGACACTTGCTCTTTTCGCTTATGGGAGTTACAATAAAACCATCCATTATAACACCAGACTTTCTAATCATACTATGATGATAAGAAAATAAAGAATGGCGGTGATTGATATCAATACTTATACAACATCGGAGGTCGCTCATAGCTCCGGTATCCATCCCAATACGGTACGACTTTACGAGGAGCTGGAGCTGATTCCCAAGCCGGAACGAAGGCCTAACGGTTATCGTGTGTTTACGGGTTATCATATGGAGCAGATTAAGCTCATAAGGACTGCTTTGAAGGTTGAGGTTCTTCAAAATGGACTGAGAAGGTTGGCTATATCAATCATAAAGACCTCTGCCTCCGGGGAATTTGATAAGGCTATTGCCCTGACGGAGAGCTATTTACAGCAGATTAAGCTAGAGCAACAAAACGCCGAGGAAGCTATTATCATTACGGAACAGCTTTTAAGCGGTGATCAGCAGGAAGCCAATCCGATTCATATGACCAGACAGGAAACAGCGGATTATTTACAAATCTCAATGGATACGTTAAGAAATTGGGAAATGAACGGCTTATTGACTATCAAGCGAAAGCAAAACGGGTACCGTGTCTATACCGAGGAGGATATTCGAAGGTTAAAAATCATTCGCTCCCTGCGTTGTGCGAATTATTCACTATCATCAATCCTGCGACTGCTTCATACTCTTACGCATAACCCGGAAGCGGACATACGGCAGACGATTGATACTCCGAAGGAGAATGATGATATTATCTCCGCTTGTGATAAGCTTCTCACCTCTCTGCATACAGCCGAAGGTAATGCCAGGGTATTACTCGCACAGCTTGAAGATATGAAGAAACGATACTCATAAAGATGGAAGAACAAGGTGTGAGTGCCTCTGCATGAACATCGCAGTTCTTCCAAAGAGAATTGTTAATATGCAAACCTGCGAATTTGGGCCGCTGTACAAATTCGCCGATTGAAAAATCTTTGATTTTTCTCACTATACTCCATTCTGCCGCAAACCTGCGAATTTGGGCCACTGCACAAATTCGCCGATTGAAAAATCTTTGATTTTTCAATCTACCCTCCACTTTAACACCAGACTTTCTTCTGGTGTTATTCTTTTCATGTAATGATGATAAAGGAGGAAATATCGAATGGAAACAACAATTCAAGTGGAAAAGCTCTGCAAGTCTTATGACAAAGTAAAAGCGGTTGAGAGTCTTACTTTCTCAGTCAGCCGCGGTGAAGTATTCGGCTTGCTCGGTGCAAACGGTGCAGGTAAAAGTACCACGCTCGAATGTATTTTAGGAACAAAGCAACCGGACAGCGGAATGTCAACTATCCTGGGAATGAATCCGCTGACCGACCGTAAGAAGCTATTTGAAAGAGTTGGTGTCCAGTTCCAGGAAGCCAACTATCAGGACAAAATCGGAGTTTCAGAGCTTTGTGAGGTCACGGCTTCCCTTTACAAAAGCTCTCTCGATTATAAGGTCCTGCTAAAGCAGTTCGGTCTTTCCGATAAAGCAAAAAGCCCTGTCAGTTCTCTATCGGGAGGTCAGAAGCAACGGCTGTTTATCGTACTGGCGCTGCTTCCTGATCCGGAGGTAGTGTTTCTGGATGAGCTGACCACCGGTCTGGATACCAGAGCCAGACGAGAGGTATGGAAGGGACTTTCGGAACTAAAGGCGAGGGGTATTACGATTTTACTTACCTCTCATTTTATGGACGAGGTGGAAGCCCTTTGTGACAGAATCTTAATCTTAAAAAAAGGGGAAAGTATCTTCTGCGGAACGGTACAGGAAGCAATGAAAGCCAGTCCTTATGATAAGTTTGAGGATGCATATCTATGGTTTACAGAGGAGGAGACTGAAGATGAAAACCTTTAAGGCATTACTTAAATCAGAAACCAAGCTGTCCCTTCGCGGAATGGACATGGTAATCTTTGCTATCTGCATGCCGGTGGTCGTTGTAATTATTCTGGGAGCTGTCTTCGGAAATAAGCCAGCCTTTGAAGGCTCGAATTATTCCTTCCTGGAACAGTCCTTTGGAGCGGTATCAACGATTGCCATCTGTGCAGGAGGTGTGATGGGACTTCCTTTGGTCGTATCCGAATACAGAAGCCGAAAAATACTGAAGCGTTTTAAGGTGACCCCCATTAGTCCTGCCCTGATCCTTGCGGTACAGGTCGTCATATACGCACTTTATTCCTTTGCTTCTCTCATCCTTGTGTACGGGGTTGCCGCGCTTCTGTTCGACTTTCGGTTATATGGCTCTTTCCTGCCGTTCCTGGGTGCATATCTGCTGGTAATAGTGTCCATGTTCAGTATTGGGCTGCTGGTGGGTGGAATCTCACCAAATACGAAGATAGCCGGTGTAATTGCCAGCTTACTGTACTTTCCGATGCTCATATTCTCAGGCGCTACTCTGCCCTATGAGGTCATGCCCTCAGTATTACAGAAGGTAGCGGATGTAATGCCCCTGACACAGGGAATTAAGCTTCTGAAGGCCGCATCCCTCGGCCTACCGATGAACAGTGTTCTGGTTCCGGTGATTTTAATGATTGTTATTGCAGTGATATGTACCGGCATTTCCCTTCGATTTTTTAAGTGGGAATAGGCACCTCATGAAATTTCCATGTTGAGCATTTCGATTCTACCGGGAGGATTCGTGACCTGCACCCGTTGAAACGGCGCCTGTCGTGCGTACCAAAAAAACAGCTGAAAATCATCGTTTTTGATTTTCAGCTGTTTCTATATTACATTTTCTTATTATTACTTTGCATAATCAGTTACTCTTGATTCCCTGATTACATTTACCTTAATCTGTCCTGGATATTCTAATTCACTTTCAATTTTCTTGGATAAATCACGGGCAAGTAATACCATATCAGCGTCGCTGATCTGTTCCGGTACAACCATAACACGGACTTCCCTGCCTGCCTGGATGGCAAATGACTTATCGACTCCCTTAAAGCCATTGGTAATATCTTCTAATTGTTTCAATCTGTTGGTGTATGTTTCTAAGGTTTCGCGTCTAGCACCTGGTCTTGCCGCTGATATGGTATCAGCCGCTTGGACGATACAGGATATCAATGACTGGAACTCAACATCACCGTGATGAGCCTCTACTGCATTGATAACAACCGGTGATTCCTTGTACTTTCTACAAAGGTCAACACCGATCTGTACATGAGTACCCTCCACCTCATGATCAATCGATTTTCCGATGTCATGAAGTAATCCGGCACGTTTCGCAAGTCTAACATCCACACCGATTTCTCCGGCAAGAAGACCGGATAAAATAGCCACCTCCACGGAATGCTTTAATGCATTCTGTCCATAACTTGTCCTAAATCTCATCTTACCCAAAAGCTTGATCAGTTCCGGATGGATTCCGTGAACACCAACCTCGAGAGTTGCTGCTTCTCCGGCCTCCCGGATCATAACCTCAACTTCCTTCTGGGCTTTCTCCACCATCTCTTCGATTCTGGCGGGATGAATTCTTCCATCAACAATCAGTTTCTCAAGAGCGATTCTTGCAACCTCTCTTCTGATTGGATCAAAGGCTGATAAAATGACAGCCTCAGGTGTGTCATCAATAATTAGATCTACACCGGTCATTGTCTCTAATGTTCTAATATTTCGACCTTCTCTACCAATGATCCTACCCTTCATTTCATCGTTAGGAAGCTGGACTACTGAGATGGTTGTCTCTGCAACATGATCTGCAGCACATCTCTGGATCGCTGTAACAACGAGATCCTTTGCTTTCTTATCCGCTTCTTCTTTTGCTCTGCTTTCCATTTCCTTGATAAGCACAGCGGTTTCATGCTTAACTTCTTCTTCAACAGTTTTTAATAGATATTCCTTAGCTTGTTCGGAGGTCAAACCGGAGATCTTCTCCAGCTCCTGCAATTGTCTTTCATGGAACTCTTCAACATCCTGTTTGATCTTGTCGAGCTCTGCTTCTTTCGCAGAAAGTCTTGCTTCTTTCTTTTCCAGTGCTTCGGTTTTCCGATCCAAAGTTTCTTCTTTGGTAAGAACCCTTTTCTCATAGCGTTGTATTTCTGCTCTTCGTTCTTTTGATTCCCGCTCGAATTCGTTTTTCGCTTTCAGATTCTCTTCTTTCGCTTCGAGCAGTGCTTCTCTCTTCTTAGTTTCAGCTGTTTTTAAAGCTTCATCTATGATTTCTCTTGACTTTTCCTCTGCGCTTCCTATCTTCGCTTCATAAACCTTGATGCGGTAAGAAATTGCGAACTTCCAAGTAAGAGGAGCTGTGATTACGAAGGTAACAACAATACCAATTACCACTTTTACCACTTCTAGCACAGGAGCACCTCCTTATTCAGTTTTCATTGTACAATACGAAATGCACGTTTAGACGGAAAAGGTAATATTATCCAGCCCGTACATACACTTAACATTAAAATATACAACATATAAATTTTATACTGATTTTCCGAATATGTCAAGTATAGTCAATGAATTTATCTAATATGACATAGATAAGAGACATTTCTGTCCAAATGTTGGGAGAAGGTGTGTCTGTGCATAAACCAAAAACCGAATTTTATATTTATGCAAATTAAATATACTGTCCTTCTTCTTATAAAAGTCTCCCCATATAATAAAAGCCTTTATTTTCCTCTAGATAAACATCAACCAATTTACCGATGCAATCTGTACTACCCGGAAAATGCACCAGTAGATTATTACTGAGTCTTCCGGTTAACAGGGAAGGATCCTGTGAATTCACCTCTTCTACCAATACTCTCTGGACCGTATGCTCCTCCCGTCCTGTACACCGCTCCGAAGAAGCCTGAATCTCCTTAAGAAGCCGGTCAAACCGTTCCTTAGCAATCTCCTCCTCCACCTGGTTCTCCATCGTGGCTGCGGGAGTACCGGTACGCTTGGAGTATAGGAAGGTAAATGCACTGTCAAAGCCCACACGCTGTACAACCTCCATGGTCTCATTAAAATCCTCCTCCGTCTCGCCGGGGAAGCCTACGATAATGTCCGTTGTCAGGGAGATGTCCGGTACTGCCGCCCTTATCCTGTCAACGAGCTCTAAATAGCTCTCCTTCGTATAATGACGGTTCATGATCTTAAGAAGTCTGGTACTGCCGGACTGCAGGGGCAGATGCAGGTGCTTGCAGATCTTCTTACTCCTGCCCATCACATCGATCAGCTCCTGGGATAAATCCTTCGGATGGGAGGTCATAAAACGAATTCGTTCAATATCGTCAATCTTCTCAATCTCCGTGAGCAGACCGGCAAAGGACATCGGTTTCTCTAAATTCTTGCCATAGGAATTCACATTCTGTCCCAACAGCATCACCTCTACAACCCCATCAGCCGCCAGTGACCGAATTTCCTCCAGAATATCCTCGGGATTACGGCTCCGTTCCCTTCCGCGTACATAAGGAACGATGCAATAGCTGCAGAAATTATTACAACCGAACATGATATTGACACCGGCCTTGAAGCTGTATTTACGCTCCGCAGGCAGGTTTTCCACAATCATGTCCGTATCCTTCCATAAATCGATTACCATTTTATTATGCTTCTTGCGGGCTTTAAGCTCTTTACCGGTGTGAGCTGCACCTTCCGCATTGCTTACAGCACCCTCCTCCGTCTCTAAGCTTCCGGACGGATTCGCTTTTCCTGCAGGTACATCATCCTCATTATCCAGCCGTGTCTTTAACAGCTCTGCCAGCTTAAAGATATTGTGGGTGCCAAAGATGATGTCCACGAAGCGGTAGCTGGTCTTAATCTTCTCCACAGCCTCCGCCTCCTGCATCATACAGCCGCATAGTGCAATCAGCATTCCGGGACGCTTAAGTTTCAGTTTCCCCAGGTAACCCAGTCTTCCATAGACTCTGTTATTGGCATTTTCCCGGACCGTACAGGTGTTATAGAGGACAAAATCAGCATCCTCCGTATCCGTTTCCTCATAGCCGATCTGTTTTAATATTCCTGAAATCTTCTCGGAATCCTTCGCATTCATCTGACAGCCGAAGGTTTCGATATGATAGGTTTTTCTTTTTCCGGTTTTTTGATATTCCAGGTCATATCTGCCCCTCAGTTCATTGATAATATTCAGTTGCTTTGCTGCTTCCAGCTCGTTCACATTCGTATTTCTTTTTTCCATATTACTCCTATCTATAGCCTGAACAAAATGTGTTCAGGATTATATGCTCCGCTCGCGTACTCACATAAGCAGTCTGAAACTCGGAAACTTCGTCTCCTCGTTCACGTTGCATTTATCCATGGACTAAGCTACTTATCATAATTATACCATCTGACTACCCAGCTCGAAGAACAACAGCTTCAGCTCCTCGAAGGTGGAGGCACGGTATTCCTTATTAAGCGGAAAGGTTGCTTCCTCTTCTACCGTCTCGATGGTTAACGCCAGACGATAAAAATGCTCTGAAAAATAATGTACGGTATTCCCACCGGTATCACCGGGATCCACTTCATCTCCCGGCGGCATCAGCTCGTACTTTGTAATTTCCTTCAATCGTAAGGCAGCCTTCTGCTGTCTTTCATTATATAGCTCCGGCATTCTACTCCTGTAGTAATAAATAGATTTCCCGCGGGAATGAAGATCCACAAAGCCTTTCAAGCGATATTGATGAAATACAGAGATGAGTGCCCTGGTCTCGTTTTCACTGGCCGCATAATCTCCGGGGCCCTTCGGTCTCCACAGGCGGCTGGGAAAATTCCGGTTAATGTCTACTCCTCTGGCATTGAATTTCCATTCCTCATAGGGAAGCTTTCGTTTGATTGCCTTCTCCCGAAGCTTCTCCTCCCGGATTGCTTCATAACCTTGTAATGCTATTGTATACCCATCCGGATTTAACATAGGAATAATCAGGATGGTGTAGGTATGCAACAGCTCACGGATGCATTTTCCGAAGATCAGCCTTCCGTATTCCTCCCCCGAATTCATGGACGGGTTTCCAAACATCCTACTCATGTTTTCCTTCTGCAGCCGATAGCTCATATATTGCTCTGCATAATATTCCGTCATTTTCATCATAACAACGGGATTGACGGTCTCCCTCCCATGTACCCCGGAGCACACCAGAAAATATCGTTTTCCTGTTCCGAGCTTAAGCATAAGGATGTCACGATTGTCATGGGATCTGCCAATCGTGACATACTGGACTATTTTATGATATTGTTCTGCTAATGCTTTCGCATCAGATATTAATTTTTCATAAGAATATAGAGGTTCTTCAAGATCAACTATCATAGGACTTACTCCTAGCCTTACTCATCATAACATATGAGCCAAAAGGGTGTCCTATGATAATCAATCCTTTCCTATAACGGATCAGCTTATCGTAACTTAATCAATATTATAGAAAATCTGAGCAATAGGGGAATCCGCCGACAGAATCAGCGTCTTTTCCGTACCGCTTAAGGAAGCTTTGGCTGCTTCCAGGGAACGAATAAAGGTATAGAAATCACTGCGCTCCGGATTGGAATAGGTCTCGGACAGAATCTTCATATATTCTGCTTCGCCCTCCGCAATGGTCCTTGCAGCCTGGGTCTCTGCGTTGGAGATACTGATAGCAATCTCCTTATCGGTGGAATTCTGAATCTTCTTTGCCTCGGATTCACCCTCCGCCGTATAGGTGGCTGCCATCTGATCACGCTCCGAGATCATGCGGTCAAATACGGCCGTCTTATTATCACTGGGCAGATCCAGATGCTTTGTCTCTACGGATATCAGCTCGATTCCGTATTGGCTCATGGTATCTCCGATATTCTTCATGAAGGCCTGACTCAGCTCTCCGTCCCTGCCGCTGACGACATCCTCCTGGTCCATGGAGCCGATTTCATTTTTCATTGCATTGTAAACGATAGAATCTATTCTGCCTTCCGCCGTGGTAACGGAGGAGTTCAGGGACTGGGCAAAGGTGATCGGATCTGTGATCCTCCATAATACATAGCTGTCTGCCACCATGGTTTTCTTATCCTTGGTAATGACATCCGATTCCATCATATCATAGAATTGTATCTGCTTCGGCAGCTTATCGACCGTCTCTATAAAAGGTACCTTAAAGGACAGACCGGCACTGCTGATAACCCGTTCAATCCTATTAAACTGCTTTACCAGGGTGTATTCATTTTCCTTTGTTATGACCAGGGAGGACATCAGTACGATGATGCCGACAAACAACAGTACAAACAATAATATGCCGGATATTTTCTTAGCATTCTTAGCCATTAGTTAGTGCCTCCTTCCAGAATGGTATCCAGAGGAAGAATCTTCTGAACACCGGAATCTCCGCTGTCAATGATCACCTTCAGAGACGGTAAAACATCCTCCATGGTCTCATAGAACATTCTCTGCTTCGTGATCAACGGATATTTAATATATTCCTCATACATTTCATTAAATCTGGCAACCTCTGCTTCTGCCTCATTTATTCTCTGAGTTTTGGTGGATTCAGCCTCCTGAAGGATCTTATCCACCTGAGCCTCCGCCTCGGGGATCTTCTCATTCTGGTATTTACTTGCATTATTCAGGGCAGTTTCCTTCCCCTGCTTTGCTGTCTCAACGGATTTGAAGGCTACCATAACCTCTTCTGTCGGAGGCTCGGAGTCCTGAATCGTAATATTGATCAGCTGAATACCGATATCCTGCGTTGTCATTTTATCCAGGATGGATGCCTTAATCTCGGCTTGGATCTCATTCTTTCCTGTTGTTATGACGTCATCCACCTTATAGCTTCCCACAACCGTACGGATACTGCTCATCGCAATATTCTTCAGTATGATCACAGGATCTGTGGAGGCATATAGGGCTTTTACCGGATGGGTAACCTTATATTCCACATAGAAGTCCACATTAACAAAGTTAAAATCCGAGGTGATCATCATAGCTTCCGTCTCAATCTTTGCACCTGTTGTCAGGTCATACCCGATGGAGAAGCTCTTAATCGTGGTATCCACCTTTTGAACCTTCTGGATTACCGGCAGCTTGAAATGAAGTCCTGCCGTGTTGACCGTCTTTGCTTTTCCGAAGGTGATTAATACTGCCTGCTCCTGCTCCTTAATCGTATAGAAGGAGCCTAAAGCCAGGATAACAACAACAATTGCTACTATTACCAGGAGTACAATGTTTTTAAACTTATTAAAAAATGCCTTAACGTTATCCCCCGATGGAAAATCATATACATTTCCTGCCATTTACTTATCCTCTTCCTTTCTTATTCTCTGATCTGACCGTTACCGAATATGATATACTTGGTGGTTGTCAGCTCCTTCAGCCCCATTGGTCCCCTGGCATGGAGCTTCTGTGTACTGATCCCGATCTCAGCGCCCATTCCGAACTCACTGCCATCCGTAAAACGGGTGGAGGCATTCACATATACAGCGGCCGCGTCAATCTCATTTAAGAATTTCATTGCATGCTCATAATTGTCGGTTACGATAGCTTCAGAATGCTTCGTATTGTATTTATTGATATGGACAATTGCTTCCTCGATGCTGTCTACTACCTTGAGTGAAATTATCTTATCGAGGTATTCCGTCCCATAATCCTCTTCTGTTGCAGGAACGCAGCCCGCAGCAATCGCTCTGCCGCGTTCGCAGGCCCTGATCTCTATCTCCTTGCCGTGAAGCCGCTCATATAACAGCGGAATAAATTCCTTGCTGATCTTCTCATGAATGACTAAGGATTCACAGGTATTACATACCCCGAGTCTCTGCGTTTTGGCATTATCAATAATATCCAGCGCCATGGTAAAATCCGCATATTCGTCCACATATACGTGGCAATTGCCGGTTCCTGTCTCAATCACGGGGATGGTACTGTTCTCAATGACCGATTTGATCAGACCTGCTCCACCCCGGGGAATCAATACATCGATATACCCGTTCATTCTCATCATGTTTTGAGCAACCTCCCGGGAGGTATCCTCAATCAGCTGAAGGGCATCCTCCGGACAGCCTGCCGCTTTCAGGCCCTGTCTTAAGGCTTTGACAATGGCCTTGTTGGAGCTGATGGCATCGCTTCCTCCCCGAAGTATTACGGCATTCCCTGATTTAAAGCAAAGCCCGAAGGCATCCGAGGTCACATTGGGACGGGATTCATATATAATTCCGATTACTCCCAGGGGAACCCTTTTCTGTCCGATGGTCAATCCGTTCGGGCGAACAGTCATGGAGATTACTTCTCCGACCGGGTCCTGCAGCTTGCAGACATCCAGCAAGCCATCCGCCATGGATTGCAGTCTGGCAGGATTCAGCCGAAGCCGGTCAATCAAAGAGCCCTTTACACCATTACGCTCCGAGTTTTTCACATCCTCCTCATTTGCAGCCAGAATCTCGTCCTGTGAATCAAGCAGAGCCTGGGCACAGGCTCTTAGCGCATTATTCTTCTCCTCCTGCCCAGCAAGATTCAGTATTGTAGAGGCGGCCTTCGCGCGGCTGCCGATCCCCTCCAAATAATTCATGTTGCTCCTCCTTTCATGTCTTAACCGATAAAACACCCCAGTATAGCCCGCAAGATTTTGAATAAAGTCCGTAGGACTGTAAAAAGAGATTCCGATATTATCATTTCAATTTATCCTCGAATCGTTCATTATTGCAATGGAAGGTTCGTTCCGGGGTGATAATAGTATCTGCTTTTATGTCAAAGCTCTCTGCAGGAATCCGTTCCAATACCTGAAAATCATAGGCTAGGGCCAGCTTATGAAAGCTGCGTTCGCCATGCTCCGATAGATAACGGTCATAATATCCGGCTCCATACCCCAACCGGTTACCGGTGATATCAAAGGCGAGCCCCGGCAGAAGCATCAAACATTCCGAACCATCCATGGCAAACGGCTTCTGATGGCTGTCATCCGGCTCCAGAATACCGAATTTACTCTTCCTTAAGGAATTGAGCTCGGTAACCTCGTAAAAGTTCATCTGCTTTCCTTCCACTCTCGGAAGAAATACCCGTTTCCTTTCACTAAAAGCCCCGGATAGGGCATCCTTAATAATCTCCCAGGTATCCGCTTCCGACCCAAAGGACAGGTAAGAAAACAAAAGCCTACAGCCTTGGTACTCCTCTGATTTAAAGAGCCTATTCCGAATACTATTGCTTTGTTGGAGCAAATCCTTAAGAGAATTGGAATTCCTCACTGCTTTCATTTTTGTTCGAAGCTCTTCCTTAGTCATATGCAGCCTCCATTCCTTTTTGTAGCTCTGCACTTTCCTCCAGGCTTAACAAAGTGAACCGGCATAGGTTTGGCCTGCTATTGATCCATATTCATATCACGAAGGTCGCTTGCCTTCGTAAGCGAACCGTCCGGATTTACGTAGGATACCTGATCCAGCGTACCTCTTAGGTTCCTGCGGATCGCTGCTACATACTCATTTCGCAGCCTTGTCTGTTCTGCTTTCTCCTCCTCAGTAAGCCCTTCCTTCTTTGATTTATGATATAATTCATTAATTCTGGCAATTTGTAATTGATCCATACCTTCAGCCTTTCTAATTGGTCATGATAAATATTGATTGGTCTTGATATAATCGAGAAGATTGAAGTTCTCCACCTTATTCGATAAAAATAAGGTTCCAACTTCCTTCCCTTCCAGGACATGATTAATGTTCCTGATATTATCACCGTTGGTAATCACCATGTCCGCACCGGAATAGGTGGCAATTCTTGCAGCAGAGATCTTCGTAGCCATACCGCCGGTACCCAGGGAGCCGCCGGTTGAAGTCTTCCCCATTTCGCACAGCTTCTCATTGAGCTCCGTAACAATAGGAATCAGGGTGACCTCTGTATTCTTATGGGGATCATCCGTATATAGCCCGTCGATATCGGATAAGAGGATCAGAAGGTCCCCGCCGACCAGTGCTGTTACAATGGCTGACAACGTATCATTATCACCGAAATCCAGCTCATCTGTGGACACGGTATCATTTTCATTAACGATCGGGATAACACCCATCCGGAACAGCTCTCCAAAGGTATTCTGAGCATTTGCTCTGCTGACATCATTCACCATTGTATACTTCGTCATAAGGATCTGTGCAGCGATCTGATTATATTCCGCAAATAGCTTCTGATATACCATCATGAGTCTGGCCTGACCAACGGCTGCGCAGGCTTGCTTGATCGAGCGTTCCGTGGGCTTATAATTAAGACTCAGGGCCTTTCTTCCTACAGCGATGGCACCGGAGGTTACCAGAACAACCTCTTTCCCCTGATTTCTCAGATCCGTCAGAACACGGACCAACCGTTCCATTTTATTCATATCCAGACTACCTGTCTCTGCATGAGTCAGGGAGGAGGAGCCTATCTTCACTACAATTCGTTTCTTATCCTTTAGATTTTCCCTTGCCTGCATTATAAACCTCCGATGTATGATCTCTTCCGTAGCTCTAAAATTATATTCTTGGTATTGATATTTAACATAAACCGCTCCCGATGTCAATGATTACAGACAGTTTTTAACGGCTCTCCCATGAAATTTTAATCTTATGTTCATCTATGCTTCGTATTTAGGCTTGTATTTTGCTATAATTGCTTCAAAAACCTTCATACCATCCATTGCCGCGGAGGTAATCCCCCCCGCATAGCCTGCTCCCTCGCCACAGGGGTAAATTCCCCCGATATTGCTCTCATAGGCTTCATCCCGGTGGATTCTGACCGGGGAAGAGGTTCTCGTCTCAATACCGGAGAGTACTGCCTCTTCGTCGGAAAAGCCCTTGATCTTATGATCAAAAGCCTGAATTCCTTCGATAATTGCCTTAAGGACCTCTCCGGGAAGACATTGCCTTAGATCCGCCAGACGATATTCCCCACGGATATCCGGCTTTATATTACCTATTGTAACACTCTCCCGGCCGCTTAACAAGTCACCAAAAAGCTGTACCGGAACCTGACCTCTTCCTGCTTTATAAGCAAGTGCCTCCCATTTTCTCTGGAATGCAATACCGCTCAAGGGTCCATCATTACCGAAATCCTCCGGACCGACAGTTACTACGATGGCACTATTGGCATTCTCTCCGTCCCTGGCATAATTACTCATGCCGTTTACCACCAGATGTCCCTCCTCAGAGGAGGAGTTTACCACATAGCCCCCCGGACACATACAGAAGGAATAAACTCCCCTGCCGGAAGCGGTCTGATGGGTCAGCTTATAATCCGCAGGCGGAAGCTTCGTATAGGCCGCTCCGTATTGGGAACGGCCGATATCGCTTTGCTTATGTTCAATTCTCAGTCCGATGGCAAAGGGCTTTGGTGACAGCAGGAGTCCTCTCTGTAAGAACATGGAGAAGGTATCCCTGGCGCTGTGTCCAATGGCAGTGATCAGAACTTCACAGGGAAGAACTTCTTTCTGATTCAGTTCAATCCCGGTCAGTGTTCCCTTCTCAAGCTGAAGGTCCGTCAGCTTTGTTCCGAAACGTACATCACCACCCAGACGCAGAATCTCCTTCCTCATATTCTCAACTACAAGCCGAAGCTTATCCGTACCGATATGGGGTTTGTTTAAGTATAGGATATCGGAAGGTGCTCCATGGGCTACAAAGGTCTCCATAACAAAGGGATACCGGTTGGTGGGATCCTTCACCATGGTATTCAGCTTACCGTCAGAGAAGGTACCTGCTCCTCCTTCTCCGAACTGAACGTTACATTCGGGATCCAGGGGCTTACCCTCCCAGAACTGCTCCACTGCCTTAACTCTTCGACTGACTTCATAGCCCCGTTCGATGACAATCGGCTGATATCCTTGCTTTGCCAGCAGATAAGCGCAAAATAAGCCCGCCGGTCCTGTCCCAACCACCACCGGGGGATGGGTCAGCGGGATTTCTCCGGTTGGCTTCACCTCATAATGGACCTTAGTCACCACAGAAGCATTCTCATTCCTGCTCCTTCTTACCAGCTCCTGCTCGCTATCCTTCTGCTCCAGAAGTATAACGTCTACGGTATAGATATACTTGATGTCATTCTTCTTCCTGGCATCAATGGACTTCCTGATAATGACGTACTTACGTATTTTATTCTGAGGCAGCTTAAGGGACTTTGCAATGGCACTTAAGAGCTCCTCTTCCTTGTGTTCAATCGGCAGCTTAATCTGTGATATTCGGATCATGTACACCCATCCTTTATGTTCTGATCTTATTGATTTTGATCTTATTGATTCTGATCTTACTGATTCTGATCTTATTGATTTTGACCTGTTATTACCTACTCGGAGCTGTTATTATCTCTCCTGTTTCGTTGTATCTGGTCTATTGTATTTCTTCTGTTTATTTCTTCTGTTGCATTTTTTGAGTTTTGTCTTTTGCGATTCGTCTGTTACATTTATCAGTTGTAACTCTTCTGTGCTTTTTATATCTGCTCTCTGCTGTTATATCTGCTCTACACAGTTATATCTATTCTTCTCTGAGCGGTTATCTCTTTGTCGTATTATAATTGATCTGCTCTGCAGTTATCTGTTTTATCATTATTTGTTCAGCACTGCTCCTGCCGCAGATACTCCGGCAAGATGACCTGAGCTCCAGGCCCATTGCAGGTTATAGCCTCCGCAGGTTCCGTCCACATCTACCAGCTCACCGCACAAATAGAGGTTTTTTATCTTCTTTGATTCCATAGTGGCCGGATCAATCTCGGAGGTCGGTATACCGCCGGCACAAACCTGAGCATTTTCAAAAGAGTTCGTATCGGCAATTCTCATCCGGAATTCCTTCAGCTGAGCTGTCAGCTGATCAATATCCTTTGTTTTTATGCTGTTCATGCTCTGACAGGGATCAAGGCCTGCTTCTTTTATCATAATATAGGACAGCTTATGGTTCAGTAAACCGACCATCATTTCTTCAAGATTCTTATTACTACTGCGTTCGATTCGCTCGGTCAGAAGCTTCTTTACAGTATTCTTCTCAAGCCCCGGCATAAAATCAAGCTTAAGCTCAACCTTTTCCTTACGTTCCAGTGCTTTCGCCACAAAACGGCTGATTTGCAGAATGGGGATTCCGGAGATTCCATAATCGGTAAATATAATTTCCCCTTCTTCCTCGTTAAGCTTTCCCTTTTCCGTACAGGCTATGACCTTCCCGGTGGTTCTGACACCGGATACGGTCTTACAGTACTTCTCCGGAGATTTTAGCTGTACCAATGCCGGAAGGGGTTTAATCAGCGTATGACCCAGACTTTTAGCAAGCGTATAGCCGCTGCCGTCGGAACCAAGCTTCGGGGATGCACAGCCCCCGGTGGCAAGGATTAGTCCGGAAGCAATATAGCTATTCTGCTTATTTCCTTGATTTTCGCCTCGCTGTAATTGATCTCCCTGCTTTGATTTCTCTCCCTGCTTTGATTTTACTCCTTGCTTTAATTTCTCCGGGGACGGTAACAGCTTCTCTGTAAGCACACGATAGGCCGTGTCACCAGAATTACCCTTCTTCTGTTCCGGCAGGATTTCCTTCACCTTCTCCTCATAGACAAAGCTTACCCCGAGACGCTCGCATTCCATCATCAGAACCTGAACGACACTGGCTGCCTGCTCCGAATTCGGATACAGGTAGCCCTCCCGCTCCTTCGGATAGATACCCAACTCCTCGAAGAACCCTAAGGTCTGTTTCACAGGAAAAGCAGACAGTACCTTCATTGCAAATGTACTGTCCTCGGACCGGTAGCATTCCGGTGCCTGGTAAAGATTCGTATAATTACACTTCCCATTCCCAGTTGCCAGTATTTTCTTACCTGCCTTGTCCTTCTGTTCAATCACAAGAACCTTGCTACCCCTTCTGGCTGCTGAGATGGCTGCCATAAGACCGGAGGCTCCTGCTCCGATAATGATGATATCCTGCTTCAAATCCATAACCTCCCGTAAGAAACCATTTCATTTTTCCATTATATTTGACCCGGAACATTTATTCAAGTGTTTCGACTTTATCAGCCATGTAATATTTCTACCATCCGGAGGAAAACCCTACGGTAACAAACCGAGGTTGAATGTATTCCGGAAGGATCCCCTATGGATTGACAGGAAATAAGCCATATGTTCTTTCTCAATCGATCAAGAGCTATGGCTTATCTTCATGGCTTTTTTATTAAGTTTATTATGATATCCTGCTAGCTGGAATAGCTCTCTAATAATGCATACAGCTCGTCCAGATTATTCACGTAGATTCCCATGCTAAGGGCTATGCGATCCTCTTCCGGCAGATTCTTGGCTTCAATATGTGTATAGCTGTATACCGACTTCAAATCGCTGTTGTATACAACAACGTAGCCATCCTTCACGACCACATAGAACCGGAAAGGAACCACATCTTCATTATAGGTCTTTCGCAGATGGATTTCCTGCTCGGAAAAGCTGGTCAGCTCATAGGAAATCAGACCCTTATTATACTCCGATAGGGGCAGGTCCTTCATATAATCGGTAAGATACGCCTCCACATCCTCCTTCTTAAGCCCCACCAGATATCCGGGTAAGTTTAAGGTTTGGGTTTCCAGCGCATTTGTCTTCATGTTATAGATCTCTAGAATATACTTGGTCGAAGGAAGTATCGTATCTGAGGGCTGGGTTCCGGCTGATACACTGGCATCATCCTGGGCTGATAGCATCGGTGATGGTTGTGCCGCCTGCTTAAGAGAAGCATAATCTCCGTTCCGTTCGATTGCCCTTTTGTTAAAATTCTTGAGTGCATGCTGGTAGCTGAGAAAATAGCAGGCACTGAATAAAACTGACATGCATATAAAGCTTAAGATATAAATATATGCCTTTTTGAGTTTCATGCGAAACCACTCCTTTGGCATATATTATTCTCATTTTATTACCATTTTATACAGATACTGCCGTTTCCACCTAAACAGAGCCTAATCTCTAAAACAGAAAACTGTTATCCATGTCTTCTTAGAGCAGATGGAGCTTCTTTAAAGCCCTGACAATCCTATCTCCCTTCGGCAGATTATATAATTCCTCCTCCTCAATCCCCTTCATGAAGATCAGGAGTCCAAAGTAAACCAGCACAGCAACCGGTAAGGACAGTATTGTGGCAATGGAATTACTTCCTATCAGCAGATGCAGTCCCAGATAGGTAAAGTAGGTTACCACTCCCATTAAGCCTGCACTGATGGTGGGTAATACAAAGGTCTTTAAGATTTCCTGCTTATAATGTAAGTATTTTTCTAATGAGATCCAATTCAGGATGCTCACCACCAGGGCGAAGGAGACATTACCGATAACCATGGAATAAGTACTTAAGGGTGTGAATTTTAACAGTAAAAACACCAGTACCACATGAATTCCCAAAGAAATTGCGGAATTAATCATCGGAACCCTCATTTTGTCAATCCCCTGAAGGATTGCGGTGGATACCGTTGATAGGGAATAAAAAACAACAGCGGCTGAACCCAGTCTGAGGAAATTTGCGTCCAGCTGATGGGAATCCGGAAATAGCATGGTTAAGATCGGGTAGGCCAAAACCGCCAGTCCGACTGCGGAAGGGATTGCAATTATCATGTTGAATTTGATTGCCGCATGGGTCTTGCTGTGGATCTCATGATTCATTCCCTTTGCCTTCGCTGCCGTGATACTGGTTATAATTGCAGTACCGATGGCAGAAGCGATGGCAACAGGAAGGTTTGTGAGCAGCATGTATTTATTACCGTATTTTCCAATCAAAATTCGAATATTCTCTTCTGAATACAGTTGTCCTACAGCAGAACCGGAGAATACGGCATTATCGAACCCTGTCACCTCTTTGGTGGACATAATCGTACTAAATAAGGAGTTATCAATTACCCCATTGATGTGATATACCGTCTGACTTAATATGATCGGTGATATCGTCAATAATAGTAGTTTAAAGATATCCTGATAGGATTCCCTGTATTCCGAATGATCATTTCTGATCTGCTTCTTCAGATAAGGGCGATATAATACATATACAAAAGCCAGGAAAATCAGTCCTGCCACCGCACCCACCAGGGTACCCAGCGTACCGCCGGCTGCGCCGTAGGCAGTAATGTTTACGGAGGCCGAATAATTTCTCATGAGGAAATAAGCGGCAGCCACACTGACGACCGCATTGATGATCTGCTCCAGTACCTGGGAAACAGCCGTCGGAATCATCGTCCTCTTTCCCTGGTAAAAGCCCCGGAATACACCCATAACCGAGAAGACCAATATGGTAGGTGCCAATATACGGAGCGGAAGAACCGCATAGGGATCTTTATTAACAACCGTTGCAAAAAACTCTGCTCCAAAGTAAACAACGGCAGTAGCGATCACTCCGATTACAACTGCAAACGCCATGGAAAACCGGAAAATACGGTAGGAATTACGGTACTCTTTTTTAACCGACCGCTCCGCCACCAGCTTGGATACTGCCAGAGGCAGGCCGTAGGAGGATAAGATCAGGGCCAGATTATAGACCTGGAAGGCAATGGTATAGGAACCCATCCCCTCGTCCCCGATGATTCTGGTCATCGGGATGCGGTAGAGCAGGCCGATGATTCGTACCAGCAGGGAAGCGGCTGCTAATATACTTCCCTGTACCAGAAAATTATTGTCTTTATTCTTTGAAGCCATATCCTTCTCCTTTATTCTTCACAAAAGAGCACTTTTGTTTGTTATTGGGGCAGGTGATACCTAGCCCATAATTCTTTCGTTTGAGCCGTCTGATCTCCTCTTATTCCCTATTTAACAGCTACATCCTTGGTGCGGTTATTAGGAAACATTGCAATATAGGTCTTGCCGGGATTTATGGTTAACTCATTTCCGGACTCATCATAATAACGCATGAAGCGATTCGCTTCGTTCTTCTTCCAGGTAATCGGAACCAGCTTTCCATTTGTAATATAATAGCCTGTTCCGGAGGAGTTCTCAAGGTCCATCGTCTGGTAGTCGTTCTTATCGATATCCCATTCCTTAACAAATTGAATGATGATGTTCTTAAAGGCCAGCTGCTTACCGGTGTTGGAATCGATATGAGCAGCCTTGAACTGATACCGGTAATAAAGCTTATCCGTCCCATTGTATTCAAAATACGGAGAAGTATAGGAGGAGAAGTTAATGTTAACTTTATCTGCCGGAGTTCCGTTCGTAAGAGCAGTATCCTCCTCGTAGAAGGTATAATGGGGCTCATAGCCCTCCGCATGCTCCGTTTTAAAGCCCTTCTCCTTAATTCCTGCCTGAATTCCTTTAAGGCTGGCAAAGGCATTATGAGGTGCCTTAATGGACTTATCCCGGTAAAATACCGTGGTTCCGATACCGGTTTCCCCATCCAGATGATCGATTCCCAGCTCCTTCATCTTCGCAGTCGCATATTTTGTCTTCCCATAATGGATATAGATGGCATCATATTCATCTGCAATGCTTACAAAATAATGTCTGGAGCTTCTGGTCGAACCAATCCTGTCACCGGTATAGTTTTCGCCAATACCGAGCAGTCTGGTTATTCCTCCCTCCACCAATGCCTCATAGACGATATCTGCCTGACTAATTCCCCATTGATTAGAGACTGTCTTGAAATTATTGAATTGGAAGGCATAAGGTCTCTTCGTACCAACCTCGACAGGAACCCAAAGACCTGTAAGATTGCTTCTCATCTCTCCCTCGTGCCCCTCATCCGTAGAAGGGGAAGCGGTGGGCTGTGCCGTCGGTGTGGTTTCCGCGCTGCCATCAGAGGTATCGTAGGAGGGGGGATTCATTGTGTTATCGTTATTAATCTCACCGTCTTTGTTGTCCTTCGCCTTTTTACAGCCCGCCAGCATCAAAATAGTTAAAATAATAACAAATAGAAATAATGCTGATTTCTTCATAGTATAATCGTACCTTTCTGATTCTTGCCCGTTTCGAATAATTACAATGCCCGCTGATTACAGAAATGCTTCTGTTCGCCGGCCTAATATTTTGCAATTATCTTGATATCTGAAGTATTTTCATAATCTCATCCTGTCTCGCTTCCATCCTGCTTCTCTCTTCCTCTTCCATATGATCAAATCCCATCAGATGAAGTATACTGTGAGCGGTTAAGAAAGCAAATTCTCTGATAACGGAATGTCCGTATTCTTCTGCCTGCCTGATTGCCCGCTCGACAGAAATCACGATATCTCCCAAAATCAACTCGCCCGTTTCCGGATGGAAGTAGTCCTCCAGCGTCTCCTCCAGCTCCGAGAAATCTCCGGGGGACGAATAATTCACGGCAGGAAAGGACAATACATCGGTTGCAGAATCTATATTGCGGAATTCCTTGTTAATTTCTCTGATCTGTTCATCATCCGTAAGCAGAATGCTGATTTCCGTTTCATAGGGGCAGCCAATATAGTCCAGACAGACCTCCATAACGCGGTTTAGCAGCTCCTCATAATTAAAATCCAGTGTTTCCTTGGCTTCATTATCCCAGTGAAAGGTCATTTCAGCCACCATCCTTCTTCTCAATGTATTATGTAACTAGCTTGTCCAACTCACAAAAAGTAAATTGTAGCTCCGGTTGCCAATAAGGCTGTACCACCATTCTGACCTACAGCTCAAGCTGTTGGCTGAATTCCCGGAGATAAAATTCCTTCAACGCTTTGTAATCCTTCAAGGACAGACCGGATTCATCAAAGGTTCCTTTGTCCATCCGCATCTGGAATATATTATCAATAATCTTTTCCACAGTATACTTCTTATCTTCCGTTTTTCTTATGTAGTCAAGCGTCGATACTACGGTATCCGTAAGCATTACAATGGCTGCTTCGACGGACGACGGTTTTTCATGCTTAATATTATGTTGTCTAAGAATTGCCTTCAGCTCCCGCGGAAATCCATGGTTCTCCGCTATGATTTGGCCCTCAGCGATATAGTCATTGCCGTTAATCTTACCGATCTCATGATAATAACCGCCAGCTTTGGCCAGATGTATATCCGCTCCGATCCATTCTGCGGCACGGCCGGAGATCTCTCCGATGAGGAGAGAATGACGGTAAATATTCTCGGAATATTCCTTGAGTCGGATTAAAAGCCCATTCTGCTCTGACAGCAGCAGCTCGTAGCTTGTCCTTATCCCTCTGCTGTAAGCAGTGCTATCCTCCTCTTCACTGCTAAGCCGTTCCATAGCTCCAGCCTCCGGTAATGAGGTAATAGCGAGCTCCGGGGTCTCCTCCGCTACCTGAGTATCAGATACAGCCTGGAGAATTCCTGTCTTCTGTGTCTTACTGGTCTGATCGGACAGCTTCTGCACTCCGTTAATCTCTGAGGCTTGCCCGGCTGCCGATTTCATACGATCCTCTGAGGGCTGCCCGGTTATTGATTTCTCACGATCCTCTGAGGAAGCCTCAACCGTACCATCCCCTGTGAGCCGCTCGTAAAGCTGGGACAATAAAAAGGCGGTAACTAGTACCGCAAAGATACTAAAAAAGGAGCATAAATAATTATAATTAGTGCTTGCCTCAAAAATAAAATTATTAATCACAAAGGCAAGGGTGATATTGGTTGACAACAGTATGATGGCACCATAAACGACCGTGGCTTTATTCTTAAGAGGTCCTGATAGAAGACTCATCAGCACACCCAGAATCAGAAACTGAATCGTTATCTCCGGACGCAGTGACATCGTAATGCTTAAGATAAAGGTCAGGTTAAAGCTGATTAAAAGCCCCAGCTTAGAATCGACCAGCATAGCTACCAACAGACCGCCGATCATCCAGAAGCAATACAGCTCAGGCCGTATCGGAAGCATAATCAGCAGGATTGATGTAAGATAGCTGAGGATTATAATGGTTTTCGCATATTGCCTCTTAAGAATATCCTCTTCCTGCAGCCGGATAAAGAATATAGAGGCTGCAGTAAGTATTAAGGTCAAAGTACCGATCTTGGCAATATCAAGAACGGAAGCATCCTTCCAAAGCCCAAGCAGTATAATTGCAATAACGGATAAAATAGGGAGCAGGGTAATCAATGAAGCACCCTTTCCCTTATCCTTTTCCATAAGCTCCTTATCTGTTTTCATAACGGTTTCCCCTGATCTTCTCTGATTTATAGATACCCTTCGTAAATTTTCTATGCTTACCGTGATCGTTTTTTAGATGATCCACCCTCTTCTGCTTCTCCTCATAAGCATCATAAGCCTTAACAATCTTCTGTACCAGAGGATGACGTACGACATCCTGGCTGGTCAGGTAAGTGAATCCAATATCATCAATTTTACTAAGAACCTTGATTGCGACATCCAGACCGGATTTGGAACCGGACGGCAGGTCCTTCTGGGTCAGGTCACCGGTAATTACCACCTTAGAGCCAAAGCCGATTCTGGTAAGGAACATCTTCATCTGTGCGGGGGTGGTATTCTGTGCTTCATCCAGAATGATGAAGGCATTATCCAGAGTTCTGCCGCGCATGTAAGCCAGAGGTGCCACTTCAATAAGCCCCTTTTCCGTATTCTTAAGATATGCCTCAGGACCCATAATCTGATACAGAGCATCGTACAGAGGTCTTAAGTACGGATCAACCTTGCTTTGCAGGTCCCCCGGAAGAAAGCCAAGCTTCTCTCCGGCTTCAATTGCCGGCCGGGTTAGTATAATCTTGTTCACCTCGTCATTCTTAAATGCAGTAATGCCCATTGCCATGGCAAGATAGGTCTTACCGGTACCGGCAGGGCCAACACCAAATACGATCATCTTATTCCGGATCTGGTCAACATAGGCCTTCTGCCCGATTGTTTTCGGCTTAATCGGCTTACCGTTCATGGTGTGGCAGATCAGGTCCTTATCAATCTCCACGATTGCGCTTTCCTTCTCCTCAAAGCATAGGGATAAAGCGTAATTCACATTCTGTTCTGATATCGTATTACCGCGTTTGGATAGCTCTAAAAGCTGTTGAAATACGCGCTTCGCTTTGTTAACCTCATCTGCTCCTCCGACGACCTTTATCTCACCGTTCCTGGCGATCACCGTTACATTTAAGGTCCGTTCAATTATCTTAACATAAGCATCAAACCCACCAAATACATTTTTCTCATGCTCTGCAGGTATATCAATGATTGTCTCCATTATGCTCATCTGTCTGTTCGATCCTCCACTCACTCTCATCAATCGTTTTATATTCCCAAGCGGGTTCATCCACTATGATTCTACCCTTCGCAATACATAGATTATTCTCTATGATTATTGTAACATTATTCTCAGTAATTAAAACTCCGTTGTCAGATAATCGGTCAAAATATCTTTTCAGCTTCGCTTTCGCCATATCTACTGCTTCCTGTTCGGAATAAATCTGCTTCTCTTCGGTATATTCTCTAATGGTCATAGAACCGTAACGGAAGGGCAGATAAAAGGTATCCGTAATATGGAGCTTATTTTCGTTTACAATTATATCATATTTATCAAAGGGATTACTAGGATTATGTAAAAATAATTTTTTCCCTGCAATGATGATATAATACCCCTTTTTCACCTCATCCGTAAAGATTTTTTTCATATAAAACATCGAAAAGGCATCATAATAATCGTAGTAGGATTTACAGGTTATTGTAGCACTGGCAATCACCGGCTTTTTATCAATGATTACGTCAAAATCATCCTCGATGTTGTTGATCCCGGAGACCAGAATATCTCCCTTCTTAACAACATCTCCGGGCTTAACCAATGGGGTACCGGTACGGGTTATGATGCTCTTAATCATTGCATCCTTCGTAGCAATGATATGACTGGGCGCCCTGGCCTCCTGTGCCGGGGCAGGCATACTGGTCTCCGTGAGCTTAATGATCAGTCGGTTTCCCCGAATCTCAGCAGATACCCAGCCGATATCCTTATAGGCTAACCGGATTGTTTCCTCAATCTCCTGACAATCCACCTTTTTCTTGCGGATACCGGTATAAACCTGATTCTCATTCAGGAATTTTAACATTGCCTCAGGGGTATATTTGGAGCCTCCAAGGATACTGATGTCCCAAATAAACAAAGACATCATATAGACAGCTAGAATACAGAGAAATACTCCGATAAAGAAGCCCTTTCTTTTGCGGTTTCGGTGCAGATAAAAGGGAAGACCATACTTTCTCTTAATACGGGGAATTAAACCGGTCTTCTTAACGACCGGCTTCAATTTTCGATAATTCTTAACAGAGATATGAAATTGATAATAATCATCCGCCTTAACCAGATTCCATAGGAATATTTTCTTGTTTAAGCACAGATTAATAAACCGCTCGGGTGAAACACCGCTGATCTGTACCTTCACATATCCCCTCAGCCAGTTCATCAGTTTTACCAGCATGTATAGACCCCCATCGTTCTATTCTTTCGTCCATCATTGGTAATAAATCGCCTGTATGAAGCCGGTGATCCGCATCTCATCCTCCGTAAAATACAGGATATTCAGCTTCTTCCCCTCAATGCATATCTTACAGGCCTTCGTCTGTACCTTGATGCTATTCCCGTTATATTCAATAATCCCTTTATAATTTTCCAGGCAGATCTCATTTCGGCCGGTTGCTGTGATAATCGGAGCACCGGCCAGGATGTCAGCCGGTAGGTTAAGAGCATTCGATATATCCTCAAGTAAGGATAGCTTTGGTTCCAGTTTCTTCTTTTTCTTGGTATCAATACCCTGATACAACGTATTTTTC
>JAEYQV010000138.1 GCA_023409835.1 Bacillota bacterium
GTGAAGAAGCTGCGAGGATGAAGAAGGGCAATTCAGTTCGGAAGAACCGGTATATGGCTCCGGATCCGAACATTAGGGGAAGTAAGGTGTATTAGTATGAGCATATTAAAACTTGACAAGATAGATTATGAGGTTATCGGTAAGAAGAAAATCGCAATTGCCGGACATATCAGACCGGATGGTGACTGTGTTGGCTCCTGCACGGCTCTTTACCTTTATCTGACGCAGAATCAAAGGGATTTTGGAATTGAGCAGGTCGATGTATACCTGGAGCCCTTCGGGAATGAATTCCGGGTTCTTACCGGTACGGAGGACATTAAGCAGGCATATGAACCGACAGAGACCTATGATTTGTTCATTTCTCTGGATTGCGGAAGTCTGGACAGACTGGGAAATGCAATACAGCTCTTCAATACTGCGAAGAAGACCCTGAATATTGATCATCACATCAGCAATAACCACTTTGCGGAGGTGAATCATGTGGTGGATGATGCTTCCTCAACCTGTGAGGTGTTATTTACCCTGTTTGAGGAAAGCAGAATCTCGAAGGAGATAGCGGAATGTCTCTATGTCGGTCTGATTCATGATACCGGCGTATTCAAGCATTCCAATACCTCTGAGCAAACACTGAGAATTGCGGGCTGTCTGATCAATAAGGGGATTCCATTCTCTAAGCTGATTGACGAGACGTTTTATTCTAAAACCTATCTGCAGACCCAGCTTCTGGGCCGCTGCCTGATGGAGAGTATTCTGATACTTGACGGACGTGTTATCGTGTCCTCTATCAGCCGCAGGATGCTGGATTTCTACGAAGCTAGCCATGCGGATCTGGATGGAATTATTGATCAGCTCAGGGTTACGAAGGGGACTGAGGTTGCAGTCTTTATCTATGAAGCTGATTTTCAGGAATATAAGGTGAGCATGAGGTCCAACGGTAAGGTAAACGTGAGCAAAATCGCAGTTTATTTTGGCGGAGGCGGTCATATTAAAGCAGCAGGGTGTACGATGAGGGGTACGGTTCATGATGTTATCAATAATCTGACCAGGCACATCGATGCTCAGCTGAAGGAACTGGGCCGAAATTAATCGGTAAGGAGACCTTGAATTTGATAAACGGAATTATAAACATATATAAGGAAAAAGGCTATACCTCTCATGATGTTGTTGCTAAAATGAGGGGTATCTTAAAAATGAAAAAAATTGGACATACAGGGACCCTGGATCCGGATGCGGAAGGGGTTCTTCCCGTTTGTATCGGTAAGGGAACTAAGGTAGTGGATCTTATTACAGATAAGGATAAGACCTACGAAGCGGTCTTAAAGCTGGGGATTGTAACCGATACCCAGGATTTGACCGGTCAGGTACTTAAGACCTCTCCGGTAAAGGCAGGTTTCGCGGAGATTAAGGCGGCCATAGATAGCTTCATCGGGGAATATGACCAGCTTCCACCGATGTATTCCGCAATTAAGGTCAACGGAAAGAAGCTGTATGAGCTTGCCAGACAGGGCAAGGAGATTGAGAGGGCTACCCGCAGGGTTATCATCACTGATATCCGTATTCTATCTTATTCAGAAGCGGACCATGAGGTCAGAGTCTCAGTTGATTGCGGAAAGGGTACTTACATCAGGACTCTGCTCCATGATATCGGAGAGCAGCTTGGCTGTGGCGGTTCCATGAAGAGTCTGCTGAGAACCAGGGTGGGTGGCTTTACGCTGGAGAAGGCCCTTAGGCTTGCTGAGGTTGAAGAGCTGGTCCGTACGGATAGCTTAAGCAGTGCAGTCATTCCCGTGGACAAGCTATTTGCTCATCTTGGCAGTGTAACCATGAATAAGGAGTATGACCGTATGCTTCATAACGGGAATTCCTTTACCCCGGGGATGCTTTCGACTGCGGAGGACCATGAGATGCTTCAGCAGATAAAGGAACATAAGCTTACTGCAGAGGTAAGGGTATACGATTCGGAACAGGAGTTTATCGGGATATACAGATATTTAGCGGCTGAAGAGGAATTTCGTCCGGTAAAGATGTTTTTATCCTAATAGAGGAATTCATCCTGCGGGTGATAAGCCGGAGAGCATGGACATACCGGCAGGATGACATAACTTTGGAGGAAACTATGGAATATATAGCAGGAAACGTGGATTTTAAATTAAAGAACAGCGCTGTTACCCTGGGTAAGTTTGACGGGCTTCATCTTGGACATCAGCTGTTGATGGAACAGGTGATTGCCTCCAAAAAGCAGGGCTACAGAGCAGTAATGTTCAGCTTTCTATACCATCCGGGGAATCTTTTCTCCAGAAAGGAATTTGAGCTGATCTATACGGAGGAGGAGAAGCTTCATAAGCTGAGAAGCTCGGGGATGGATGTTCTCGTATCCTACCCATTTACCGAGGAGACCAAGAATATTGAGCCGGAGGATTTTATCCGGGATGTATTGGTAGGTAAGCTGGATGCAAAGCTGATTGTAGTAGGTAAGGATTACCGCTTCGGACGCAAGCGGAGGGGAGATATTCATATGCTCAAGGAGCTGGAGAATACCTATGGCTATCGGGTGATTGCCTGTGAGAAGAAGAGATGGAATGACACTACGATCAGCAGCTCGGCAATCCGGAAGGAGTTAAGTCTGGGCAATATGGAGTCGGTGAATGCGATGCTCGGTCAGACCTATTCTATCATCGGTCAGGTCCTGCATGGAAGAAAGATCGGAAGGACACTCGGCATGCCTACGACGAATATCATTCCTCCTACGAATAAGCTGCTGCCTCCCTGCGGAGTATACGCCACAAAAACCTTGATTGACGGTATTTATTATCCGGGAGTGACTAATATCGGATATAAGCCGACGGTCGGAGAGGGTGAACTGAAGGGGGTCGAGACCTTCCTGTTCGATTTTGACCAGGACCTTTACGGGAAGGAGATTGAAGTTGAACTGTATCATTTCCAGAGACCGGAGCTTAAGTTTG
>JAEYQV010000064.1 GCA_023409835.1 Bacillota bacterium
GTATATAACAACACGTTGTCATAGATTATTTATGAATTTAGAGAATGGAATGTGACGGAAAGCTGTAATCGGTGGGGGCTCTAAAGAGTCGCTTAACAGGGAGAGAATAAAATGCTCCATGATACAAGTGAGCTTATAAATTGGCTTCAGAAAGAAAATGATATCAAAGCTTTTGTCTCGGAAAACAGGAATCTGATTGTAAATAAGCCATTAGTGCCATACTTGAACGAGCTTCTTGAAAGATATCAGATAAAAAAGTCAGATGTTATCAGTAAGGCTGGACTTACAACCGTTTACGGATATCAAATATTCGACGGTCGGAGGGAACCAAAAAGAGATAAGATTATACAATTAGCAATTGGTTTTGGATTAACGCTGGATGAAACTCAAAGATTACTTAGATATGCAGGATATAATTCATTATATCCAAAAAATAGAAGAGATGTTTTGTTCATATTCTCTATCAATAAGAAGCTTGAAATAACAGAAGTGGATAATCTGCTTTATGATATGGGAGAATCGAGATTATGCGGTTGATAAAGTGACTACGCGTATTATGCTGAGAGCATACGACATACAAATTTTATTATGTTAGTATAGATAAAAACCAATTCATATTAAAAACTAAGGAGGAATTTTATTTATGAGATTTAGAAAATTATTAAGTAAAATTATGGTTATTGTTATGATTTTAACGTTTATCACTAGCCAACAGTCGGTTTTTGCGGCTACCAAGAAAGTATATGTAGCAACACAAGCAGAAATGAATAGAGCTTTGAAAGATTCTAACGTGACACAAATAGTTATCAAGACATCTAAAAAAGTTAAATTGACAATTCCTGATGGCAATTATTCCGGTAAGCGACTTTATTTGAAGGCTCCATCCGCTACTGTAAAATTTGATGGTGATGATTTTAAAAGTGTTCATACATATGTAAGTACGCAAGCACAGTTGAATAATGCTTTAAAAAATGCTAATATCGATTACATTACTATTACTACCTCTAAGAAAATTAAATTAACAATCCCTAAAGATGATTATTCTGATAAAGGTCTCTATATTAACGCATCTGCAGCAACCGTTGTTAATAAAGGTGATTTTAAAGCGGTAACGGCTTATGTAAGCACTCAGGAAGCATTAGACAGAGTACTTAAGAATTCTAGAGTTACAATAATTTCTATTACAACTGAAACAGAAGAAGAATTTATAATTAGTAAAGATTATCCGGATTTGAAGGTCATAGTGAATGCACCAAACTCCACATTTACTGCTACAGGCGTCTTGGGAAAGGTTGATGTGCAGAATGCAAAGGAGGTTACTTTACCTAAAGAACAACCGACTGAGCAACCAACGTCAACTCCGACTCCTACAAATACACCGGAAGATACAACAGTGATTGGAGGAGGAGGGGGATCTGTTCCTTCTGTTCCGGAAACCCCAAGTATTCCATGGGTACCAAGTACTCCGTCAGAACCTACTGAAGCTGAATTATTAGCAAATGCCAAAACCAACGCAATTAATATAATAAATAATGAAGCTAGCAAATATGATACCACAAGATTTACTGATTCTCAGACAAAAGAGTTCAATAGTATGGTGGCGGCAGAGATTACAAAAGTAAATAATGTCACTGCTCTTGCAAATATTATTAGTGTGCGTGATTCGGCTATATCCAGTATCAGGAATTTTGTACCTACACCTATAACTCCATCAGAACCTACGGAAGAAGAGCTATTAGCAACAAGCAAAGAAGATGCAATTAATAGTATAACAGAAAAAGCGAATGAATATTTACCGTCTATACCTGATTCACATAAAGCCGGATTTGAAGAAATGATCAATAATGCTATTGACAGAATAATAGCAGCAGTATTGATATCTGAAGTAACGGTAATTTTTGAAGGTGTTATGTCTAATATTGAAACTTATTATGTACCTGATATGAGTGCGGAAGAGTTATTAGCTATGAGAAAAGCAGATTATCAAAAATTCTTAGATGGAAACATAACAATTCAAGAACTTTATAATAAATATGCTAAAACAACAGATGGCTATGAAGTATCTATTTCACCTGATGTTAATGAAACCGGATTAATATCTCTTTATCTACCTGCAATGTATGCAGTTGTAATTGTTGATGTAAATGAAAATATAACAGTTGTATATGATGATAATAGTGCCGGTTATTATACAGGTCAGGAAGGTTATGATTCCTCACAAGAAATCATATTAGAAGGAAAACCTTTCTACCCGGTTGATGTAGTACAGGGTATGATTGTATATTATAACAATACTGCCAAATCAATTGTAATTGATGATTTAACAACCCTTAATACAACTACTATTACAACGGAAAATTCATCATTAACTAAATGGCAGGATTTATCAGGAAACTGGTATTTTGGCTTTCCTACTAACTTATCTTCTTTAGATGAAATCCGTACTGAAAATGGTTTGGCAGAGGTGTCTACAAGTGCAGTGAGTGGTTCCGCTATTACCTTTAAACTATATATGAATAACACGGAAGGTGTTAATAGAATATGTTTTGCAGGCACTGCTGATATATTAAATGTATCCTATTATACTGTAACTGATAACGGAGATAATACTTCTGTAATCGAATTTAACAATCAATTCGTTCAGGATTATATTATGACAAAAACAGAGGATACCAAAGTACAGCTTTACCTTTTCCCTACTGAAACAACGTCAAATGGAACGGGCTTAACCTTTGACATTACAGTAGATCATACTGTAACTACTCCTTAAGTGGAATAATTGCTTCTGGGTCGGTGCATTTTTACGCGATAAAAACTGAGCCTGCACAAAGAGAAGGTAAGGATACTCTACGAAAGCTTGCTTTCAGGAGAGTATCCTTGCCTTCTCTTGTATAGGCGAAGCCTACGCGACCGAAGGTCCGAAGGACCTGAGGTGAGCGGTGCAGGTCTCAGTTTTTAAAAACAAAGAGGTGGCGGTGCAGGTCTCAGTTTTTACAGGAGCAGGAAGCAATATCGTCTGAAAAAATAGGACTAAATATCTATCTTTTTTAAACAGATTATGATAAAATAATAGGAGCTAGGACAGAATAGCCATAAAGGATACATAGGAAGGGGAGAATACCATGAAGATAGGATTTTTCGACTCCGGAGTTGGTGGTTTAACCGTATTACAGCAGGCATTACAGACCTTACCGGAGGAAGAATATATCTATTATGCGGACACCGATCATGTTCCTTATGGTACGAAGCCCAAGGAGGAGATCATCCGTTATGTGGATGAAGCCGTCGACTTTCTGGTAGGGAAAGGAGTCAAGGCTGTTGTAATAGCCTGCAATACAGCAACCAGTGTAGCCATCGAATATATACGTGAGAAATATAAGTTACCCATCCTGGGAATGGAACCGGCAGTGAAGCCTGCAGTCCAGAAATGTCCTGATAAAAGGGTGTTGATTGCAGCCACCCCGCTTACCATCCGTGAGGATAAGCTGAAGAACCTTCTTAAGCAGGTAGACGGGGAGCATAAGACGGATCTGCTTGCACTGCCGGACCTGGTGTTATTTGCTGAAGCCGGCTGTTTTGATCGTCCTGAGGTTGGGGAATATCTTAAGAGAGAGTTATCTGCCTTCGAGCTTAAGAATTATTCTAACTTCGTTCTTGGCTGTACGCATTTCAATTATTTTAAAGATACTCTGCGAAGCCTCCTTCCGGACAGAATAGAATTCATTGACGGTATAAGCGGTACAATCAATCACTTGAAAGTAATCCTTGAGAGGAATGGACCGATTAAGAAGGAAAGCTTAAGGGTGGAGTATTACATATCAGGTAAGCTCGTTACGGAGACTGAGAAGCTGAAATTTTTTGACGGTCTGTTAAAACGTGCAGAGGCAATGGCACGCTATTAATCAATCTCACACCGAAAGATTTCGTTTATCGAAGGGCGTTTGTTTGACAAAAATGACTGAGAATAACGAATACTCAACGTAACCATTAAAAAATAGAATCAAATAATCATGTATTAATGGATAAAATTATGAAATATATTGTTTTTTAGACATATTTGTTATATATTTATATTAAATATATTCACAAAACTAATTAGGAATACGCACACCCCATTGGTGATATATAGTTACATTAATTCGTGAAATCTTCAGACAGGAGAATACGTCATGTTAAATAATGGGAGAAAGACAATTGGGGTTTTTATATCTCAGGTCAACTCGGAATTTCAAGAAGTTATCAGCAGAGGTATTTCTACCCGTGCGAAGGAGCTTAACTATAATGTTGCATATTTTACAAATTTCGGCGGATACGGACAGCCCCTCTATGACTCCGGAGAAATCAAAATAGCGGATATTCCGTACTATGAGGATTTTGATGGGATTATTATTGTACCGGAGACTTTGGCGGTGGAAGGACTTGAAGCAAGAGTTCGTGGTCATATTGCAGAGAAAAGCAAGTGCCCTGTGGTCAGTATAAAAACGAAGATTGATGAATATTACAATGTGATGATTGATAATGATACTGTAATTGAGGAGTTAATACGCCATTTTGTAGTAGACCATGGCTTTACCCGGATTAACTTTCTGGCAGGACCCAAGGGCCATTCCGATTCGGAAAGCAGACTTGCCTCCTATAAGCGTGTTCTAACGGAATATAATATACCGATTGAAGAAGAGAGAATTTACTACGGCGACTTCTGGAAGCATGCCGCATATTTTGCAATAGATAAATGGCTTGCCAGCCCGTTGGAACGTCCGCAGGCCATTGTATGTGCCAATGACTATATGGCAATTACAGCCAGTAATGCTCTATCTGAGCGGGGAATTTCCGTTCCGGAGGAGATTGCCATCTCCGGCTGTGATGATATTGTCGATTCGGCTGAATATGTTCCGTCAATCACGACAGCCAGGCTGCCACTCTTTGATATGGGAGCGGAAGCAGTAATTAAGATTCATAAGCATATTCTGGGAATTGAACAGCCCAAAGATTCCTATATGAAGACGATTTCCATAATCCGCGGTTCCTGTGGCTGCAAGTATAATTCGCAGGAAGAGAATAAGGAGCGGAAGAAGTATTATATCAATATGACCGATTCGCTGCGTCGGGCTACAGAACGAAATGCATATATGTCCGGAGATCTAACCGGCTTTACTAAGCTGGAAGAGATTAATGACCATCTCCGCTTTTATGTGTATGAGAATGTCGGCTTTACGGACTTTTATCTGTGCTTAGAACCGGATTGGCAGAACTATCAGGATGGTAATGAAGAGATATCAGAAGATAACAGTGATATAATGCTGATGGAAATCGGTATTAAGAACAGGATTGATTATAGTAAGATGCGTTTTCAGAAGAGGAATTTAATACCGCAGGAGCTTATGGATGACGAGCCGATGATTTTCTTCGTTGCTATGCTTCATCATCAGGGAGTTAAATTCGGATATATCGCGATTCGGTTTCGCGAGATTAAGACGTATATGCTGACGTTCCAGGCATGGCTGATCAATGTCAGTAATGCACTTGAGAATGTCCGTGTCCATAGTGAATTGAAAAGGCTGGTATATAAGCTGGAGGATATGTACATAAGGGATGACCTGACCGGCCTCTATAACCGGAGGGGGCTGGAGACCCTGGGTAAGAAGTATCTGAAGCAAGCGCTGGAGGAGCGTATAAGGCTTATGATATTCACTGCCGATATGGATAAATTGAAGATGATCAATGACAACTACGGACATCTGAGTGGTGATATTGCCATCAAGGTGGTTGCGGATGCGCTTCAGAATGCAGCGGATGATGATGAGATCTGTATACGCTGCGGCGGAGATGAATTCACGGTAATCGGTCTGGAATACGATGATAAGAAAATGAATAATTTCGTTAAGAAGTTTGTCGAGGAGTTGGACAAGTTCAACCAGAGCGGTAATTATGAGTTTAACGTATATGTAAGCTATGGCTGGAGTATGCTGACTCCGGACGAGAACACCACCATAGAGGACTGTATGATTGTAGCAGATTCTAGGATGTATCAGCAGAAATATGAGAAGGAGTCGCTGCGCTTACGAGCGAATCTGGTTAGATAAACCTGAGAGCCTTGATTAACCCGGATAGGAAGTGATTAAGGCTTTTTTTATGCTTAAGCATCCGCATTTTAACATAATCATTGCGGTTTGTTTAATCATATCAGCCGGCCGGCACCCGGTTCATGGATTATTTGGGCTGTAAATATGTAAAACTTGTGTTTCGTAAATATTTGTTATATATTAAACATGAACTGTTTTTTCTATGTAACGAATAAGAAATACTCGGAAAGGCTTGGTTTAATTGTGAACAGGCTTTATGATAAATTATCAGATTATAGTAAAATGGACTACTACCCGATGCATATGCCGGGCCATAAAAGAAATACGGGGCTGTTATCCTTCGGAAATCCGTATTCTATTGATATTACGGAGATTGAGGGTTTTGATAATCTGCACCAGGCAGAGGGGATATTGCTTGAGCTTGGTAAGCGGCTTCAGAAATTGTACGGAGCAGATCAATCCTATCCGCTGGTCAACGGAAGTACAGTCGGAATCCTTGCCGGAATTTCTGCTCTGGCAGAACGCGGCAGCCGGATAATAATTGCAAGAAACTGCCACAAGGCAGTATATCATGCGGTATTGCTCCGGGAATTGGAGCCGGTATATCTTTATCCGGAGTTAATCCCACAGAGTAGTATTAATGGTGGAATTCAAGCCCGGGAAATAGAGGAATTGTTGATAACTTACCCTGATGTGAAGCTGGTTGCCATCACCTCCCCCACCTATGAAGGGGTGGTATCGGATATCCGGGCAATTGCAGACGCTGCACACAGGGCCGGGGCGTTACTTCTGGTAGACGAGGCCCATGGGGCTCATTTTGGCTTTCATGAAGCCTTCCCGCAAAGTGCCGTCACCCAGGGGGCAGATATTGTGATACAGAGCCTTCACAAGACCCTCCCCGCCTTCACACAGACGGCAGTGCTTCATTCTAATACGCCGGAATATAACCGGCTATTGGAACATTACCTGGCTATCTATGAAAGCAGCAGCCCCTCGTATCTGTTAATGGCCGGGATCGACCGTTGCATTTCATTAATCGAGGATCACGGGAAAGAGCTTTTTGATGTGTATTATGACAGGTTATGCAGGTTCTACGGCTCCATGGGGGCATTGAAGCAGCTGCACCTGATGGATCGCAGCATAGTTGGCTGCTCCGGAGTTTATGACCTTGATCCGTCGAAGCTTACGATCCGGATCAGAAGCGAAGGTCTTACGGGGCCGGAGCTCTTTCGGAAGCTTAGTACAGAGTATCATATCATCCCGGAGATGGAGACTAGGGATTATGTTGTTGGTATGACAGGTATCTGCGATACGGAGGAAGGATTTGACCGGCTTCAGGGGGCACTTCTTAAGCTGGATGAGGAGCTGTCCGGATGGGGAACCAACCGCCGGAATTGCTCAGAGGAGATTAGTAAGCCTGACCGGGCTATGCTGCCCTATGAAGCGTTGGAAGCTTTAACGGAAGAAATCCGGTTATCCGAAGGCAAAGGCAGAGTATCAGCGGCATTTATCAGTATTTATCCACCGGGAATTCCAATATTAGTTCCGGGTGAAATCATTGATGATAACGTTCTTAAGTATCTGGAACGGGTGAGACAGGATGGCCTGACAATTACCGGGCTGCTGGGAACAGACAGGGACCGGATCAGAGTGGTTGGGAGAGGATAGAAGAATGGCAAGAATTTTTATCGTATTAGGAAAAAGTGCTACCGGTAAGGATACCATATTTAAACATCTGCTGGAAAATCCGGAGCTTTATCTGAAAACAGTAATTATGTATACCACAAGGCCAATCCGGGTGAATGAGACCGAAGGGGTGGAATATCATTTCGTAGATGAAGGTCGGCTTGAGGAGCTTAAGGAGCAGAAGAAGGTAATCGAACACAGGGCATATAATACCGTACTTGGAAAATGGCATTACTTTACCGTGGATGACGGGCAGATTGATCTGGAACACAACGATTACCTGATGCATGGAACTTTAGAAAGCTACGAACAGATTAAAAAGTATTTCGGAGCGGATAAGGTGGTACCAATCTATATTGAGGTGGAGGACGGAATACGGCTCTTAAGGGCCATGAAACGGGAACAGAAGCAGGAGCAGCCAAGATATGCTGAGCTATGCAGAAGGTTTCTTGCGGATGAAGAAGACTTTTCAGAGGAGAATATACGGGCAGCCGGAATTATAAACCGTTATCAAAACCAGGATTTAGGAATCTGTTTAAACGAGATTGAGACCGACATCAAAAATTATACTGTAAAGTCCCCCTGATGTGTGGTATACTTACAGTGATAAAGCTTATCCTTGTGAAGAAACCGGACCTGATGCAGTAGGTAAATCCATATGCCTGCAACTGACAAAGAATAACGGTATCGGTTCTATGACAAGCTAGTGGGTTTATCACAGATGGAGGTATTGTTATGGATATTAAGGTGAACCAGATGCAACAGGTGAACCAGACCATACAGAAGGCACCCGTGCAGGAAACGGACGGGTCTTTTAAATTTACCCTGATATCCCATATCGAGGAGCAGGAGCTTGCTGCCAGGCTGAATATGATGCTGGAGGAGATCTCCTCCCAGGGTAAGAAGCTCGTTAAGCATATGGATGTCAAGGATATGAAGCATTACCGGGAACTGATTAAGGAATTCATGAACGAGATCGTAAACCGGTCACATAAATTCTCCAGAGAGAACTTTCTGGATAAAAAGGGCAGACACAGGGTTTATACCATGATTAAGCTTGTGGATAAGAACCTGGATGAGCTGGCGATAGAGTTAATAAAGGATGAGAAGGATCATATCACGATTCTTAATAAGATAGATGAAATCAGGGGACTATTATTAGATATTTTAACCTAAATATAGATCGGCACAATAAGAAGCTATCGACGGTAACTGTAAGCTAAAGTTGTCACTAAATAAGTGAATGCTCTGAGACAATTTGAGGAATTTCAATTGAATGGGTGATTATATGCAGGATTTTCAGCAAATCATAGGACATGAAACTATTATCGAACATCTACAAGCGACAATTCAGGCAAGCAAGGTTTCCCATGCCTACATTTTACATGGGGAAGAAGGAATGGGGAAAAAGCTTCTGGCTTCTGCCTTTGCAAAGACGCTACAATGCCAGGAGGGAGGTATTCGTCCCTGTAATAAGTGTGTATCCTGCATGCAGACCGATTCGGGCAACCAGCCGGATATTATCTGGGTTACCCATGAGAAACTAAGCATCAGCGTTGATGATATCCGCGTTCAGGTCAACGGGGATATCCGGATTAAGCCCTTCCACAGTCCTTATAAGATTTATATTATCGATTCTGCCGAGAAGCTCACGGAGCAGGCACAGAATGCACTTTTAAAAACCCTGGAGGAACCGCCGGAATATGCGGTAATTCTTTTACTGGTCAATAATATTAATGTAATTCTTCCCACCATTTTATCCAGATGCGTTGTGTTAAATCTGAAGCCGGTGGATAAGAAGCTGATTAAGGAATTCCTGATGGAACAGCACCACATACCGGATTATATGGCAGAGATGGCTGCCGGTTTCTCGGGGGGAAATGTAGGAAAAGCAATCAAATATGCATCCTCCGAGGATTTTGAACGGAAAAAAGAGGATGTCCTTCATATCCTCCGGTATATCGACGAGATGGAGCTGTCCGAGGTAATCGCCGGTATTAAGACGATTTCTGAGAATAAACCCTCCATAGAGGATTATATCGATTTAATGGTATTATGGTATCGGGATGTCCTGATGCTAAAAGCCACGAACGATCCGAACCTTCTCCTATATAAGAACGAGTTTCAATTCATCCGAAAGCAGGCAAATATACGAAGCTACGGGGAGATAGAGAATATTATCGGAGCGATGGAGAAGGCAAAGATACGGCTGAAAGCAAATGTGAACTTTGACATTACGATAGAGCTTATGATACTGAAAATAAAGGAGAATAGTAATGGTTAATGTAATTGGAGTGCGTTTCCGAAGCGCAGGTAAGGTTTATTATTTTGACCCTGCCGGATATAATATAAAGCAAGGTGATAAGGTAATCGTCGAGACAGCCAGGGGGATAGAATACGGTTCAGTGGTTCTCGGTCCCAGGGATGTGGAGGAGGACAAGATTATCCAGCCGTTAAAGCCGGTCATTCGCCAGGCTACGGAAGAGGATAATGCCGTCGAGAAGCGCAATAAGGAGAAGGAAAAGGAAGCCTTTCAGATATGCCTTGAGAAGATCAAGAAGCACGGGCTGGAAATGAAGCTGATTGATTCGGAATATACCTTTGATAATAATAAGGTATTATTCTACTTTACTGCAGATGGAAGGATAGACTTCCGCGAGCTGGTAAAGGATCTGGCCAGTGTGTTTAAGACCAGAATTGAACTGAGACAGATCGGTGTCCGGGATGAGACGAAGATCGTCGGAGGAATCGGAATCTGCGGAAGACCGCTTTGCTGCAATACCCATCTGTCCGAGTTTGCACCGGTATCCATTAAGATGGCGAAGGAGCAGAATCTCTCCCTGAATCCCACGAAGATCTCCGGTGTCTGCGGAAGACTGATGTGCTGCCTTAAAAATGAAGAAGACGCTTATGAGGAATTAAATTCTAAGCTTCCGAACGTTGGTGATTTTGTTACTACAAAGGACAACCTAAAGGGTGAGGTTCAGAGCGTCAGCGTGCTGAAGCAGCTGGTTAAGGTCATAGTTACCCTGGAAAATGATGAGAAGGAAGTCCGGGAATATAAGGTTGAGGATTTAAGATTTAAGCAGAAGAAGAGGAAGGAAAGAACCCCCTCCATTGAAGACGAAGAATTAAGAGTATTAGAGCTGCTGGAGAAGAGAGAAGGGAAATCCCTGCTGGATGATGAATAATGCAGATATATCGGAGGACTTACTTCTACCCGGTGAACGGGTGGATGACCTCCATCGGAATAATTATCATATAATACAGAATACGAAGAAATTCTGTTTCGGTATGGACGGGGTACTCCTTTCCGGATTTGCCAGGGTCCTTCCGGGTGAGAGAGCTCTGGATTTAGGAACAGGAACCGGCATTATTCCAATCCTATTGGAAGCTAAGACCGAAGGACGACATTTTACAGGCTTGGAGATTCAGGTAGAGAGTGCCGATATGGCAAGGCGCAGTATAGCCTTGAATCAACTGGAAGATAAAATTGATATTGTAACCGGTGATATCAAGGAAGCCTCAAAGCTCTTTGGAATGGCTTCCTTTGATGTTGTTACCAGCAATCCGCCCTATATGAACCATAGTCACGGCCTTGTAAATCCGGCCGAGGCGAAGGCAATTGCCAGGCATGAAATTCTGTGTACCCTTGAGGATGTGGTAAGGGAAGCAGCAAGATGCCTGAAACCGAACGGAAGGTTTTATCTGGTACACAGACCGCATCGTCTGGTAGAGATTATCAATACCTTAAGTGTCTATAAATTAGAACCGAAGAGGATGAAGCTGGTCCACCCTTATGCAGATAAGGAACCGAACATGGTACTTTTAGAATGCATTAAGGGGGGAAGGTCGAATCTAATTATTGAAGCACCACTAATCGTATATAAGGAGCCGAAGGTTTATACGCAGGAGATTTATGATATCTATGGATATTAGAATTGCCTGTTAATCCGCGTCCAATGCGTTAAGAAAGGCTGATCGAAATGTCCGGTATATTATATCTTTGTGCAACACCGATCGGAAACCTGGAGGATATTACATTCCGTGTAATCAGGACCTTGAAGGAGGTTGATCTGATTGCGGCGGAAGATACAAGACACAGTATAAAACTGTTGAACCATTATGAAATCAAAACACCAATGACAAGCTACCATGAATTCAACAAGGTAGATAAGGCAAAATATCTTGTCGGGCTGCTGCAGGAAGGAAGAAACATCGCATTAATCACCGACGCCGGTACTCCTGGGATATCCGATCCCGGTGAAGAACTGGTGAAGCAGGCATACGAAGCAGGAATTACAGTCACATCCCTTCCGGGAGCCTCCGCATCCATTACGGCACTGACGCTTTCCGGCTTATCGACCAGGAGATTCTGCTTCGAAGCATTTCTTCCTCAGGATAAGAAGGAAAAGCAGATGATTCTGGAGGAGCTGAAAAGCGAGACAAGAACTGTCATTCTTTATGAAGCGCCGCACAGGCTTCTTAAGACCCTGAGAGAGCTTAAGGAAGCCTTAGGAGACAGAAGGCTTACTGTCATTAAGGAATTGACGAAAAAGCATGAAACAATATGGCAGACAACCTTGACGGAAGCTGCTTCTGTTTATGGGGAACAGGAGCCCAGGGGGGAATACGTAATCGTATTGGAAGGCAGATCAGGGGAAGAGCTGGAATTAGAGAAGAAGGATCAGTGGGGACTGATTACCGTCGAAGAGCATATGAAATTGTATACAGATAAAGGGGTAGACAAGAAGGAAGCCATGAAGACGGTAGCAAAAGATAGGGGAATAAGTAAGAGGGATGTATACCAAATGCTTATTCAGGAGGAAGATAGTACAACAACGGACTGATTATAGTACCTCAGGCTGCTGTACTATCAGGAATAACTGTCTTTTGGAGGTGTGGTTATGTTACGTGGGGCAATGCAAGCGAAGGAGAGACAAATAATAATCGCACTAAGTGCGCTTATATTATTAGTTACCGGAATATTCATTTTTAATGGATATGTAGCAAGAAAAAAGTATGATGAACAGGCTGTTATGGCAGATAAATATCTTAAGGCGGGCAATTATGAGCAGGCAGCAGAGGCTTACCTTAAGGCAATGTCGATGAAGAACAGCGATAAAGAGCTTCTGTCCATTGGGTTGGCAGAGGCTTATGTTGGTTTGAACAATTATGACAAAGCACTGGAGGCTCTTCGAAGCTATTACCAGAAATCCGGAGGAAATAAAGTTAAGGAAAAAATAGAAGAAGTAACCGCTAAAAAGACAGATTATGAATTCGGCCAGATAATTGCCCATGCAGATATCTATTTTACAAATGGGGAATATGAGAAGGCAATTACCGAATATGAAAAGGCGAAGAAGATTAAAAGTAAGGAAGTCATATCCTATGAACGGATTGCAGAGGCCTATATCGCATTGGGGAATTATAATATGGCAATGGAAGAGGTTATCGAGGGGCAGACCCTGACGCAGAGCGAGAAGCTGAATCAAACACTTAAGGAGGTTGAGAATCACCTCCAGAAAGAAAGATATGATGAAATTATTAATGAGGCTTCAGAATACATATATCAGGAAAACTATGAGGATGCCATAAAGAAGCTAAACAGTGCCATTGTGTTACTTCCGGAGGAAGAAAACGCATATAACCGTTTGGCTGAGCTTTATATCCTGACGGGCAAATATGACCAGGCGGTTCGTCTTTTGGAGGATGCGCTTAAGCATATAGGAAGTAATACGCTGGAGGAAATATTAGACCGTGCAACAACACTGAGAGATGAGAAGAAGGAGAGATTACGGATTCTGAAGCAATTGAATGAAGCCGTCAGTGTTGCGGATGCGGAGAAGATCCAGGAGCTATTGAAAAACACCTTCTTTACGATGAAGATTGCGGGCTCAGATCCGGTTTATTATAGTACCTTAGGAGAAGGACGAATAACAAACGGAAATGGTCTGCTGGTTATAGATGCAAATACGGTATATTCCGGAGGCTTTCAGGACGGATTGAAGAAGGGAGCCGGTGTACTCTTCGTGCAGAAGGAGGGCAAGGAAAACTCCGGCTGGTATTGTTATCAAGGAGAATGGAGCAAAGACCTTCCCAATGGTATGGGAAAACTAACAGATATATCAGCGGAAACAGATGATCAGGGTGTAATCAGACAGCGTCAGGTAATAACGGAAGGGATTTTTTATAATGGTACAGAGGATGATAATATGAAGAAAACCTTCTATCTGGATGGGAAGGAAGAGGGTAGTATTCGTTATCAATCAAAAAGCGGAATACCGTTGCAATACCTTGATAAGGATGGTCTTTCTGCCAAATCAGAAGATCCGGACCGTTATATCATCGCAAAATGGTATCGTCAGGGAGAACCAACGGATGAATATTATACCGTTAGGAATAACACTCTTTGGGGAGTTGAGCTGTATCTGAGAAAAAGAGGATAAATAAGGTTAATATTTTATAGGAGCAATTTCATATGAAGTATAAATAAAGAAGCGAAAGAGGATCTCTTTCGCTTCTTTATTATTTAAATTTGAAATATGTAGATTATTCGATAATACCTGCAAGCTTCGCGAGTTCAATAATAGTTTCCTTGGAAACTTTCTTGTCGTGATAATCAATCAGGTTATCCTTGCTTCCGGTAAAGATATCTGCCGGCTCATACTTCTGAAGGATAATTCTTCCCTCATCTGTATAGATTTCCAGGGGATCTCTTTCACCGATATCAAGAGTTCTCCTCAATTCAATGGGAAGAGTAATTCTTCCGAGTTCATCCAGCCTTCTGACAATGCCTGTGCCTTTCATAATTTGGCCTCCTTTTCTCAAGTATATTGGGGAATAAAAATAATATTTGCCACATACATGTATAGTTTGTGTGGATTACAAACGTGCTTACATTTTTTGTATATCGCATTATTATAAGATATCATAGGGTAATTTAGAAGTCAACTAAAATATTTGTCAAAACCTAGCACATTTTAAACAATATATGTAAAAGAGACTCAAGTATTTCTATAATAGTCCTCATAAGTGACATTTATTTCTAAATTATGAATATAGTTTATATAGGAAATCCCATACAAGCAAAAAAGCAGTAATTGGAAAGGTGGAGGCAAGAATGTTGAACTATCTGTGGGGGTTTATGATAGTAATCGGAATAATAGTCGGGGTTTTGAAGGGAAATATAGCCAAGGTCAGCAATGCCACCATCAGCTCCTCTAAGGAAGCAGTTACTCTCTGTATTACCATGCTGGGTATTATGGCTATGTGGACGGGACTGATGCAGGTGGCTAAGAAAAGCGGATTGGTAGCCTCCTTTACCCGAAGACTCAGGCCAATCATACATTTTCTGTTTCCTGATCTGCCCAAGGACCATGTTGTAAATGAATACATAGCCTCCAATATGATTGCAAATATCCTGGGACTCGGATGGGCGGCGACTCCAATGGGATTGATGGCGATGAAGGAGCTTAAGAAGTTGAACCACGATTCGGAGCGTGCCAGCTGTGATATGTGTACGCTTTTAATTGTTAATATCTCCTCTCTTCAGCTGATACCGGTAAATATTATTGCATATCGGAGCCAGTATGGTTCCGTTAATCCTGCAGAGATTTTAATGGCCGGAATTATCGCCACGGCCTGCTCCACAACAACTGGGATTATATTCTCAACACTGGCCAGAAAACATTACGACCGAAGAAAAGGTAAGTAGAGAGGTGTGAAGGAAAAGGAACCCTCACATAGTGAATTGTTAATTCGCTAAGGATGACACTAAGCAGCGATGAAATGGGGGAGATTATGAAGTTCATAATATATTTATCAGATTATATCATTCCGTTTGTTTTCTTCTATATTGTAGGTCTGGGATTGTTGATGAAGACGAATATCTATGATGAGTTTATAGAAGGGGCCAAGGAAGGCTTTAAGGTTGTATTAGGCATTATGCCTACCCTGATTGGTTTGATGGTCGCTATCGGCATTTTACGGGCTTCTGGAGCCCTTGATATATTGTCCGGGCTTCTTAAGCCATTGACGGATCTGGTTCATTTCCCTTCCGAGGCAGTACCGGTGGTGCTGGTTAAAATGTTTTCTTCCTCTGCAGCCACGAGCCTGCTCCTTGATATTTTTAAGGAGCATGGACCGGATTCCTACCTGGGAAGGCTGGTCTCCATCATTATGAGCAGTACGGAAACGATATTCTATACGATGGCAGTCTACTTTATGGCCGCCGGTGTTAAGAAATCCAGGTATACTCTGGTCGGAGCATTGACGGCAATGTTCGTAGCAGTTGTATCCAGCGTTATAATAACGAATTTAGTTTTTTGATTAACAGGTAGAGTTCAAGCTAAATATATCGTTGTTTTGCTAAGTAGGAAGAATGTAGTAGCAACTTATCATAAGAAGACTATAACAGCACCATACCGGTGCTTCCTTTGATTGCATAGAAACTGGAAAAGAGGTAGAATCTATAGTGATAAGAACAAAATAAAATTGAAGAAGGTGATAATATGGGTTTACTGGGAGCATTCATCGTACCCCACCCTCCGCTGATTATTCCTGAGATAGGAAAAGGGGACGAGAAAAAAATCAGTAAGACGATAAATAGCTATAAGGAGATTGCCAAGCGGATTGCACAGCTGAAGCCGGACACGATCGTCATCACATCACCCCATTCCCTCATGTATTCCGATTACTTCCACATCTCTCCGGGAGTTGAGGCCAAAGGTAACTTTGGAAGATTCGGAGCCGGAGATGTCTCCTTCCGGGTGGAATACGACGAGGAGTTTGTGGGAACGCTGGAGGTAGCGGCAGATCGGAAAGGGCTGGAAGCAGGAACCCTTGGAGAGAAGGACCCTTCCCTTGACCATGGCACGATGGTACCGCTTTATTTTATTAATCAGGTATATACGGATTATAAAATTGTACGGATAGGTTTGTCCGGCCTACCCGTTACGGAGCATTATAAGTTGGGCAGATGCATCACAGAAGCGGCGGACAAGCTTGACAGAAGGATTGTGCTGGTGGCCAGCGGGGATCTGTCCCATAAGCTGAAGGAGGAAGGTCCCTACGGCTTCGCTCCGGAGGGTCCTAAGTTTGATAAGGAAGTGACTGAGGCGATGGTGAGGGGAGACTTCCTTCAGTTTCTGGAATTCTCCCCTGATTATTGTGAATCGGCAGCAGAATGTGGCTTGCGTTCCTTTATTATCATGGCAGGAGCATTCAATGGAAGGTCTGTGAAATCAGAGCTTTTATCCTATGAAGGTACCTTCGGAGTAGGCTATGCCGTATGTGCCTTCCATCCTTTGGAAAAAGATGAGTCTCGTCATTTTGATAAGGTATATGAAGCAAAACAGAAGGAATATGCCAGGGAGAGACAGAAGGATGAGGATGCCTATGTCGCTCTGGCGAGATTATCCCTGGAGACCTATATTAAGACCGGTAAACGAGCCAGACTTCCCGAGAGGCTTCCTGAGGAAATGCTGAATCACCGGGCCGGAGTCTTTGTCTCTCTTAAAAAATACGGACAGCTCAGAGGCTGTATCGGAACGATATCACCGGTTACCGAGAGTGTAGCCAGGGAAATCCTTAAGAATGCGGTCAGTGCAGCCGTTGAAGATCCCCGGTTCGCACCGGTTGGAGAAGAGGAGCTTGATGAGTTGGTCTACAGTGTGGATGTATTGTCTGAGGCGGAGCCGATTCCCTCTCCTAAGGAGCTGGATGTAAAACGATACGGCGTTATTGTATCCGCCGGTCGTAAACGTGGTTTGCTGCTTCCGAATCTTGAGGGAATCGATACGGTAGAGCAGCAGATAGCAATAGCAAAGAAGAAAGCAGGGATCTATGACAACGAGCAGTATAAGCTGGAACGCTTCGAGGTGGTGAGGCACAAATGAAGGTAGAATGCAATATCTGCCCGCACCACTGTAAGCTGGAGGAGGGAAGGCTAGGGATCTGCCGCGGAAGAATCAACCGGGATGGGAAGGTGGTCAGTGAAAACTATGGAAAGCTGACGGCAATGGCCCTGGACCCGATTGAGAAGAAACCACTTTATCACTTTCACCCCGGCAGCAGGATATTATCCGTCGGCAGCTATGGTTGTAATTTAAACTGCCCCTTCTGCCAGAACTGCGATATTTCCATGGTTGGAAGCAGGGAGATTGAGGTTCAGGAGATATCCTGTGAGGAGCTTGTGAGGAAGGCACAGCAGCTTACGAGCAGGGGAAATATCGGGATCGCTTATACCTATAATGAACCTTTGATCGGTTTTGAATTCGTCCGGGACTGTGCGAAGCAGCTTAAGAGCCAAGGACTTAAGAATGTGGTCGTTACCAATGGTTACATCTGTAGTGAACCGCTTGAGGAGCTGCTGCCGTTTATCGATGCATTCAATATCGATCTTAAGGGCTTCACAGAAGAATTTTACCATAAGCTGCGAGGAGATCTGGCTACTGTGAAACAAAGTATTGAGCTGGCAGTCAAAGCAAGCCATGTGGAGGTCACAACCCTGATCATCCCGGATGAGAATGACAGTGAAGAAGAGATGGAAGCCTTATCCGGCTGGCTGGCGGGGATAAGTCCAAAGATACCGCTCCATATATCCCGTTTCTTCCCCAGGTGGAGAATGCAGGATAAGAAGGCTACTCCGGTAGAGACAGTTTATCGGCTGGCAGAGATAGCAAGGAAGAAGCTGAGCTATGTCCACGAGGGTAATGTATAAGCAGGAAAATACCACCACGCCGGTAATAATTCTGACAGGAAAGAACATACTATTGCTGAGGTGATATGTATGCAAAAGGATAAAAGGGAGAAGCTTCAGCAAAAAAAGTCGAAAGAAAAGTTCAACAGCGTTACCGGCTCAACAAAGCCCGAAAATCAGAATCAGGAGCACAACGTTAGACGGGAAGGCCTTGGTAAGCAAAATCAATTTAGATGATTACCCCACACCAAAGAGTGCGGCAAAGGAAACCGGCTTACCTTAAGCCATCCCTTGCGGCACTCTATTTCTGTACAGAATCGAAAGAACCTGTAAAACTAGGGTTTTCGTTGTTGTAACAGCGAAAAAGCTGTTGTATAATAGGATGAATCTATAGAAATGAGGAAGGAAAATGATATTTGAAACACACGCGCATTATGAAGATGACGCTTTTGATATAGACAGGCAGGAGCTTCTTAAGCAGTTGCCCGGCCAGGGAATAGAATACGTAGTAAATGTAAGCTCAGGGATAACCACCGTGGATAAGGTGCTTGCACTCGCTGAGCAATACTCTTATATCTATGCTGCCGTAGGGATCCACCCGGGGGATTCCATGAGCCTGAATGAAGAGCGGTTTGCATGGCTTAAGGAAAGAGCAAAGCACCCCAGGGTTGTGGCAATTGGCGAGATCGGACTGGATTACTACTGGGATACACCGGATCGAGAAATTCAGAAGCTTTGGTTTGAGAGACAGCTGGAGCTTGCCAGGGAGCTGAAGCTTCCATTAGTCATTCACAGCAGGGATGCTGCAAATGATACCTATAACATGATGAAGGAAGCGAAGGCAGAGGAACTGGGTGGAATTATCCACTGCTTCGGCTATGGTGTGGAGCAGGCCCGTCAATACCTGAATAAGGGCTTTTACCTCGGCATCGGCGGAGTTGTCACCTTCACGAACGGCAAGAAGCTGAAGGAGGTTGTAACCTATGCGCCGATAGAACAGCTGGTGCTGGAAACGGATTGCCCGTATCTGGCCCCGGTACCGCACCGAGGGGAGAGGAATAATTCCTTATACCTGAATTATGTGGCGAAGGAGATCGCGACACTCAAGGGCATGGAGGTTCAAGAGGTCATAAGGATAACAAATGATAATGCCAAGAAATTATATTTCACTGAGAGGTAGAAGATGGCTGACCTGGGAAATCCCAAGAATACAATAGAGATACTAAATAAATACAGGTTCGTATTCCAGAAAAAATTCGGACAGAACTTTCTGATTGATACCCATGTCCTGGATAAGATTATCCGGGCAGCAGAGATCACGAAGGAGGATTTTGTACTGGAGATTGGTCCGGGAATAGGGACCTTAACACAGTACCTCTGTGAGCAAGCCAGAGAGGTTATTGCAGTAGAGATTGATAAGCTTCTAATTCCGGTTCTTGCAGAGACGCTGTCGGCTTATTCCAATGTAACCGTTCTGAATGAGGACATTCTGAAGGTGGATCTTACCGCTCTGATCAAGGAGAGAAACGGAGGAAGGCCGATTAAGGTGGTGGCGAATCTGCCTTACTATATTACTACTCCGATTATCATGGAACTTTTTGAGAAGCATGTCCCGCTATCGAATATCACGGTTATGGTTCAGAAGGAGGTTGCAGACCGGATGCAGGCAAAGCCGGGATCCAAGGATTATGGTGCGCTGTCCTTGGCGGTTCAGTATTATTCAGAACCATATATAGCTGCCAACGTACCTCCGAATTGCTTCATGCCACGCCCTAATGTAGGCTCCGCGGTAATCAACCTGAAGCTTCATGAGAAGCCCCGGACTGTGGTCAAGGATGAAGTACTGCTGTTTAAAATGATTCGTGCTTCCTTTAACCAGAGAAGGAAGACGTTGGTTAACGGCCTGAATAATTTCACAGAGCTGTCCTTTACGAAGGAAGAGATACTGGAGGCTCTGAAGGAGGAGGGCTTAAGTGAAAATATTCGGGGAGAAGCCTTAACCCTGGAGCAATTTGCCGGGCTTGCGAACCGTTTATACGATAAAATTTAATTATTATGCATATAGCCAAGGCCGACCTCAACATCGGTCATTGGCTTTTTTGCTAGAAATTATGCAAAAATTCATATTAAATAAAAATATATATTGCATAAATATAAATATTAGTGTATGATAATACTATAGAAGCAGAGCTTATTCTATTAATTAAAAATAATACATAATATTAAAAAAATATTTCTTGCTTAAAGATACACTTTCTATTATCATATACAAAAGAACTCAGAGAAGCTTCTTCTGAATATGAATAATTAAAGTAACTAGGGCAGAAAAGAAAAGAAATCATAAATTTTTTTTGCCCATTTTTATGGAATCTTGGATTAAGAGATAATAATGAGATCATATTAGGAATGGAGAGAAGCCTTTCAAGCGGCAGGTGTACTCGCGGCATAGGAGGATTCGAACTCTGTAAGGAAGGTTACAAGATAATTACCAGAAAAAACTAGGAGGATGCTATGAAAAAGAGAGAAGATATTCACAAGGTAATGATAATTGGTTCGGGTCCGATTGTTATCGGCCAGGCATGTGAATTTGACTATTCCGGCACACAGGCCTGTAAGGCGTTAAGGAAGCTGGGTTATGAGATTGTTCTGGTAAATTCGAATCCTGCCACTATTATGACAGATACAACTACAGCAGATGTAACCTATATTGAGCCTCTTAATCTGGAAAGACTTACGCAGATTATTGAAAAAGAAAGACCCGATGGTCTGCTCCCGAATCTGGGCGGACAATCAGGTCTAAATCTTTGCGCAGAGCTGGCCAATGCCGGAGTACTGGAGAAGTATAATGTTAAGGTAATCGGCGTTCAGGTGGATGCAATCGAACGGGGTGAGGACCGGGTAGAGTTTAAGAAGACAATGAATTCTCTGGGAATTGAGATGGCAAGAAGTGAAGTGGCTTATACCGTAGAGGAAGCTCTTGCAATTGCAGAGAATTTAGGTTATCCGGTTGTTATCCGTCCGGCTTATACGATGGGAGGAACCGGAGGAGGACTTGTTTATAACGTAGAGGAGCTAAAGGTCATTGTCGACAGAGGATTACATGCCAGCCTGGTTGGCCAGGTATTGGTGGAGGAGTCCATCCTTGGATGGGAAGAACTCGAGTTAGAAGTAGTTCGAGATTCTACCGGCAAGATGATTACGGTCTGTTTCATTGAAAATATCGATCCTTTGGGGGTGCATACCGGAGATTCCTTCTGTTCTGCTCCGATGCTGACCATCTCCAAGGAGGTACAACTAGAGCTCCAGAGACAGGCTTATAAGATTGTAGAAGCAATTCAGGTGATTGGGGGAACTAACGTACAGTTTGCCCATGACCCCAATACCGGTCGTATCGTAGTGATCGAGATTAACCCAAGAACCTCCCGCTCTTCCGCACTTGCCTCCAAGGCAACCGGGTTCCCGATTGCACTGGTATCCTCGATGCTGGCAGCCGGACTTAATTTGAGTGATATTCCCTGCGGAAAATACGGCACCTTGGATCAATACGTTCCGGATGGGGACTATGTGGTAATTAAATTTGCCCGCTGGGCCTTTGAGAAATTCAAGGGAGCAGAGGATAAGCTCGGAACCCAGATGCGTGCCGTCGGTGAAGTTATGAGCATCGGAAAAACCTATAAGGAGGCTTTCCAAAAGGCAATTCGAAGCCTGGAGACCGGTCGTTTTGGACTGGGTGGAGCCAAAAATTATGGAACTCTCTCGAAGGAGGAGCTCCTAAATATGCTCCATGTACCCACCAGTGAGCGTCAGTTCGTTATGTATGAAGCACTTCGCAAGGGAGCCACAATAGATGAGCTTTATGAATTAACCAAGATTAAGCATTACTTCATCGAGCAGATGAAGGAATTAGTTGAAGAAGAAGAATCACTTAAGAAGTATAAGGGTACCATTCCTTCTGCAGAGCTGCTTAAGAGTGCAAAGCAAAATGGTTTTTCAGATAAATACTTGAGTCAGCTCCTGTCTGTTACTGAGAGTAGGATCCGGGAGGCCAGATATCAAGCAGGAATTAAAGAGGCCTGGGAGGGAGTTCATGTAAGCGGTACGGAGAATGCAAAATATTATTATTCCACCTACCACCTTCAGGAAGACAAATCCCCCAGCTCCGATCAGCCGAAGGTAATGATTCTTGGCGGAGGCCCGAACCGAATCGGACAGGGGATTGAATTTGATTATTGCTGTGTTCATGCAGCATTTGCTTTAAAGGAACAGGGCTTTGAGACAATTATCGTTAACTGCAATCCGGAGACGGTATCCACGGACTATGACACCTCAGATAAGCTATACTTCGAACCGCTGACCGTAGAGGATGTCTTAAGCATCTACGAAAAGGAGAAGCCGTTAGGTGTAATTGCACAGTTCGGTGGACAGACACCGCTCAATCTTGCAGCAGAGCTGAAGGCGAACGGTGTAAATATCCTCGGAACTACTCCGGAGACCATTGATCTGGCAGAGGACAGAGACCGTTTCCGCGAAATTATGGATAGACTTAATATTCCGATGCCGGAATCCGGTATGGCTGTTAATGTCAACGAGGCTCTTGAGATTGCAAATAAGATCGGGTATCCTGTTATGGTGCGTCCGTCCTATGTACTTGGAGGCCGCGGCATGGAGATTGTCCATGATGATGAAAGTATGGAGATCTATATGAAGGCCGCAGTCGGAGTAACACCCGACCGTCCGATTCTGATTGACCGCTTCTTACACAATGCGCTGGAATGTGAGGCCGATGCCATCAGTGACGGAGTGGATGCCTTCGTACCGGCAGTAATGGAGCACATTGAGCTGGCAGGAATTCACTCCGGTGACTCTGCTTGCGTAATACCATCTCTGAATATTTCGGAGCAGAATCTGGCAACCATTAAAGAATATACGATGAAGATAGCAAAGGAGATGAAGGTCTGCGGTTTGATGAATATGCAGTATGCCATTGAGGATGGCGTGGTATATGTTCTGGAGGCTAACCCGAGAGCTTCCCGTACCGTACCCCTGGTATCCAAGGTATGTAATATACAGATGGTGAAGCTGGCTACCCAGATCATTACCGGTAAGCTGACCGGCAAGCCTTCCCCGGTTGCTAATTTAAAGGAGAGCAGATTTACCCATTACGGAGTGAAGGAAGCAGTCTTCCCCTTCAATATGTTCCCGGAGGTAGATCCCATACTCGGACCTGAGATGCGCTCCACCGGCGAGGTACTTGGTCTTGCAACCAGCTTTGGGGAGGCCTTCTACAAAGCACAGGAAGCAACCAAGACGAAGCTTCCGCTCACCGGAACCGTACTGATCAGTGTGAACGACCGGGATAAGGCAGAGCTTTACGAGGTAGCGAAGGGCTTTGCAGATTGCGGCTTTAAGATATTAGCCACCGGCGGGACCTATGACTTGATTATAAAGAGCGGAATCCCTGCCGAGAAGATCTTCAAGCTGTATCAGGGCAGGCCGAATATCCTGGATGCGATTACCAACGGGCAGATTGATATCATCGTAAACTCACCGATTGATAAAAAGAGTGCCAATGATGACAGCTATATCAGAAAAGCAGCCATCAAGAGCAGGATCTGCTATGTAACCACCATGGCAGCAGCGAAGGCTACGATTGCGGGGATTAAGGAGATTAAGAATAACAGTGCAGTCGGAGTGAAGTCCCTTCAGAAATTCCACAAGGACATTCAATAATGTGGATTACATCCCGGATTATTTTATAATATGTTGATAGAAATGGGCGACCGTAAGTTTTGTGTGAGGGGACCCCTAAAAGTTAGACTTTTTTAGCAAGGCAGTTTTTGCTGCCTTGCTATTTTTATGCAGCCAAGGTGGCGAGCCGGTATTCCAACGGAAGCAACTCCCTTTTGCTCGATACAATGCGGAGCTACTGCCTGGATAATACCGGTGCTTACGCTCTATTACTTTATCATAAGTGCTTATCCAAGTAATAGAATAAGATGGTGCCGGGGATGGAATATTGGAGGCTCAGGCGGAATATATTGAATAGAATCATGAAGCAATCCGGTTCATAATCAGAAAAGTAAGGGAGTGATATTTTGGCTGACTATAAAAGAATGGTATCGTATATGTATCAATACGAAAATGGCACAAAGAAGAAAAACGTAGGGTATGCCCGCGTGGAAGCAAAAAACGGTGAATGCAAGATAACGCTTCACATGCAGCTTCCGGGTCTGTTGGACAGTATTTTTCCGACCTACCTGATTCAGAGAAAGAATGAGGATATGGAGCTGGTTTACCTGGGTGACTCTGTTCTGAAAAACCAGGTAATGGACAGTAAGTTAACCGCCGATGAGGCTAATATTATGGCTTCTGGATACGGACTATCTGATATGGGTGGAATCCTCTTGTTTTTGAATGAAAAGGTATTCTATGCCACGGAATGGGATGACAAGCCGGTAGTACTTAGTGAGGTTATGGAGGCTCTAAAGGAAAAACCCAAGAAAGAAGAGAAGCGAGCTGTTGTAGAGGAGAAAACTGAGGTAGCACAGATACAGCCTGCAACGGAAGCGGATACAACCACAGAGCTTCCCGTGGATACGTCACTTCCCTATTACAAGCTTCCGAGGGGATATAAAACCTATGAGCTTCAGAACCCCAGGATAAGGCCGAACCCAACAAATCCATGGAATATAGTAGAGGATAGACTGCAGAGATTGAGAAAAGAGCAGGACAATAATGCGGCGATGCCGGAGGATACACCTCTAAAACAGCCGGATGCTGACTTATCTGCTATGGAACCGAAGCCTATGACAGAACAGATAAAAGAACCGGTGACAAAGATGCCAATGGAAACGGTGGAGGATACAATTCCGGGACAGCCGAACAGTGGGTCTTATGAAGGTATGGTATCAGAGCCTGGAACCTATCATCCGCCGAAACATGATATGGAGCAGCCGGAGCATGGGACTGCACCTCAGCCGATTGCTTACCCTAACATGGATTATGAGAAGGAAGAGAAGGAGAAACCGGAGAATCCTGTGGCTGCTAGGCTCTTTGAGAGCTACCCGAGAATATATCCGTTTGAAGATAATGAGATAGCAATGTGCGTTAAGATTGAACCTAAGGATATCGGATATCTTCCGGTAGATGCCTGGATTCTCAGCAACAACAGCTTCCTGCTGCACGGCTATTACTGCTATAATCATCTGATATTTGCAAAAAAGAAAGACCGCTTCGGCTGCTGTTATATCCTCGGTGTTCCGGGGATATACCATAACAGAGAGCGGTTCATGGCGAGAATGTTCGGCTTTGAGAATTTCAAATCAATCCGTAAGAGAGATCTGAGGCAGGGGGATTTCGGTTATTGGTATATCACATTATCCATGTAGATTTATAGGATGGGGTAACGACTCTCCCCTAGGCTTTGATACGGTAATGATATATTCTGAGTATCACGGCTATTGATAATGGAATATCTGCAATGATCAGCCCATATACCGTTAATGCTCGCATAGGAGTAGGAAAGTCCTTCGTACTGAAAGCCCAGCTTCTCAATTAATCGTAAAGAGGGTAGATTGTCTGGCATAATAAAAGCCTCCACCCGATGAATCGGGTTTTCCTCGAAGAGGAGCTCAAGCCCTTTGCGGATACTCTCCTGTGCATAACCCTGATGCTGATATTTCTTGCTGAACTTATATCCAAGGCTGCAGCTTTGATAGGGCCCCTTCAAAAAATTCTGAAAACAGAAGGAGCCAACGATTTCGCAAGGATTGTCCTTTAAAAACACCCAATATCTCAACAGCTTTCCTTCCAGCATCTGATGATATTCAGCGGAAAGGGAAGCTTTTTGATATGCGGTTGTATAGAAATGATTCACTCTCTTCGGCTCCCAGAGTTCAAAAATATCTTTGTTCTCCTCGTAAAAGGTTAGCACCTGATCCGCTGCGTCTTTATTCAGCAGCTTCAGATTTAATCTGGGAGTATCATAGGATGCCAGCATAGGAAGACCTCCCTTCCGGTTAATCAATGCCCCTTAAGAAAACATTATTCAGATAATGCGTTAATATTCTCCTGTATTCCAACAGTGTTCCCTTATCCGGAGCACTTAATCCGGGGGATAGGATATCGCCGGAATCCTGATAGGATTGCAAATAGTATGCCTTAGCTCCGGTAATCCACTTTCCGATGGAATGCATATCCTCTGTGGTATGAAGCTCGCGGACCACGGTGGTTCGAAACTCATAATCCAGCTTACCGGATAATAAGAAGGCGGCACTTTCTCTTACCAATTCCGGATCAAAGGCTGCAATACCTACGGTCTGGCCATAGTGCTCGATGGAGTTTTTAATATCCATTGAAACATAGTCTATGAGCTTATGTTCTGCCAGATATTCCAGAACAGACGGATTGGAGCCGTTCGTATCCAGCTTAACCTTAAAACCCAGATCTTTGAGCTTCTGTATAAAAGCAGGAAGCTCCGAATATAGGGTTGGTTCTCCGCCGGTAACACAGACACCCTCCAGTATATTTTTTCTCTTATTCAGATAGGCCAATACCTCCTCCTCCGGATAAATGGGTTGGGAGCCCGGCTGTAGTACTAAGGAAGCATTTTGGCAGAAGGGGCATCTCATATTGCACCCACCCAGGAATATAGTTGCAGCCAGGTGTCCGGGATAATCGAGAAGAGTGGATTTATTAAAGCCATGGATCTGCATATTGTCACCTCAATTCGGTTATGATACAATACTCAAGGTAAGCATTTGAAAGCATGTGCCTGCGTTATCCTCGGCACAAATCAGAAAGCAGACAAGATGTGAGTACGATAGCATTGTGCTTATTAATTTAATCTGCTTTGTTTACAATAGCTACTATAGCAGATTTGAAGAAGGTAGTCCAGATAAAAGGAATATGGAAATGAAGACGGATGAGAAGTATATGAAGGAAGCATTGAAGCAGGCGGATAAGGCATATCGCCTGGGTGAGGTGCCAATCGGCTGTGTGATAGTCTATCAGGATAAAATCATAGGCAGAGGATATAATAAACGTAAAACGAAGAAAACCACGCTGGCCCATGCGGAGCTGGTGGCTATCGAAAAAGCCAGCAGAGCAATGGGGGACTGGAGGCTGGAGGACTGTACCATGTATATAACCCTGGAGCCCTGTCAGATGTGCTCGGGTGCGATAGTACAGGCCAGAATTAAGCGAGTAGTCGTAGGGACCATGAATCCGAAGGCGGGCTGTGCCGGATCAATCCTTAATCTGCTTCAGATGGAGGAATTTAATCATCAGGTAGAGCTGACGACAGGAATCCTGGAGAAGGAATGTCAGGAAATACTTCAGAGATTTTTTCAGGAATTGAGGGTCAGGATTAAGGAGGAACGTCAGTCCGGACCGGACAAAAAGGAAAAGCTTGAGGGTTGACATCCAACTTGGAATACCTTATACTAGGCATACAGCTTTCATGCTGGAACAATTATATTGTCATAAAATTTCCGTGCAGCCGGGGAGATAGCGGTGCCCTGTACCTGCAATCCGCTATAGCAGGGGTGATGTTCTGCCCCGGATGACTTACTGTAGGGCTGCCCTTTATAAGTGATGTTGACGTCTGGGTCTTACGCAACAGGAATTTGTGAACCGTGTCAGGTCAGGAATGAAGCAGCACTAAGCAAAACCTCCTGTGTGCCGTGAGGCAGCCTGGACCGAGTTAACTGTAAAGGTAACGCTTATGGTAAGCATTCAAAGCAGAACGCACGGATTAAAATTCGCGAATAAAACTGAGTCCATCTCAGAAAAAGAGGATCTACGCTTACAAGCTTGCTTGTAAAAGCGTAGATCCTCTTTTTCTGAGATTGGCGAAGCCAACGCGACCGAATGTCCGAAGGGCATGAGGTTGCGGAAGGCCTCAGTTTTATTCGCGAGACGCGGAAGGTGAGAAGCCAACGCGACCGAAGGACCGAAGGGCATGAGGTTGCGGAAGGACTCAGTTTTATTCGCGAAGCGCGGAAGGTGAGAAGCCAACGCGACCGAATGTCCGAAGGGCATGAGGTTGCGGAAGGCCTCAGTTTTATTCGCGAAGCGCGGAAGGTGAGAAGCCAACGCGACCGAATGTCCGAAGGGCATGAGGTTGCGGAAGGACTCAGTTTTATTCGCGAAGCGCGGAAGGTGAGAAGCCAACGCGACCGAATGTCCGAAGGGCATGAGGTTGCGGAAGGACTCAGTTTTATTCGCGAAGCAGTTTATATACGTGAGCATTTTGCCCTAGTTTTGAGCATATGTGACAAATTCTGCTTTTGGTTATTAGGTTTCTGTTGTATAATTGTAATATAAGGGAGCGTGGGTATGCTATAAGCTTGCCGGCAGACATACGAGCAGAGGGAAGAATCATGAACAGGCTATATCATCATGATAGATGTAAGCTATGCGGTTGTATTATAACATAATGAATTGGAGCTGTTAAAATGAATTGGAAGATTAATCCGAATGCAGTGAATCAATTCTCCAAAGGCACTGATATCTATTCAGAGGGAGAAGTTGTATTTAGCATAGCCCTCATCATTAAGGGACGCATCCAGGTACATAACAATGGTGCAAAATATATCGTTAATTCCGGAGTATTTCTCGGGGTAAATGATCTATATACAGGAAGCTACCAGAGTACGTATACCGCGCTGGACGATGCCATATTATATATATTTGCAATTAGCCGTACGGATGAGTTGGATACGGTTTTATCAATTAATAAGGATTATCACGGTTTGATGGTAGCATCTCTGAATCGGATGATTCTGGAGCAGGATAATATTTATCAGGCTTTGCTAAAGAACGGACTGGCTTTATATGAATTTTTACAGGACCAGTATAGGAGCTATCTGGAAACTGCAAGAAAGCTTGGATATACCGAATATAACTCCAAACGAATTAACTCAATAACGACTCCGGAGAGTAGTCTGGAGCTGGAGAGGGATCGGATTAATTACTATAAGGAGTGTGCGAGACTGCCGATTGATGTCGTAAAAACCTTCTATTCTTATGGCAATGCCATCACCACTTATCAGGTGGAGGATCAGGTAGAGATTATTAATCAGCTATTGAATTCTTTAAAGGAGCTCTCAGATAAGGTATCCCATATGATGGAATGCCTGATTGATGACAGCAACAGCTGTCTGTTCCAGCTGGTTGCCGCTCTCGCGATTGAGATGGAAAACAACGGCGGAAACAGTACGGCTATTATGGATGAAATGGATACCATGATAGAGAAGATCAACCTGATGGAGACCTTATATGAGCAGATGCTCGGGAAGAAGCTTATGATAAACCGGAGAAAGATGGAAGAAGCATATCATCTTCTACTTACCGGAACCAAGGGAAAAGAGATCAGCACTCAGGCTTGCTTAAAATATACGGTGGAGGAAGCAGAACGGGTACTCCGGGAAATGAAGGACTCTTTCCGGACTTTATTGCAGTATTCCGGCATTGATGCGGACAAAGCAGAGGAAATGCTGGAGAATATGAACAGTTTCGTGAATTTGAAGGACAGGATGTCCGGTGATGACAGTGCCAGGGCAATCCGGAAAAAGCTGACGGAGCATCATTATCTTCTGTATAAAATAATCTTTTTAAAGGCATATTCCGATAAAAAGGTGCCCAGGATCGTTGACCTGTTTTTAAAGTTCGGGTATGCTGACGAAAGGCTTATGCCGAAAGAATATCTCCTTTCGCTTTACTATTTGGAGGAGGAAAAGGCACCGGAAAGTCCGATACATATTCACAATATCAAAGAATGGCTGACACTCATTTATGAGGGTAAGAAGGCTCCGTCTAAGAATGAGTTTGACCTTGATTATACCGAGATGCTGGCTTCCCGTAAGAAACAGGGAGGTGTCAGTGAGAAGGAGCTTTTGGAATGGGCCGCAAGCTCCGAAAAGAAGCTGGAATATGAGATTCAGAACATGTTCCGCTATAATAATAAGACGACAAACGGGCAGATCGGCAGCTTCGTACCGATACTTCACAAGGACATTATGATTAACCAGTTTGATAAATCCTATGTTTCACCAACAAAGGTTATTGAAGCAATGGCAGAACTGATACGGATTGATTTCTCCATCTTTGACCGGGAAGTTCTCTATACGAATCAAGAGAAAAAGATAACAAAGGAATATATCATTAAACGGGTATATCCAGATATTATTCTGATGCCAACCGTAGGAGTTAACGGTATTATGTGGCAGGAGATTACCGGAAAGAGAAGGGATAGCTCTGCAAGATTCCTGTTTCCGATCTTTTGTGAAACGAATCTGGTATCTATTATGGTCAAGGTGTTCGGAAGGTTCCGCTGGGAGATGTGCCGAAGCATTGAAGGTACAGCCTGGAATGATATCAAACACAAGTCCCTAACCTCGGAGTATTCGGATTATCTTCAGTTCTACCGTAAGAACAGGGAGCTTTCGGAAGAGAAGAAGGAGAAGCTGAAGCTTCAGATACAGCGAGGCCGGAACAGCCGTGAAATATTTGTTATTGATTATGAGCAATGGATCAACTATGAAGCTACCGGTGCCATCAAACTAAATAAACCGATCCGGGAACTGATGGCAACCTATTGTCCCTTCGGTAAAGAGATCAGAGATCTACTGGTAATCCAGCCCATCTTTGAGGAGGCATTCTCCCGGTATTTCAGGGAGAAATTAAAGAAGATCCGTGAGATAGAGGGAAGATACCGTCTGCTTCAGAAAGACCAGATTGAGCTTACAAAGGAGCTCACAGACACCCTGGATTACTATAAGAACCTCTAGACAATTTCATAAGGGGCTGTCGTATCACATGCGACAGCTTCTTGCGTTTTTCGCTTGTCTATTGAAGGTACAAATGATAGTATAGAATAAGGGAAGACAGAAGGATTATGAGAGGCCGACGTGAAGAAGCTCCTGATGTTATGATAGATAATTTACCTAACTGAGACGGTGTCTACGGAGTGGGAAATCATAGATTTCTCATGTAACATTTGCAGGCTATAAAGAAAGGCATGGTTATTATTGTGCTGGAATTAGTTAATGTGAAAAAATATTATAAGGATAATAAAGCGGTGGATGGCATCTCCTTTCGCGTAGAGAACGGTGAGGTGCTTGGACTGATTGGTGCCAACGGAGCCGGGAAATCCACAACGATTTCTATGATAGCAACATTAAATAAGCCGGATAGCGGGAATATCTATTACGAGGGCCAGGATATCGTTAAATATCCCTGGTTTATGCGGAGTAACCTGGGGTATGTACCCCAGGATAATGCTCTCTATCCCTCCCTAAGCGGCAGAGATAACTTAAAATTCTGGGGACGGGCGAATCATGTCCGGGGAAAACGGCTTAAGAGGCGTTTGGAGGATGTAAGTGAGACAATCCAGATTACAGGCAAAGTACTGGACAGGAAGGTAAACAGCTATTCCGGCGGAATGAAACGCCGTCTGAACATCGGTGCGGCGCTGCTTCATGAACCAAAGCTGATTATCATGGATGAGCCTACGGTTGGACTTGATGTTGAGTCCAGGAATCAGATTCTGTCGGCAGTCCTCCGATTGAAAGAGCAGGGAGCAAGTATTATTTATGCAGGGCATTACATGGAAGAGATGGAGAGAATTTGTGATAAAATCTGTGTGATTGACCGGGGCAGATGCGTTTTGTTCGGAGAGGTAAAGGAATTGCTTAAGGACAATAAACGGCTCGAACAATTATATCTGGAGTGTACGGGAGGCCGACAGCCATATGAGGGACGACCGGCCGATGATTCCCATTCTTAATTCGTAGGAAGCTTTTTTGGTTTATATACAGAGGAGGTTATGCCATGGGAGGCTATGAAATTATCGTTAAGACAGAAGAGATTAAGAAGAAGATGCAGGAAGGGGATTATACCTCCGCACAGAGAATTCTGGATACGATAGAGCTCAAGAAGGTTAAGAATATGGCGGACCTTAGCCTTATGGCAGAGGTATACACGCAGAATGGACGTTATGAGGAGGCCCTGGAGCTGCTTCTTAGGATTTACCACAAAACAAAGACAAGAAAGGTGCTTTATCAGCTGGTTTCAAATTCAATCCAGAGATTAAATGTGGAGGATGCGGAAAGCTTCCTTAAGGAGTATGAGAAGCTGGCACCAAAGGATTTCTATAAATATATATTCCGTTATCAGATTGATAAGATCAAGGGAGAGGACCTTGAGGTTCTGATTCATACCTTAAAAACCCTGAAGGAGACAGAATATATCGAGCAATGGGCATATGAGCTGGCGAAGCTGTACTATAAGGCTGATATGGAAGAGGAATGTATCAGAGAGTGCTCCGATATTATCCTGTGGTTCGGGGAAGGAAATTATGTAGAGAAGGCCAGAGTACTCAGGGCTTATTATTCCGGCGAAGCAGATAAGGATATGATCATAGAGGAGCTTAAGAAAAGAGCAAATAAGGATTATAGTAATCCTGAGCCAAAGACCTATTATGAGACGGAGCAGGAGGAGACATATGAGGAATTCAGAGTAGAATATCCGGAGGAAGAAGAGAAGGACGAAATCACGGATAATAGGAAGAAGGATGTGGATGAGATCCTGGCCGGAGAGGAAGAAGAACCGGAGACAGAAGAAAACAGGGAAGACAATTATATTAATTATACATATACCGGTGAAGCAAGGGAAGATTGGACAGAAGCAAGGGAGGAGTTAGCTACAGCCGCCTTATCGGAACGTGAGCTTGAGGAGCAGGAGGTTGAGGAGGAAATTTACCGTCTGCTGGAGGAAGAGGACGATGAGGACGGTGCAGGTCTGAAAAGGATCGCTGAAGAGACAGGGACTGATCTGTATGAGGTTTTTGGTCATTATCTGTATGTGAAAGCGGTCAGAAAGCAGCTGGTGAAAAGCCTCGACATGATTCTGGATCAGCATACGAAGGGGATTCAGATGATTATAACCGGGATACCGGGATCGGGTAAGTCCACCTTGGCTAAGGCGATTGCGATATTCCTAAATAAAACAGGTAAGTTAAAATCTTCTAAAATTGCCAAAATAAATGCGGTGAGCCTGAATGCTGCCGATATCGCCGCCAAGAAAGATTCCCTCAGGGACTGCTGTCTTGTCATTGAGGACGCCAGTGAACTGAAGCGAACGACCATCGATAAGCTATTGGAGTTAGTCAGGCTGTTAAATGGAGATATTGCGGTAATCTTTGAAGAGAATAAGAAGAATATGAATAAGCTGTTCAGGGAGTGTCCGAAGCTGATGGATATGTTCAAGAACAGAATTCATCTTCCGCAATATACGGAGGAAGAGCTTTTAGGATTTGCATATTCCTATATGAAACAGAAGGATTATCGCCTGCAGCGTGGAGCCTCAACTGCACTTAAGGATGCCGTCAACCGGATTGTCCGGAAGGAAGATCCGAATCTTCAGCTGGAGCTGATCCGTAAGCTGGTGCAGGATGCGATGCACTCCGCGGATCTAAGAACCGGTAAGCAGCTTCCGAAGCTGGCAGCTACGGGAAGAATTTCGGATGTTGAGATACTATCCATCCTTCCGGAGGATTTTAAGCAATAAGAAGGATGGCAGCAGAATGAATTAACAGACAAACCGTTATATAAAAAGAGACCCCGGACTATTAATACTCCGGGGCTGCAGATTGCATGGGTTATACCTTAAATTGAATTGTGATCTCGGAGGAGAGTGTCTGTCCTTTCATAGACATCACATTGTTTGTTACGTGAAGGAGATAGGACTCATTCTTAGCATAAGGCTCCAGAGGCTCTATCTCGATATAATTATTTATGGAATCGTAACGAATGTTAGTCTTTAAGGGCACTTGATTAACCGAGGTAACATATAGGTTCTTGTTGTTAACCGTTGCAGGATTTAACGGGGCAGTAAATTTAATTCGCCAGACAAAATTGCCGGTCTTGAATTTTAAGTTCTGCTTTACACGGCCCTTTACATCTCCGGTTACATTTTCTATTGTTATATAATTAGATGCCATAGAATCATCTCCATTTTCTATCAGGGATTACAATATATATCGTAATAATATTATAACATGTTTATATGAAACATCAATAAAATACACAAAAACCATATGTTTCCTACGGTTTTACCTGGATTTCCCATAAGCGGAAGTATATGGCGCATATCGTATGATTGACAAGTTGGAAAAAATGTTGTATGGTCTTAAATGTTTACGCTGGGAAACTAAAGTGATATTCCCTAGATTTATTACCGGATGATAACGCATATAAATTCTATGTCTACTTAAAATATTATTATAAGAGGCAAAGGAGATGGTTATAAATATGGGGGATAATGGCGAACTTGCTCGGATTTAGGAAGCTGGTTTTGTAAAAAACAATTTACAAAAACCCACTTTGTGGTATAATCAAAGTGCGGATAAATATTTGACAAAATATTAACTAGTTTTATATGCAATTTTAACAAACTATAAATTGATAAACTATGAGGTGTGCAATGGAGCAATATATCATAAAAGGTGGGAAGCCACTGGTGGGGGAAGTGACGATCAGCGGTTATAAAAATGCAGCATTGGGTATCATTGCAGCAGCAATTATGACAGATGAGACTGTTAAGATAGAGAATGTACCGGATGTTAAGGATATTAATGTATTGCTACAGGCAATTGAAGATATTGGCGGTAAAGTAGACCGCATTAATAAGCATACAGTTAAAATAAATGCATCAAAAATTGATTCCGTTGTTGTTGATTCAGACTATGTACGTAAAATTCGTGGCTCCTACTATCTGGTAGGTGCTTTGTTAGGTAAATATAAAAAAGCACAGGTCGCACTTCCCGGAGGCTGTAATATCGGCAGCAGACCGATTGACCGCCATATTAAGGGCTTCGAGGCCTTAGGCTCCGAGGTAAAGATTGAGCATGGACTTATTTGTGCAAGAGCGGATAGGCTCCTTGGTGCTCATATTTATTTTGACGAATCCAGTGTAGGTGCAACTATTAATGTAATGTTGGCAGCTTGTATGGCAGAGGGTCAGACAACGCTGGAAAATGCTGCGAAGGAACCTCATGTTGTTGATGTAGCTAACTTTTTAAACAGTATGGGTGCCAATGTCAAGGGCGCCGGTACGGATGTCATCCGTATTAAGGGAGTAAGTAAGCTCCACGGAAGCGAGTATTCCATTATTCCGGATCAGATTGAAGCAGGAACCTTTATGTTTGCTGCAGCAGCCTCTAAAGGAGATATATTAATTAAGAATGTTATACCGAAGCATTTGGAAGCCTTCACGGCGAAGCTCCTAGAGATTGGGGTTCAGGTGGAGGAGTTTGATGATGCAGTCAGAGTGAAGGCAGACGGTAAATTAGGCAGTACCCATGTTAAGACATTGGTATATCCCGGCTTCCTGACGGATATGCAGCCTCAGATGTCAACACTCCTTGCCGTTTCAAGCGGAACGAGTATTGTGACAGAAAGTATATTTGAGAATCGGTTTAAATATGTGGATGAATTAACAAAAATGGGAGCCTCCATTAAAGTAGTAGAGAGTAACACGGCAATCATTACCGGCGTGGACCGTTTAACCGGAGCAATTGTCAGTGCACCGGATTTACGTGCGGGAGCCGCACTGGTTATGGCCGGCTTAATGGCGGAAGGATTTACTATTATTGAAAATGTGGAGTTTATTGAACGAGGATATGAGGATTTCGAGGCTAAGCTTCAGAAGCTTGGCGCTAATATGGCGAAGATCGATTCAACTGATACGAAGGCGATCCGTAAGTTTAAACTTAAGGTAAGTTAGGTGAATTAAATTATTAGGATGAAAATAAAGGGGCTACCGTACAGATATACGGAGCCCTTTTTACGTGTCTTATATTAAAAATTCTATGTATAAATCACGGTGCTTGGATAAGTCAATGAATTGATCACCGACCTTTACTACCGGCCGGGAGAGTTCAAATTTATTAATCATTACAATTTCACCGGTCTGTTTATTGTTCAACCGCACATTGTTATTGATATAGGTCTGTACGATTCCTTCCAGAAAGGTGATAATATATTTCGGATCATATTTCGTAAAGCCTTCGGTTTCGAAGATATTGACAACCTCAAAGGGACATAAGGGACCCCGGTAAACTCTTGCACAGGTCATAGCATCATATACATCAGCAATTGCGACCAGCTTAGCAAAGGGATCAATTTGCTGGCTGTTAAAGCCGTTTGGATACCCGCTCCCATCACATCTTTCATGATGCATCAAAGCGGACAGCTTAATCCGGGTGTCAATCTTCTTGTTCTTTAATATGTTATAGCCGCGAAGAGGATGTGTCTTAATTGTGGTGAATTCTTCTTCTGTCAGCTTTGAGGGCTTTGCAATGATATCCGAAGGAATCATCAGCTTACCGATGTCATGAAGAAGCCCACAGAGAGTTATGACCTCTAGATCCTCCGGGATAAAATGCAGCCATTTCCCTATAATGTTACAAATCAAGGCTACATTAACGCTGTGAATATAGGTGGTATCATCATAATGGCGGATACTGTGAAGCATGTTAAACAGTCCGATGTTAGAACTGTTTTGATATAAAATCTTGCTGACATCGGATAATAAATCATCGACATCAACCTCTTCCTGACTGGATACCAGCTGGTCCATGGTCTTTTTGAAATGATTGACGGTATTCTGATAAGCCAGGTGAAACCGGTGAAAGGATTCGCTCTTACGGATTTCCCCGTAAAAGGTTGACTCAATAAACCTCGTCTCCTGTTCCTCCAGTTCGGAATCGGATAATATTAATAAATCCGTTATGGAATAGAATTTCAGACGGGTTATGATCTTATCGGTAAGAGTGGTTTCCTTAGAAATAACGAGCTGATGGTCCTTCGTATAGATATCATCTGCTACAATCATACCGGGAATTGCTTGAGTTATCAGTAGCTTTGTTGTTTTCATATTTGAACCTGTCATAGGGTTTATATGATACTCCTTTCATGAAGCTGAATTATTATGGGGGAAATAATCAAGCTTACAGGTAATTACAGTATATGAAAAAATTGTCCAAAAGTCAATCTTTTTGTAGAAATTGCTAAATTAATTGATACAATAACAGCACAATATACCAAGTTGATAAAAAATAATCAAAAAATTTCCTGAAAAATAAAAGGAAAGCCCTTGACGAACCCAAGGTTGTGTTATATTATCATAGTACAAAATAATAGCTTTATAAATTTCTCTTATTCAGAGTGACGGAGAGTAAAGGCTCTATGAAGTCACGGCAACCCCGGTAACGGAAGGTGCCAACCTGAGCGAGTAATCGAACAATAAGAGGATTTGATTTGTTTTATTATCAAGTCCGCATATTGCGGGCTATTTTTTGGCTTAAAATCCCATGAGTGTATGACATATTTTCTAATTGATGTATCGACCGCAGAGAATGCGGCAGAACGGAGGTAAATTTGCAAAAGAGATTATTTACATCAGAATCAGTAACCGAAGGGCATCCGGATAAAATCTGTGATCAGGTATCCGATGCGGTTTTAGATGCGTTACTGGAACAGGACCCGATGAGTAGAGTGGCTTGTGAAACAGCAATTACTACAGGCTTGGTATTGGTAATGGGTGAGATTACAACGGAAGGCTATGTGGATATCCAGAAGATTGTAAGAGATACCATTCGCCGGATTGGATATGATAAGTCAGAATACGGCTTTGATGCGAACACCTGCGGCGTGATCGTTTCGCTAAATGAGCAATCCAAGGATATTGCATTGGGAGTTGACCAATCACTGGAGGTAAAGGAGAATACGGCTAACGGAGAGGATATGGCAATCGGTGCAGGCGATCAGGGCATGATGTTCGGGTATGCTACCGATGAGACAGAGGAGCTGATGCCCTATCCGATATCCCTTGCCCATAAGCTGACGAAGCAGCTTACTAAGGTAAGGAAGGATGGCACCTTAAATTATCTCAGACCGGATGGAAAATCCCAGGTAACGGTGGAATATGATGATAACGGTAAACCGATCCATATCAATGCGGTGGTATTATCAACCCAGCACAATGAAGAAATCACGATAGAACAGCTGCGCAAGGATATTAAGCAGTATGTCCTGGAGGAGGTACTTCCGAAGGAGCTGATCGATGAGAATACCAAGTACTTCATTAACCCGACCGGACGTTTTGTTATCGGCGGACCGAACGGAGACAGTGGTCTGACCGGTCGTAAGATCATTGTAGATACCTATGGCGGCTATGCAAGACATGGCGGCGGTGCATTTTCCGGTAAGGATTGCACGAAGGTAGACCGTTCTGCTTCCTATGCAGCCCGTTACGTAGCGAAGAATATCGTGGCCGCCGGACTTGCGAAGCGTTGTGAGATCCAGCTTTCCTATGCCATCGGCGTAGCGGAACCTACCTCTGTCATGGTAGATACCTTTGATACAGGCAGGCTTTCCGATGCAGAGCTGGTATCCATCATCCGTAAGCACTTTGACTTAAGACCCTCAGGCATTATAAAAATGCTGGACTTAAGACGTCCGATCTACAAGCAGACGGCTGCCTATGGTCACTTTGGCAGGAACGATCTGGATCTGCCCTGGGAAAGAACGGACAAGGCGGAACAATTAAAGGACTATGTAAAATAGAATACTGTAAACCGCCCCTTGGTAAATGATTATTATTTCAATAAAGTGTCAGCTTGCTGGCACTTTATTTTTTACAATATAATCGATTTATCGCTTCCTGTGCTTGCAGGGGACTTCCTTTTTTTACTATTTCATGCTAAGATATTTGTAATACGGTGATGGAATGCATATGAGAGACAGGCAGTACCGTACAGAATATTCAAGATGAAGGAGGATAAGGAAGTGTTTTGTACCGGGTGTGGGAATAAGCTCAGTGATACCGATAGGTTCTGTAAGGCGTGCGGAACAAAGAATATTTACTACAACGAGGATACTCAGAGGTATGTGTTTCAGGAAGCATCAGCTGCAATACCAGTCAGCACGTCACAGCCTGAACCAACAGTAATTCAGCCGGAAGTAGTGTTACTGCCGGTGGAGCAGCTGGGGCAGCAGACAGAACCCTCAGACAATCTTATACAGATGGAAGACGACAAAGTGATCATAACAAGGGCTGAAGATGAGGTACAGAGGGAGAAGAAGCCGGTTAAGGAAGTAACCAGAGGAATGAAAATAGGCTCCGTATTCCTGTCGATTCTGGCCTTTTTTATGACAGTGCTGTTTATCATCTCTTTATTTGCAAAGACCACCTTTTCTCAAAAAACCCTGGAGGCTTCCATCCAGAAAATCGATTATACCAATATACAGCTTGGTGACATTATGGCTGACAGAGACCTCGCAATCGATGTTAAAGAGGGAGATACCACAATCGATGTGGTATATGAAGCCCTGTCAAAGCAAGGAAGAGTCGAGGTTACCAGAGGGGATGTCGAAGAGATCTTTGAAGAAACCAACTTTACCGAATATATCTCGGAAAAGCTATCCGGATATGCAAGATATACAATAACAGGAGCAGAGCTGGATGAGATCACTCCCCGTGGTATCATGCGACTGGTTGAGGAGAATAAAGACACCATTGAAGATATTATAGGCTTAAGGATAGAGGATGAGGATCTTGATTCGCTGGAAAACTATCTGGAGGACGAGGAAATTCTAGATTCTTTCTCAGCGGAGAAGATTGATGAGACACTGAAGGAAAACAATGCGACTGCAGTACGCATATTCTTCTCTGACACGGTACTTATGGTCATTCTGATCCTATCCTTGCTAATTCTGATCGGAGATATTGTACTCATCAGCTTCCTTCACAGGAGAATGAAGGCACCGCTCAGCTACATCGGTATTCCCGTTCTTACGGGGGGACTTCTCATTACAATCACTCTGATTGTAATGAATATTATGAAAGCAAGCCTGTTTAAGAGTGTGAAGGAGATTTATACTTCCATTAAGCCGCTCTTATCCAGCATAATTGGCAGAGGTATTCTGATCAGCGCGATTACAGCATTCCTCGGACTGCTTATGGTGGCTGGATACATAATCCTAAAGAAACAGGACAAACGCACCGAAGCAGTGACTATAGAAGTGAAATAATACCGGAATTCAAGCCGGATTTGTATGAAGAGGTTATCTCCCTAAGAGGCATACAAATCCGGCTTTTTTGGCAGCAGACGACACAGACGGACAATCCGGTAATTCATACAAGTAACACGGAGACTATCGTTTCATCTTACTCAAGGTAAGTGCAGTCTATGGGAACTCCCATAGAGAGCAAGGAGTTTTATGGATACACTGGAAGCAGCGGGACAACTGGCGGAGCAACTGGCGGAGCAAGAGTAATTTATAAATTGTTTATAATTATAACAGTTCTTTAAAGTGCAAAGAATATTTGGGTATGCTATACTGACAATGTAAATGTAATGTGTAAGCATACTTTCAAGCAAGGCGCGGGGTGTCGAATATGAAGCTGAAACATAAGCTGATCACAGCTTTTATCATAATGATAGTAATGCCGGTAATTCTGCTTGCAGCCTCGGCCTGTACAATTATCCGATTTCAGATGGATTCTCTCCATCAGTCCTATGACATAGAAACGAAGACCTTGCAGGTGATTACGAATCCGACTCAGATTTTAAACCGTCTGACCAGAGGAATTTATAATGAAATCAAGCTGTGTGCCATGTTGTCACCAAAGAAGCTGGAGGACATGGATTACTACCGGAGAAAGAATGAAGAGCTTCTGGACAAATACTCCTTTCTGGCGGTCCGAAAGAATGATGAGTTTATCTATATCGGTAACCAGGATGAATTAGAGAGGATAAGCAAAATACTTCCCGGGTACGGCGCGGGCAGTACGGAGGTTGACGGAGGCACCTATCTGGGAGGAAAACATCCTTTTCTGGTCAAGTTTCAGGATTTTGAATTTTCAGATGGCGGGCTGGGGACCATCTTTGTTATCACGAATTTGAATATATTAGTTCCTCAGATTAGGAATGTGGCAGTCCAATCCGCCATATCCTTCCTTGTTATCATTGTTATGACGGCAGCAATCTTAATTCTATGGATCTACCAGAGTGTTCTGAAGCCCCTGAATATCCTGAGGATTGCTACAAACCAGATAAAGGAAGGGGACTTAAGCTTTAATGTCAGTTCGGATACCGAAGATGAGATCGGTCAGCTATGTGAGGATTTTGAGGAAATGCGGATCCGTTTGAAACAATTGATTGAAGATCGGTTGAAATATGAGCAGGATATCAAAGAGCTTGTCAGCAATATCTCTCACGACCTGAAGACGCCGCTTACTGCAATCAAGGGTTATGCGGAGGGGCTGATGGACGGTGTTGCAGACACCCGGGGGAAGCAGGAGAAGTATCTTAAGACGATTTATACGAAGGCAAATGATATGTCCGTATTGGTGGATGAGCTTTCTTATTATACTAAGATAGATAATAACACGATTCCCTATAATTTTAAGGAGGTTAACCTCCATGAATACTTTGATGACTGTATGGAAGACCTGGGATTGGACCTGGAGGTTAAGAATATCAGTATCAGCTATGAGAACAATGTGGACCCGAAGGCCAGGGTTATCGCCGACGTGGAACAGCTCAAAAGGGTCATTCATAATATCATCAGTAATTCGGAAAAATATCTGGATAAAGGAGCAGGTAGAATACGGATTAGTATCCGGGATATCGGAGAGTATGTCCGGGTAGAGATAGAGGATAACGGAAGCGGTATAGCGAAGGAGGATCTGCCGTACATTTTTGATCGATTCTATCGTGCCGATGCCTCCAGAAACTCCAAAAAGGGTGGAAGCGGGCTTGGCTTAGCCATCGCTAAGAAGGTAATTGAGGATCATTCCGGTACAATATCAGCAACCAGTGAACCGGGTGTCGGAACCACCATCAGTTTTACGTTAAGAAAAAGTGAACAACCGGATAGGAGGAAAGATAATGAACAGGATATTAATTATTGAGGATGAGATCGCAATAGCGGAGCTGGAGAAGGATTATCTGGAGCTCAGCGGTTTTGAAGTAGAGGTTGAGACGACCGGTAATATCGGTTTGAATATGGCACTTACGGAGGATTATAACCTGATTATTCTGGACCTGATGCTTCCAAATATGGATGGCTTCGAGATCTGCAAGCGGATCCGGGAGGTAAAAAATATTCCGATTATTATGGTTTCCGCTAAGAAGGATGATATCGATAAGATTCGCGGATTAGGACTGGGAGCGGATGATTATATGACAAAGCCCTTCAGCCCAAGTGAACTGGTAGCCCGGGTGAAGGCCCATCTGGCAAGGTATGAGCGTCTGATCGGATCAGGAATTAAGGAGAATGATGTAATCGAGATTCGAAGTCTTAAGATTGATAAGACAGCCAGAAGGGTTTTCTTAAATGGGGAAGAGAAGATATTTACCACAAAGGAATTCGATCTACTGACCTTCCTGGCTGAGAACCCAAACCGTGTCTACACCAAGGAGGAGCTGTTTCGTGAAATCTGGGATATGGAATCCATCGGGGATATTGCAACCGTTACGGTTCATATTAAGAAGATTCGTGAAAAGATTGAGATAAATACCTCAAAGCCGCAATTCATTGAAACCATATGGGGAGTCGGCTATCGGTTTAAGGTATAGCACTGCCTACTGCCTCCCTCCTCCTATGATAATTGGCATCTTATCTATACGGAAGTTCAAGAAAAGCTTAGGAGTAAAGAGAAATGGAGATTTGCTAATAAGTACTTAATACAAACAAGTACGACCTTCATCTTGACAAGTATTTAACAAAATGCTAATATTACCGTATCCAATCTGGAAGGAGTTCCTGACAGAAAGGCATAGGAAATTAACATATCGTGAGTCCTGAACCCAGAGGGTACGTCCCGATGAGAAAGGCAGCATCATATTAATGATTCATTCCCTATGTCTGTTGGCATAGGGTTTTTTGACTTTATATGTATGATGCCTGCGGCAGGTGCAGGTAACAAAGAAAGGAATGGTAATTATTATGAGGAAGAAAATGAAAACATTCGTATTAATGCTGCTTTGCATGCTCTTATTGGTCAGCTGTGCAAAGGATAAGGATGATACGGCTAAGGCACCGGAGGAAGCAACAACGGGTGCGGTTACACCGGAGCCCACTACAGAGCCTGCTTCCACCGACAAGGCAGATAACCAGGCGACAGCGGAGGAAGTAACCGGAGATACAACAGAAGTGACACAGCCCCCTGCAGAGAAGGCGGATATTAGAATCGCAGCACTAAAAGGAGCAACAGCCATCGGTATGGTAAAGCTCATGGAGGATTCAGCTTCCGGTACCGCAGCTAATAATTATCAATTTACGGTGGCAGGAGCTGCCGATGAGATTACAGCAGGTCTGTTAAAGGGAGACTTTGATGTGGCAGCAGTTCCCTGTAACCTGGCTTCTGTTCTGTATAATAAGACCGAGGGTCAGATTAAACTGGCAGGAATCAATACATTAGGTGTTCTATATATTGTTGAAACGGGGGATACAATAAAGACAGTAGAGGATCTTAAGGGTAAGACCATCTATTCTACCGGAATTGGAACCACTCCGCAGTATACCCTGAATTATCTTCTGACCTCTTACGGTATTGATCCGGAGAAGGACGTTACGATAGAATATAAAGCCGAATCAACCGAGGTAGCAGCCATCTTAAGCGAAGCAGAGAATGCAATTGCTATGCTGCCCCAGCCCTATGTAACGACCGTTCTGATGAGTAATGACAAGGTAAGGATTGCCCTGGATGTTGCAAAGGAATGGGAAGCGGTGAACAAGGACGAAAGTACAGTGGTTACCGGTGTTGTAGTGGTAAGAAAGCAATTCCTCGAGGAGAATACGGATACAGTGAATGCTTTCCTTAAGGAGTATAAGCTCAGCGCAGATTTTGCCAATACCAATATTGATGAGGCCTCTTCACTGGTTGAGAAGTATGGTATCTTTAAGGCTGCTCCCATAAAGAAGGCAATTCCTTATTGCAATATTACTATGATTACCGGAGACGAGATGAAGACTAAGGTATCAGGATATCTGCAGACCTTATTTGATCAGAATCCGCAAGCCGTCGGTGGCAAGCTTCCGGCAGAGGACTTCTACTATCTGCCATAATAATGGAGAATAAATGAAAAAACATGGTGATACAGCCATACCGGGAGGGAAGGAGTAAGAAGGATGAGTAGTAAGAGAAAGAAAGAAATACTTCAAAGGTACATTTATAAGCTGTTCGCTGTCAGCTTCTGGCTCCTGGTATGGGCAATTGTCAGCGAAAGGATTCAGAATGAGCTTTTGCTGGCTTCGCCGGTCCAGGTACTCCTAACCATATTTGAACTCGGTAAAACCCCGGACTTCTGGCAGACTATTGCATTCTCCTCATTTAAGATATTGCTGGGGTTTATCTACGCATTACTTACCGGAACCCTACTGGCCATATTATCCTATCGGAGCAGTATCCTCAGGGAGCTGATTTCACCTCTGATTAAAGTGATTAAGTCGACTCCGGTTGCCTCTTTCATCATTCTGGTATTATTCTGGTTTAATTCGAAGAATCTGTCCGTGCTGATCTCCTTTTTGATGGTGCTGCCTGTCGTATTCTTCAATATATTACAGGGCTTGAAAGCTACGGATGAGAAGCTTCTGCAGCTGGCTTATGTATATCGCCTCAGCCTGTGGAAGAGGATAGAGGCCATTTATGTACCTTCTGTCCAGCCCTATCTGATCGCGGCAATCTCAGTGGGGCTGGGCTTCGGGTTTAAATCAGGCATAGCAGCGGAGGTTATCGGGATTCCGGCAAAATCCATTGGAAGAAAGCTCTATGAAGCTAAGTTATACCTTATGACGAAGGAAATGCTTGCCTGGACAGTAGTTATCATTATCATCAGCATTATATTTGAGCAGGCAGTACTTCTGATGATAAAGCTGCTACAGCATAAGGACACGGAAAATCTCTGATCAGAAAGGAGCTGCCATGGATATAAGGCTTGAGCATATCAGTAAGAAATTTGACCAAAAGGATGTACTGGCGGATATCAGCATGACCTTTACAGAAGGCAGAATCAGCTGTATCATGGGTGCCTCCGGAAGCGGAAAGACAACTCTTATTAATATCCTAATGGGTATTATAAAGCCGGATTCAGGAGAACTGAAAGGCGTGTCAGATAAAAAAATAGCGGCTGTGTTCCAGGAGGACCGCCTCATAGAACACTGGAATGCCCTTAAGAATGTACTTTTAGTATGTGATAGGAACATTTCCGAGAATTTGGTTAATACCCATCTTAACGAGGTAGGACTTACAGGGTATGAGAATAAGACAGTGAAACAATTAAGCGGTGGCATGCGGCGGAGAGTCGCACTTGTGAGGGCGATGCTTGCCGACAGTGATCTTCTGATCCTGGACGAACCCTTTAAAGGCCTTGATGAGAGTCTGCGACAGCAGGTGATACAGTATGTAATTCGGCATAGTACGAATAAGACGGTTATTGTCGTAACCCATGACCGGGAGGATGCGGTTTTACTGGGTGCAGAGCTTCATATACTGGAGAAAGCCTTATAAGGAACATATTTATGAGCACCGGCTGAGGTTGAAGGTTGTAATTTACCGCCGTTTCGTCTATAATACAGTATTAATAAGAAAGCTTAATAAGTATTATAAAGGGCCTGTTGGAAGGCAATAAGGAAAGGTAAAATATGCATATTACGATTACGGGTAATCTTGGAAGCGGTAAATCAACGATAGCCAAACTATTGAGTGAGAATTATAATTTTGAGGTTTATTCTACCGGTAAGGTACAGAGAGAGCTTGCCAGGCAGATGAATATGACCACCCTGGAATTAAACCAGCTGATGCGGAGCGATCAAAAGTACGATCATATGATTGACGACGAGACAGCCCGTATTTCAAGGGACCATAAGGAGAAGGACATTATCTTTGATTCGAGGCTGGCTTGGCATTTCGTTGAACACTCCTTTAAGGTTTTTGTTTCGGTCAGTCTCGATGTAGCTGCGATGCGTGTGATGAATGATAAGAGAGGCGAAGAGGAGAAGTATACTTCTCTGGAGGAGGCCAAGAGGCTTCTTGCGGAACGGGCTGCCACAGAGAAGGTTCGTTATAAGGAGATATATAATCTGAATTACATGGACTTCTCCAACTACGATCTGATCATTGACAGCACCTACTGCACACCGGACCGGATAGCTGAGGTTATCTTATTGGAAGCTAAGAAGCATGAAGCAGCCTCCCATATAGGAACGAAGCAGCTGGTATCACCGAAGCGTCTTATGTTTGATGAGGAGCATAAGGGTATGGAGAAGGAGCAGCTGGCGACTCTGATTGAGGAATATAAGAAGGTATCCTATGCCATCGATTCAATCATTAAAGTGAAGAAGATTGAGGAGGATTATCTGGTGCTGAATCATTTTGATCAGGCGAAGGCGGCCATCTATGCAGAGGTTTGTTACGTACCGATTGAGGTCGTTCAGAACTAAAGGATATTCCTTGAATATATTCTAATGATTAATCTGTAAAAAGAACAATCATTAAAATGCCTTAAAAAGATAATATTGCCTAATTTATTTCAAAATATCACCGAGGATATTAAACACAGTTTAACAGACAATAATGATAAGAGAATTCATGTGATGAATTCTCTTTTTTCTACAGAAAATTACGCCGATTAAGTCCTGTCAATCCATAGCTTAAAGGAAGAAAGTATTGGTGGGACACACTAATGCACGGATTACTCCCTGCGGTTGAAGGCGCCCAGAAAAAGCTTTTCTGGTAATTTACTGGAATTGTGGAGTTAAATGATTACTGTGTCGGAGGTGATGATATGAAAATCAAGGAAGAAAATAAAATCAGACTCAAAATTCTTCTCATTATAGCCGGAACTACCCTTGCCGTATATCTGGGTTTCCGGTTCATTCTGCCTTTAATATTCCCGTTCTTATTTGCATATTTTCTTGCTTGGATGATCCGGCCTACGACGGAATTTATGTATCGTAAAATGAAAATACCAAGAATTATCGGTGGAACGATTTCCCTTGGTGTACTTACGGCAGTGATCGGAGCTGCTTTATTCTACCTGTTCAACACCCTGACGAAGCAGACAATCACCATTATCAGAAACATGCCCGTCTATTTAGATTACCTGGCAGTTAAGCTGGATCGCTTTTGTACCAGCTGCGACGGAGTTTTAGGTTTTAAACGGGGAACGTTACGGGGAGTGATGGATGATAATTTTACCCGCATGGTAGATCGCCTGAAGTCGAATGTAATGCCCGTAATAACACAACGGACCATCTCCTATACCATTACCTTAGTGGTTGCAATCGGAGTTATCCTGATTATTCTGATCTCAGCGGTGTTGATTGTAAAGGACCTGCCAGCCTTCCGGAAAAAATACGGGAACAGCGAGGTATACAAGGACATCCATATGGTTACCAATAAGCTTGCAGATGCCGGGATTGCTTATCTGCGCACCCAGCTGATTATTATGTCCATCATAGCAGTCATCAGCTTCCTGGGACTAACCATTATGAAGAATCCGTATGCACTTATGATAGGCATTTTGATTGCACTGATGGATGCCTTGCCGATCCTGGGAAGCGGAATTGTCTATATCCCCTGGACCATCATAATGCTGTTTGACGGAAATATATATGCTGCAGCAATCCTTATAACAACCTTCCTGGCCTGCCAGATTCTCAGGGAGATCCTGGAACCGAAGCTGATCGGTAACCGCATCGGAATCAAACCGTTATTTACCATTGCCTCGATGTACGTAGGAGTAAAGTTATTTTCTGTTGCCGGCTTTGTTCTGGGTCCAATTGGTCTGATTATTATAATAACAATTGTTAAGGTAATATTAGAAAAGACTAAAATCGGGAAAGCCCAGGAGGCATCTTATGAGGGCGATTGATGAATATCCGCTTGACAAAGACAGTATTCTGGCATAAAATATGTTACATTATCAGGCGTTGATGAGGAATAGTAGGAAAAGAACGCATTTCAGAGAGAGAAGTATGGGTGAAAGCTTCTTATGCAGTTGTTTCTGAACCGGCCTCGGAGCTTTGCATGAAGGCAGATTGCCCCAAATGCAACGTAATACCGGCGTTAACGGTTTGAGAGAGAGCTGGTCTACGCCGGCTAATTAGGGTGGTACCGCCGAGTCTTTCGGTCCCTTAGGAGGGATAGAAAGGCTTTTTTTATCTTTCTATCCGATAAATAGGAAGGAGAATGATTATGGCGCAGGACAAGAAATTAGTTGAGGCAATTACCTCCATGGATGTGGACTTTGCCCAATGGTACACAGATGTTGTAAAGAAAGCGGAATTAATTGAGTATTCCAGTGTAAGGGGCTGTATGATCTTAAGACCGAACGGCTATGCAATCTGGGAGAATATTCAGAAACAGCTGGATGCGGACTTCAAAGCAACCGGAGTTGAGAATGTCTATATGCCGATGTTCATACCCGAGAGTCTGTTACAGAAGGAAAAGGATCACGTTGAGGGTTTTGCTCCCGAGGTTGCCTGGGTAACTCAGGGCGGTCTGGAGCCTCTGCAGGAGAGACTGTGTGTAAGGCCTACCTCAGAAACCTTATTCTGTGATTTTTATTCTAATATCATCCAGTCATATCGTGACCTACCGAAGCTGTATAATCAGTGGTGCTCTGTAGTCCGCTGGGAGAAGACAACCAGACCGTTCCTTCGTTCCATGGAGTTTTTATGGCAGGAGGGACATACTGCCCATGCAACCGCAGAGGAGGCAGAGGCCAGGACCATTCAGATGTTGAATGTATATGCGGATTTCTGTGAGAGGGTATTGGCAATCCCTATGATTAAGGGACGCAAATCCGAGAAGGAGAAGTTTGCAGGTGCCCATGCAACCTACACGATTGAAGCATTAATGCATGACGGAAAGGCATTACAGTCCGGTACCAGCCATAACTTCGGAGATGGCTTTGCCCATGCCTTCGGAATCCAGTATACAGATAAGAACAATACCCTGCAATATGTACATCAGACCTCCTGGGGTATGTCAACCAGAATCATTGGGGCAATCATCATGGTACACGGAGACGACAGCGGTTTAGTGCTTCCTCCTAGAATTGCTCCGGTTCAGGTAATGATCATACCGATCAGCCAGAATAAGGAGGGGGTACTTGAGAAGGCCTATGAACTGAAGGATAGATTAAGCGGCTTTAAGGTTAAGGTAGACGACTCTGAGAAGAGCCCCGGATGGAAGTTCTCTGAACAGGAGATGCGCGGTATTCCGATTCGTATCGAGATCGGTCCGAAGGACATTGAAGCAAATCAAGCGGTTATCGTAAGAAGAGATACGAGAGAGAAGATTATTGTAAGCTTAAATGAGCTGGAGGATAAGGTAGCAGAGGTCCTTGACCGGATGCAGACCGAGATGCTCGAGAGAGCCCGTGCACACAGAGATTCCCACACCTATTATGCTACCACTATGGAGGAATTTGAGAAGACGGTTGCAGAGAAGTCCGGCTTTGTCAAGGCAATGTGGTGCGAGGATGAGGCCTGTGAGCTTACCATCAAGGAGAGAACCGGTGCAACCTCCCGATGCATGCCTTTTGAGCAGGAGCATATTGCCGACACCTGTGTATGCTGCGGCAAACCTGCTAAAACCATGGCTTATTGGGGTAAAGCTTACTAAGCCTTGGCATAATAAGTAAACGTAAGTCCGTCACAGGAGGATACCTTCAGGTTTTGAACGGTATTCTACTCTGACGGACTTTATTAATGACTTCACAGGCAGATAATCCGGTTCATGGCTCCTCCATATGCAAAGGTTGCGATGAAAACGAATACCAACTTTATCATAGGGAAAATCTATGCTATAATATTTCATATTAGGAAAGAATTTGATCTTATCATTAGCGAAGAGGATATTCGTTGTCCGGCGGAGGATCAGAAGATGGAGTTTCGGTTTCGGCAGGCAGAGCCTGAAGATATTACGAAGGTTAGGGAGCTTTATAAGGATGCAATCCAACATATGATCAACGGAGAAATCTATCAATGGGATGAGCAATACCCGAATGAAGAGGTTCTGACAGGGGATATTAAGAATAAGGAAATGTTTCTCCTGACCGGTGAGGATAAGCTCTTAGCCTGCATTGTTATCAATGAAAACCAGGATGAGGCATATGGATCGGCAGCTTGGAAATATACCGGGGGAAGGATTGCGGTTATCCATCGTCTTTGCGTAAATTATGAAAATCAGGGAATTGGAATCGGAAGGAAAACCATGGAGCTTGCAGAGGAACGAATAAAACAAGACGGCTACTCCTCCATACGTCTCGATGCATTTTCGGACAATCCCTTCGCAAGAAAATTATATGAGGGCTTAGGATATACCTATGTTGGAATTGTACATTTCCGTAAAGGCTTATTCTATCTATTGGAGAAAAAACTGTAAGGACATTTCTAACACAGAGGCTGGAGGCTGACCATGAAGATACAGATACCCGAAAAAGTAAATATGATTATTGAAGGGCTTAAGGATAGTGGCTATGAAGCATTTGCCGTCGGCGGTTGTGTCAGGGATATGGTCTTAGGCAGGGAGCCGGAGGACTGGGATATTACAACCTCAGCAACACCCTATGAGGTAAAACGTATCTTCAGGAGAACCGTTGATACGGGCATCCAGCACGGGACGGTTACGGTTTTGATGGATAAGGAGCATTTTGAGGTGACCACATACCGGGTGGATGGCGAATATGAAGATAACCGGCATCCGAAGGAGGTACAATTTACCTCAAGCCTGATGGAGGATTTAAGGAGAAGGGATTTTACAATCAATGCCATGGCGTACAACGAGCGAGAGGGAATCATTGATCTGTTCGGTGGCATGGAGGATTTAAAACGGGGACTTATCCGGTGCGTTGGCGATGCTGGAGAACGGTTTGATGAGGATGCTTTGCGGATACTTAGGGCAATCCGTTTCTCGGCTCAATTAGGCTTTGCCATCGAAGAAAATACCCTGGAATATATACGAAAGAAGGCCGGACATTTAAGTAATATCAGTGCGGAACGGATCCGGGTAGAGCTGACCAAGCTGTTGATATCAGATCATCCGGATCGGCTGAGACTTTTGTATGATACAGGAATCACGGCGGTAGTTCTGCCGGAGTTTGATGCTATGATGAAGACCGGGCAGAATAATATTCATCATGCCTATTCTGTAGGAGAGCATACCATCCGAGCGGTGGCTACAGTGGCAGGGCCATTAGCTGAGAACAGATTCTCCCTGAGAGACCGGACAATTTTAAGGTGGACTATGCTACTGCACGATGTTGAGAAGCCGAATACAAAGACCATCGGCAAGGATGGGCAGGATCATTTCTACGGTCATCAGGAGAAGGGGGCAATCACTGCTAAACGGATACTGAAGGAGCTTAAGTTTGATAATGATACCCTTAACGCAGTCGTTCATCTGATCCAGTGGCATGATTACCGCTTTGTACTGACGCCGGCCGGTATTCGTAAAGCAGTCTCTAAGATCGGTAAAGAGTATATGGAGCTACTGTTTGAGGTTAATTATGCGGATACCTCTGCCAAGAATCCAAAGCTTAACGAGGAGAAGCTCCAAAAACTTAAGACGACCCGAAGCCTGTATCAGGAGATGTTGAAGCAGGGGGTTTGTGTGAGTCTGAAGGAGCTAATGCTCAATGGCAATGATCTCATAGCAGAGGGCTTCCATCCGGGAAGGGAGCTGGGTGAGATCCTGAATCATCTCCTTACCCAAGTACTTGAGAATCCCGAGCTAAATACAAAGGAAACCCTGCTTGCCCTGGCACATGAGATGAAGCACCGGTAAAGAAGTAAAAAAAGCTAATAAACGAATAAAGCTGAACAAAAAGCAACCCCATAGTTATTAAATTCTTGAAACGCTTATAAACGAGCCCTGGACTTCTCACAATTCACTACAGAGAGATCCCGGGCTCGCTTTTTTACTACAGCAAAAGGAAATTGTAAAGAAGTTGAGAAACATTAAAGGGTAGCTGCACGAGAACTGCAGTAATACAGGAGGTACTCCATACTTCCCGTAATGCACTGTTTGCTGAACAGGTTGAGGATTCTGTATGCCAAATTGCGGACATTCTATGTCCGAAAATGGCATACAGAATCGAAAACTGTCCAGCAACCTGTGTGTGAGGGAAGTGTGGAGTACCTCCTGTATTTTATAACCTACAATCAATAACAATTTCCCCAACGTTTTCTATTCATGATTTCGTCTGACATATCATAATATTAGTAAGACGGGTTTCATCATTTGTCAGGGGGGATAGCCATGGAAGATAGAAGTCAGGAAGTATTAAAAAAATACCGTCTGAAGGTATACAATATATATAGAGCCCGGGGTGCATTTATACTGGAAACCGACTGCGGCCTAAAGCTTTTTAAATGCTTTGAAGGTTCCCGTAACCGGGCATTGTTTGAGAATAAAGTGAAAGAGCACCTGTTTCAGAACGGATATTGTAATACGGATTTGTTTGTCAGGACCCTCGAGGATGACATCATTTCCGAGGACTCCGCCGGCTGCCAGTATATTATGAAGAACTGGTTCTGGGGAGAGGAATGCAATTTGAAGGAATTATCCCAGATTGAGATGGCTTCCTCCAATTTGGCTAAGCTTCATTGTATTCTGCAGAATGTGGATTTTACAAAGGAGCAGATTGAGCATAATATTTCTGCGGATCTGACAGAAACCTTTGAAAAGAGGAATCGGGAGCTAAAGCGAGTGAAGGGTTATATAAGGGATAAGAGGCAGAAGAATGAATTTGAAGTCTCTTATCTGAATTATTATGACATCTTCTATGAGCAGGGACTACAGGCGGCTGAGAAACTGGCGAATTCTGCTTATGCAGAGCTGCTGGCAGATTCCGTCCGAGAACAAAGAGTCTGCCATGGCAATTATACCTACCATAATATCATTATGCTTAAGAATAAGGCTGAGGCAATGTCCAAAGCTTATGTTCCGCCGGGGTGGATCAACCGGCAGCCCTTGTCCGCAACGGAGCTGTCTGCAGCCTGCAACCAAATGATGGCTACAACTAATTTTGAAAAATCCTATATCGGACTCCAGATATCGGATCTTTACCAGTTTGTCAGAAAGGTCATGGAGAAGAATGACTGGGATATCCTATATGGCAGCAATATGATTGAAGCCTATGACAGGATTAAACCAATCTCCAAAAGTGAGCTGATTATTCTGTATGTTCTTCTGCTGTATCCGGAGAAATTCTGGAAGATTACGAATTTCTATTATAACGGTAAGAAGGCCTGGGTCTCCGGACGTAATATTCAGAAGCTGAACAGCATAGGAGAACAGAACGTGAAGAAAGAGATGTTCCTTAAGAAACTGGAGAGTATCCTGTAATTATCGAAGCCTCCTTCTTTAAAGTCCCTGCTCCGGATTATTCTCATACAAGAAGGGCTGGGGATTGCTAAGTAAGAGGAGGTAGGCTATAATAGAGCTATAACATTCGGACAAAGCCGACAGGTAATTGAGGATATACAGATGAAGATGGATCGAAGAAGTAAATATAAAATTAATTTTATACCGATTATCAGTATGACAGCCGGATTGGCGGTTTTCTCGTTAATCTTAATTCTCACGCTATCGGAAGCCTCGAAGAATACGAAACCGACGGGCAAAATAATGCGGGAGAATCAGAAGGGTAATACGGTAGTAACGGAGGAAGCAGCAGTCACTCCCACCTATGACAGTGAGATGCTCGCTATTGTTAAGGAGCTGGAGCCGGACAGGAAAAGGATTACCCTCTATGATACTTCCCGGTCAGAGGAACAGATTCTTACCTTTTCCGGAGGCTCAGATGTTAGGGATAAATATGGTCAGATCATCTCAATCAGCCAGATTCCGGTCGGAACGATGGTAGATGTAGGTTATCTTAAGGATAGCAGCAAGCTGGTGAAGCTCCAGTCCTCCTCAAAGACCTGGGAATACCTCGGAGTTAATAACCATGACTTTGATCAGGCGAATCACATTATTAGGATCGGTCAGACTAAATATAAATATACGGACGATATCCTTATCATAAATGGCGATAAATTTATAGGAGTTAAGGAACTGGCGGAACAGGATGAACTGGCCATCCGCGGTTATGAGGAGACCATCTGGTCCATAACGGTGACCCGGGGGCATGGGACCGTTAAGCTGGCTGATCCGGGGGCCTTTCTCGGTGGCTATGTAACCGTCGGCTATGAGGCAATGCAGCAGATAACAGAGGATCTTACACTTACGGTACGGGAAGGCGAATTCAATTTAAGCGTGGAGAACGGGAAATACAGTGCCACGAAGAACGTTACGATACTACGGAATCAGGAAACCATTGTTTCCTTAAGCGGATTGGGGCCCGAAGCAATGAAGCATGGTCGGGTAACCTTTGATATTAAACCGTTCGGAGCAGATCTGTTTATTGATAAGGAGCTTACCAATTATGCGAATCCGGTTGAATTACCCTACGGGGTGCATGAACTTGAAGTATCTCTTGGAGGATATGTCACCTATACAGGAAAACTGTATGTGGATGTTGCCGGAAAGAAGATTAAGATCAGCCTGCCGGAGGAGAAGAGCAGGGAGACGGCAGAGGTTGAAGAAACCACTGACGGCACAGTGGCTCCAAATACCGGCAAGAAGGTAGAATATAACAGGTGGAATATGCCGGGTACCGAGACGGAGGAGTCTTCATCCCAAGAAGATACAGAGGAAGACTACATCATTGATGAAGATCATCTGATCTATGTCCAGTATCCGGTGGGAGCGTCTGTATATCTGAATGGAGATTACATGGGAGTATCACCCGGAAGCTTTCAGAAGGTGATAGGAAGCCAGGTACTTACCTTTATCCGTGAAGGCTATGAAACCAAGAGCTATACGATAGACGTGCTGGATGATGGTCTTGATATGTACTTAAGCCTGCCGGAGCTGGTGGAAGTCGGCGAGTAGAGCAATGCTGTTGTATCGTGTCACCTGACCTGCTATCCATTATAATTAAATCATATTTTGGAGCATCGTAACTTTTTGTGTCTACCGATTTTTTGCTCCCCTCTCTTTTCAAAATAGCTGATGTAGGCTATAATAAATGTAAATTTATGGAAAAGAGAGGGGATTTTTATGGTGCAAAACCTGTTCAACCGAAATATCTTAATCTATATCTATGCGGGGTTATGCGGATTGGGATTAGTCGTCCGCTTCATATTGGAATTGGTACATATTAATCTGATCAAAGAATCGGACAACCTCGGCGAAACCAAAAATAAGACATTAAAGCACATGAAGATGAAATTTGAGACATGCTATAAACTGAAAATAGGTGTGAATAATGTGGATACATTTGTGGATAAGAATATTTTAAGATACCGATTTGGTGGAGTTTTTTTATCCACATGGGAAAATCTCAGTGGACAAGTTCTCCTCTTGAGCTTCTTAATAGTACCAATTAGCACGGTTTTCGGCGTTATTTTTGACTGTGGACAAGATAGGATTATCAATGCGGGAGCTGTTGGTATTTTGGCAGGCTCAATTCTCTTGCTTGTGGATAAAATACTAAACCTTCAGACCAAGAAGAAGCTAATCCGGTTAAATCTGTTGGATTATCTTGAGAATTTCTGTAAAGTACGGCTGGAGCAGGAGACCTTCCACCCGGAAGCAATGGAGCAATACCGCAAGGAATATTTTCAGACAGCTGAAGCGAATAAACAGACCAGTGCAGCTGCAACCTTAATCAAGGACGATACAAAGAGTGAGCTTACCAGGAGAAGAGAGGCAAGACATAAGAAGGAAGAGGAGAAGAAAGCCTTAGCGATGAAGAGAGATGAGGAGCAAAAACGGATTGATCAGGTCCGGAAAGAAGAAGAAAAGAGAAAGATGGAGGAAAGGAAGAAAATTGCCGCCAGAAGAAGAGAAGAGGAACTCTTAAAGCTGGAAGAAGAGAGGGAAGCTCTGGAACGCAGAAGAGCAGAGATGAAGAAAAAGGCGGAGGATAAGCTTCAAGTTGTTGACAAGAAGCAGCATAGGGCAGAGGAAAATAATAAGCTTCTCAAAAGTATCGAGGATGAGTTTGCAGCTGCAAAAAAACCGGATAATATGGAGGAGCTTGAAAAGGGAATGGATGAGATAGCTGCCGATCTGGATGCGACAATGAAGGAAAAGACCGAGAAGGAGACTCAGCCGCTGCAGGAGACGGTGAAAGCAAAGCCCCGGGGCATGAATACCCAGGAGGAAAAACTGATTGAGGATATCCTAAAAGAATTCTTTGCTTAAGCCTGGCAGGCATAAGGCAATCACTATATAAAAGGTATCTGATAACCGGAAAAGAGGACATTACTTCTGAACCGACCCCCATAAGTTAGGCCAAATTCTAACGAGTGGGAGGTCGGTTCACTTCGCTCGACAAGTCCTTTTTTTCGGTTTTGCATATTTTATGCAGAGCTTGTAATCTATATCAATCGCATATTTGGTGGAGGATTATAGTTATAATAGCGGTATATTCTGCTAGAGGTAACCTATTTTAGGCAGAATGATTATTGAATAAAATGATTGTCTTTGCTAGAATATAAGAAAAACAGGAAAAGGAGTATGATAATATGGCAAATAAAGTAACCTTTGATTATTCTACTGCGGGAAAGTTTGTCCAGGCTTCTGAGATAGAAATGATTAAGTGTGCGGCGCTTTCAGCTAAGGAAACGCTGATGAACCGGACCGGTGCCGGCAAGGATTATCTTGGTTGGATTGATCTTCCTGTGGATTATGATAAGGAGGAATTTGCACGAATCGAGAAAGCAGCCGAGAAGATTAAAAAGGACTCGGAGGTTCTGCTGGTGATCGGTATCGGAGGATCTTATCTCGGAGCCAGAGCAGCAATCGAATTCCTTCGCCACAGCTTTTACAACTCGGTATCCAAGGAAATCCGGCAGACTCCGGAGATTTATTTTGTAGGGAATAATATCAGCAGCGTTTATATCAACCACCTGATTGAAGCCATCGGAGACAGAGATTTCTCTATAAATGTAATCAGCAAGTCCGGAACCACGACGGAACCGGCAATTGCCTTCCGTGTATTCAAAAAGCTCCTGAATGAGAAATATGGCAGGAAGGAAGCGGCTAAGAGAATCTATGCGACTACGGATAAAGAAAGAGGTGCCTTAAAGAAGCTGGCTACCGAAGAAGGCTATGAGAGCTTTGTGGTACCCGATGATGTCGGCGGACGCTATTCTGTACTGACAGCTGTTGGACTGCTTCCGATTGCCGTAAGCGGAGCAGATATCAGGAAGCTGATGGAGGGCGCAGCCAGCATGCGTAAATATTGTCTGGAGAAGCCCTATGAGGAGAATGACTCCTTAAGGTATGCAGCAGTCCGTAACATTCTGCTGAAGAAGGGTAAGAGTATTGAAATCCTTGTAAATTATGAGCCCTCTCTTCATTTTGTATCAGAATGGTGGAAGCAGCTCTTCGGTGAAAGCGAGGGCAAGGACCAGAAGGGTATCTACCCGGCATCCGTGGATTTCACAACAGATTTACACTCCATGGGACAATTTATTCAGGATGGCCAGAGAACGATGTTTGAGACCGTTGTTACAATTGATCAATCCGCTTCTGAGATTATACTTGAAAAGGAAGAGGTGGACTTGGACGGACTGAACTATCTAGCCGGCAAGAGTGTTGATTTTGTTAATAAGAGTGCGATGAAGGGTACTCTGCTCGCACATACGGATGGTAATGTACCGAACCTTATGGTAGCGGTTCCGGAGAAGAATGAATTCTATCTGGGTGAGCTGTTCTATTTCTTTGAATTTGCCTGCGGAGTCAGCGGATATATGCTCGGTGTGAATCCATTTGACCAGCCCGGTGTTGAGAGCTATAAGAGTAACATGTTCGCTCTGCTGGGAAAGCCTGGCTATGAAGCACAGAGAGAAGAGCTGCTGAAGCGGTTATAATTTAATATAAGCAGCCGGAGTTATCTACGATTATAATCATAAGACAGCAGACATTTTCCTTAATCTTAGGTTTGGTCTGCTGTCACAATAAAAAGTTTTAAGAGTATAATATAGTAATCATGATTTCATGGCTTTCCGCCTTGAGACGCTTATGAATAATACAACGTCAACTGTGCAGGTGCTTTTGAATCATGCTTAAGGTACAGACAGTATGTCGGGATAGGGTACATATCTTTGAGCATTCGCAACCGAATCCCCTCTACCTCATCATGAGTGTGAACAGATTACTGCCTTGATACCTTACCAGAACCATTCGGCTGCTTAACATAGATATGACGAACCGCCCCTTTATGCAAGTA
>JAEYQV010000127.1 GCA_023409835.1 Bacillota bacterium
ACCTCCTATGTTAATTTTTGTGGTTGGCAAACCCACATTTATATTAACATAGGAGGTTTTTTTCTTGAAGCTAAAGCTACTGGGGACACACCTGCAGAGCAGGTGGTTTATTTTCTCTGCGATACAAGTATAAAAAATGGAACCTCATGATTGAGCTTCCATTTTTCTTATGCTTAGTTATATTCACGATAAAATTATTATACGGTATTATCGGATTTTCTTTCCATCCTTCCTAAGCTTTCTGAGGTCCTTAAGATATATCCTTATCCGGTAAATGAAGGATTAGCTTCCCATCTGGTTCCGTTCTCCTTTAGACATCCCCGGACAGCCTCCCTCACAATCAGATCGTTTTCCCACAGGACTTGCAGAATTTCGCATCCTCTTCATTTAAGGTGCCGCAGCTTAAGCAACGGATTCGGACTACTTCCTTCCTTTCGGATGGTTCTGTATGATGGATGGAATCAATATTCTCCATTACATCATTAATCATCCCACCGGCCGCTTCCGTATAAGGCTTAAAATCCTCCCTTGCCTTGTCCGGGTCTAACAGGATTCCTGAGCCTGCTGCACCTCTGGCACCCAGCCTCATAAGAAATTGTCCACCTATCATTAACAGCATTCCAATGATCGGATTGGAAAAAGAGGGCATGCGGGGGGAGCTAAAAGGATCACTGTTCATCATACCCGCTACTGAGAAAAATATTGAGATAAATAAAATAAAGCCCAGAACAGTCATTCCCATGCCGATATAATATGTCACTTTTCTTTGATTAGATAACTTAGCCATATGAATGATCACACCTTTCAAAAATAATGAAACCCTAAAGGAGAAAGTATCTTGCTATTCTCACACACACACAATATCTACACTATTGATAAGAATAACTTCTGCTTCTCCCGTACTGCAGAAAGTAACTCCTGTACTTCTCGCACTACCTGATCATACCATATATTGCGATTTATTGTATTAAAAATATATTAAAATAATGTAATATATTTTCCTCTTCCGTCATCAGCTCCTTATAATGCAGACAGATTCCCCTCTTCCGTCATCAGCTCCTTATAATGCAGACAGATTCCTCTTTTCCGCAGCTTATCTTTCTATGGCAGCCAACCACCAAAAAGGGCTGTCGCAGATACCTGTTCGGTATTGCCGACAACCCTGTGAATTGATTATTGTGCAACTAACGCAGTAGCAGTGCGTAAGCTTACGTTCCGACCGCTTTTACTTCGTATCCTGGACGGAGTCTCTCCATTTCTTAAGCTGGCTGAGAGCTTCATCCATCGTATTACGACATATCTCGGGAAGCTCTCCTCCCCAGGCTTTTGTAGCTTCTTCAAAGCCCTTCTGAACAGCCTCTATCATGGTATCCGCTTTTGATGGGTCACCTCCGGTTAAGGCTTTTGCAAAGGAGACCAGCCGTTCTGAGGTTTGCTTCACACCCCAGTAGCCATCCTCTGCTATATCCTTCTGGGCCTGTGCTCTGGTTTCGGGGTCCACCTGAACCTTTCCCTCCCTCAGGAGTGAATAGATATTCGTGCCATCCGTAAAGGTTTCACCCTGCTTAAGAAGCATTCTCTCTACAAGATCACGAAGGCTCTGGGTTCTTCGGTCTGCTTCCTCCAACAGGCGTTCAACCGTAGCGCTGTCCCTCTGATAAACCTTCTTGTTCTCATTTCTGCTGCTTTTCTCATATACAACCGCGGTATCCTCGGTGCTTTTCTGGCTGGCCTTATCTGAATCCATCAACTGGCTTTCTTTTACCCTCGTTGTGGAATTCTCATAGCCGCTGTTTACATTTGATACATTGTTTACACTCATTGAATCCTCCGTTTCTTAGAAGGCATTCTTTACCTTCTATCTTTGGTTACCATCCTTGGTGATTGGAGGAGGCCCCTCCCTGGTATTAATCAATCTAGTCCTTGTTTTATTTATTTCGGATGATTCCTTCTTTTTCTTAATATACTGAAGCAGATATCCAAAAGTTTCTTTAAAATACGGTGTCAACCTTCTTCATTATGATCAGCTTGTCGCCTACCCTAATCCTGTCATCCTCCAGATTATTAATGCTCATGATGGAGTCCACCGTAGTATAGTACTTCTTAGCAATCTTCCACAGGCTGTCATCTGCTTTCACGACATATCCGATTAACCCCGGCATGGCTTGAAGCTTCTCTAAATCAAGATCAGCTACTTCGATATCGGTGATGATGGGTTCGGTAATTTTATCAAAGACAATCGTATTCAGGTTCATCGTTGCCTTTACTTCAATCTCATCGCTGTCTAACATCATGACACTGAGCTGATCAATATTCGGCTTAATCTCATAGGTGCTGTCCGGCTTCATTCCTTTCACCTCAATGACCTGACCGAATGGAATGGCTCCCTTCAAGGAATGCATCGGTCGGCTGTCATCCTCTGAGATATACAGGATGTTAACCTCAATGATGCCATCCACCTGCAGCTCATTACCTTCCGGAATGATATCATCTACTTTAATTGCGCCTCTCGCATGGCAGATCTGGAGAATCCTCGGTTGATTCTCCGGTACTCTGATCCGGTCCGCTACTCTGTATTTGCTGTTGTTTTTAATCACAAGATTCTCATAGGTTGCATCACGGACAACAGGAGTGATTTCCTTCGACGGGCAGTAAACATCACTAAGGATCTCCGGTTCCTCTGTCTCATAAACCTTAATTATCATCTCAAGAATTACCTCTAGATCCAGAACTCTTTCCTCTCCGTCCGAGTCGGCCTTGATTTCAAGGTTCTTGCTTAGAATCCGGAAGGTAATATCCTCAACCATATCCTCATTACAGCCATTGCAATCAATTGTCCCGCTAAATGGAATCTCTGTTTCATAATACTCAATCGGATTCTCTTCATCCTCGCTGGTATAAAGAACAAATACCGGGAGTTCCCCCTTAATCATGAATTTGTCCTCTAAAAGTCTTACTTCTACATTATTTAGCTGAAGATCGGTATACAGGATGGAGGAAACATTGCCTTTGTTCGTCGGAAGCAGCAGCTCATCCTTAATCCGGAAGGTGTCCTTCTTATTAATACAGACATCTGTAATCTCAACCTTCTTGTTGATATATTGTATATCCTCCGGTCCCTCTACCATAACTGCTGTCTCTTCATCATAAAGCTCTTCCACTGCAACATTCAGACGTACGATGGATTTCACACTCAGCTTCCTGGAATTGATCAGACCGGTAGATAGATCCTCCAGCTCCCATTTTATAATAGGATCATCATCTGCGCAGGTCAGTTCCATATTGATCACTTCATCAAAAGGGATATCCCCTGAAATATTATGTATCGGTCTCTGATCCTCTTCACTCATATAAAGGACATTGAAGTTCAGAGCACCCTTTACCAGGAGCTTTCCGTTCATTGCCTTAATATCGCTGATTCTGATGTCACCCTGCTCAGTAATTATCTTATCAATGTCCGGTTTAATGTCGGGGACATTAAAATCATCATCCAATGTAAGCTGCAGGGTGCTCTTACATTTCAATTTATTCATATGAATATTTTTTTTAATTAACTCCACTTTAATCCCTCCTTAAATTTGGACATACGATGGAATGCCTCTGTCATATCATATTCGAAACAGGTGGGATTTATGAGTTTCAGTTTTATATTTTATATACAAGATGTATCTTCATAGGATTGCCATGCCTCTTGTATCAGCATTCGGTTATCGTAAGAAAGTACCGGCCAAGTGCATGTCGGTACTCTTTCTTCGTTTTATGGATATGAAATAAAATTTATTATGAAACAAAAAACTGAAACCGGTTTTATTCGGTTTCAGCTCTATTTTAGCTGCATAATATTAACTCTACATCCTTTGTTAATATATCCGTATAGCTATATGACATGATACGGACTGGCATATCCTTGTTTTCCTGTATTTTTATTAAGAAGATGCTGGGATATGTCTCAGATATTACACCTTCCGTCTCATCCACTTTATGTCGGCCCCGGTTGATTCTGATCTTAACCTTTCTGCCGGTGTGACTTATTACCGCATTTCGTACCTTATTAACATCATTTTGCTTCATCATTATCTACTCCTTACTAATGCCTTCTATCTCCATTGCGAATAATGGTTTTACAAGAATGGACATATCAAACATTTATACAAAATTCTGTTACAAAACCCATGCATCATAGGTATTATAGCACGAAATTCTAATAATTGTCAATTAATTTTCTGACAATTCCTCGGCGAACAGGCCTTTGTATATAAAAATATGCACAAAAATAAGGTGTTTTTTTCTTGAATTTTATGGAATATTTTATCAGTTATAGTCCCTTGTACCTACCTACAAATAACATTATGCACAAGAAATTGATGTATAATTCATCCAGAAATAAATAAAATTACGAATTTTCAGATACCACAACATATAGACGAAATGTATCGACAAACATCTAAATATTGTTATGGAACCCAATTATTCCCAGATTTCTATTATATTACTTACATTTCGATGGCAAAATAATCGTCCGGCAACCCTCGGAAGCTACCCCTTAATGGAAACCTTGTCTGCCACCGGTAATATAACTCCGGCTTATCAGGCTGCCGAGGAATAGAATCAGATGGTTGTGCCGGACGTTACATGAAATCCAGGGTACTATCTCAATCCTGCTACTCAAATACGATATTCTTATCCATGAATTCCAACTTTACAACAATGTAGGGGTATGTCACTCCCTGTGTTACCAAATCGTTCTTGGATGGACCAATCAGGTTCGTGTCAATGTAGATCGCATTACCGGTCAGGTAGAGCTCCTCAACAGAGATACTGTAGCCACCGCTATTCTGCTTGCCATACCCGACAACAATATACAGATTATCCTTATTGGAATAGGATAGCTTAAAGGGATTCTCCTTCTTCTCGTCAATGATTTCCTTCAATTCACCGGGAAGATCCGCATCCTCGACTACAGTGAAGTCCAGATCCTTTAATTTCTTGACATCCGTTTTCTCTGCTTTGCAGCCCGTAACCTCCATGCCGGTAATAAATATCATAAGAAGCAGAATTATTTTTCTAAGTCTCTTCATAAATCCTCCAAAGTACTCCGTTTATTAAATTCTATGACTCGTACTGAGAAATAATTCGAAGGAAACATATAAAGAAATTAAAACATAATATATGGGGGATTTGTAGCTGTGGTATTACCTGCCCATATCCTTTACATCGTCCTGGCGGTAAGCCCCTGTGAGCCTTCCTCTATCAGAATCGTGTCGCCTGCTTTTACCTGGTCGCTTAAAATAAGCCTTGCACTTAAGGTCTCCACATGCTTCTGCAGGAACCTCTTCAATGGTCTGGCACCATAGACCGGATCATAAGCACTCTTTACGATATAACTCTTCGCCCCCTCAGACAGGCGTATTGTTATTTCCCGATCGGCCAGCCGTTTATTAAGGTCTTCTATCATCAGCTCCATGATGTCATCGATGTTCGCTTTCGTTAACGGCTTGAACAGGATCACTTCATCCAGACGGTTTAAGAACTCCGGACGGAAGGAAGCTCGCAAATCCTGCATTACCTGCTTTTCACAGACGGTGCTGATCTCACCATATTCATTCACACCCTCCAGCAGATATCGGGAACCGATGTTAGAGGTTAAGATAATGATTGTATTCTTAAAATCCACCGTCCTGCCCTGAGAATCGGTGATTCTGCCGTCATCCAGTACCTGCAGCAGCACATTAAACACATCCGGATGAGCCTTCTCCACCTCATCGAATAAAATGACAGCATAGGGCTTTCTCCGGACGGCCTCCGTCAGCTGCCCCCCTTCTTCATAGCCGACATATCCCGGAGGGGCACCAATCAGCCTTGCTACGGAATGCTTCTCCATGTATTCACTCATATCAATGCGGACAATGTTCTGCTCATTATCGAACAGGCTCTCTGCAAGAGCCTTCGCCAGCTCCGTCTTACCGACTCCGGTCGGTCCCAAGAACAGGAAGGAACCAATCGGCTTCTTCGGATCCTTGATGCCAGCCTTTGAACGGAGTATTGCATCTGATACCTTTTCAACCCCTTCCTCCTGCCCGACGACTCTTTTGTGAAGCTGCTCGCTCAGGTGCAGGGTCTTGTTTCGTTCACTCTCCGTTAGCTTTGTCACAGGGATACCGGTCCATCTGGAGATTATCTTCGCTATCTCCTCTTCACTGACATTTTCATGAACCAGAGTATTCTCTTCTGTTTTTAATCCTTCCTCTTCCTGTCGGAGCTGCCTCTGAAGCTCCGGCAGCCTTCCGTATTTTAATTCTGCTGCCTTGTTGAGGTCATAATTTCTCTCGGCAACCTCAATCTCGTTATTTAACTCCTCCAATGCCCCACGCAGCTTATGGACCTTCTCAACCGATGCCTTCTCATTATCCCATCTTGCTTTCGCAACGGAGAAGGCTTCCCGAAGCTCTGCCAGTTCTTTCTGAAGCTCAGACAGCCGCTCCTGGCTCAGCCGGTCATTTTCCTTCTTAAGAGCCGCCTCCTCAATCTCCATCTGCATGATTCTACGCTGTAGGTCATCCAGCTCTGTCGGCATGGAATCAAGCTCTGTCTTAATTAATGCACATGCCTCATCTACCAGATCAATTGCCTTATCCGGCAGGAACCGGTCGGAGATATAACGATTAGAAAGAATAGCCGCACTGACCAGAGCTCCGTCAGCAATCTTCACTCCGTGAAACACCTCATAACGCTCCTTAAGTCCCCGGAGAATTGAGATGGTATCCTCCACGCTGGGTTCGTCCACCATAACCGGTTGGAATCTGCGTTCCAGGGCTGCATCCTTCTCGATATACTGTCGATATTCATTCAGAGTAGTCGCTCCGATACAATGGAGCTCTCCTCTGGCAAGCATCGGCTTCAGCATATTACCGGCATCCATCGAACCCTCTGTCCGGCCTGCTCCAACAATGGTATGCAACTCATCAACGAATAGAATTACTTGTCCTTCGCTTTTCTTAACCTCCTCAAGAACCGCCTTTAGGCGTTCCTCAAATTCACCGCGGTATTTTGCTCCGGCTACCAGAGCACCCATATCCAGAGCAAATAACCTCTTATCCTTCAGGGACTGCGGTACATCTCCCTTGACAATTCTCTGCGCCAGCCCTTCCACGACTGCCGTCTTACCGACACCGGGTTCCCCGATTAATACCGGGTTGTTCTTCGTTTTACGGGACAGGATACGAATGACATTCCTGATCTCGCTGTCACGACCAATTACCGGATCCAGCTTCTGGTCCTTCGCCCGGGCCACCAGATCATAGCCGTATTTCTCCAAAGTATCATAGGTTGCCTCCGGGTTGTCACTGACCACCCGTTGATTACCCCTCACTGTCTGTAAGGCCTTTAAAAACAATTCTCTGCTAATTCCAAAGTCGCTAAACAGAGTCTTAACATTCCTGCCCGGCTGTTTCAGCATACTGAGGAACAGGTGCTCCACCGATACATAGGAATCACCCATCTGCTTCGCCTCATCCTCAGCACTGATCAGTATCTTATTCAGATCATTACTGATATAGAGCTGTCCTCCGGAGACCTTTGGGCGCTTGTTCAGCAGGCCCTTCACCTGCGCCAGGAATACCTCCGTATTCTTATCCATTTTCTCAAACAACCTCTTAATCAGGCTGTCCTCCAGTGTAAGCAGGCAGTACAGAAGATGCTCCACATCCATCTCCTGATGTCCGTATTCCATACAAAGCTTCTCACAATCCTCCACTGCCTTAAGGGAATTCTGAGTAAATTTATTAATATTCATAAACGTTCCTCCTTCGGAAGTTCTCCTTCTAAATGTTTATTGTTTGTTCTATATTGAATATAACACCTATATCAGTGGAATGCAAGTAAAATTTAGCACATTTTACTTAACCCTCTATTTAGCACATTTTACTTAACCCTCTAATATCATAAAAACCTCTCACTTCGGATGTTCGTTAGTCCATATCCGTCATGGGAGGTTTATAAAATCATAGTATTGATTTATCATTGTTCCTGTTTAGGGATTTTCTGTCTCAATCTGATATTGCGTATTGATCACAAGCCACAGCTGAGAGAAGAAATTCATAATATTCCAGATTCCTATGCCCTTGATGCCATAGCTTTGCAGAATTTTAATAGAGGAGTCTATGCTTCTGGCATCCTTAAACCATACGATATGCTGACGGCCATCAATGTCCGCATAATTGAAATATGCTGAAAGTGAGTTTTCATCATATTGAATGGTAGCGCCCGCTTCTCCTGCTAAAGCCAGGACTGAATCGAAATTAAGGGCATTCGCCTTAGTCCGCCCCTCCACATAGGGCAATTGCCAATCATACCCCAGGGTTGGAACCTCAATTCGTATCTTCTCCAAGGGCACCTGAGCTACAATATAATCTAATAGGGAGCTTTCCGTTATAATAGAGATTGGAACGGGCGGACGGTCTATGGTAGCCCAGTCATAGGACAAAAACAGTATGCCATCAGCGATGTCACTAAAGGAAGAATAGTTAATTCTCTCAAAGGTTACCTCTGTTCCATTATAAGATAACCCGGGATTAATCGTCAAAAATACAGAATACCCCTCCGGATGTAAGCTATCTGCCACCTTTTTTAAGAAGTTCAAGTAAAGCTGCTGAGTTGCCTCCCGAATAAATTGAAATGCTAAATTTACACCTTCATATCCCTTTTCTCTCAGAATCAGAAGTATTTCCATAATAATTTCATCCTGCAGCTGCTCGCTTCCTAATAATGCAAATACGGCCGGTAATCGGATCTCTCCCGTCTGGGAGAATGCCGTCACTACCATGGTGGATTCGGTGCCATATAATAGTGCTGTCTCAATCACCGCAATATCTTCATCTCCTCCAAGAAACTCGCCACTACTAGTCACAGTGTAATTAAATATCAACAGATATGTCAGATAAGGCAAGGTCATTTTAAGTGTTTCGTTTCTGATATATGGATATGTATAACCGGCCGTTAATACCGTTCCCAGATTGTTATTAAAGCTGATTACGATTGTTTCCCCCGGATAGATATATTGTCGGCTGGACAGCCACGGATTATTCTTAAGCAGCTGCACGACAGTTACACCATGACTCTCTGCTATACCTCCTAAGGTGTCACCTTCCTTAACGATATAGACCTGCTCCGGATATACGATAACCAGTGTCTGGCCAACTACAAGTTGATAGGGTATTTTTATTCCATTATCATTAATTAATTTATCCGTAGTAATATTATATTTCTGTGCGATTGAAGTCAATGTATCCCCTGGCTGTACTACATAGATTTCCATCCCATCCTCCATCCTTCCGAAGTACCGCGAATCTGGTCGCTAGCATAAATCCGTTGCTTGAACAACTTTAATTTGTCAGCTATACCCTTTTCATGTTCTTTCTTCTATCATATGAAGAGGGTAAGACGATTCATACCATTAAGTTTTATTCATTCATCTGGCAATTACTCTCATAATATGGTTTGCATATTTATAGTACCTGTATTATAATTTATCCTTGTAATCATAAGCATATCTGTTACTTCACCGGGTTAGAAAGGATGATACGATGTCTGATAAGAAACAGAAACAAAACAGCAGCAAGCCGGTACCGCGTTACCTGGACCTGCTATATATGACTCCGCAGGTTGTTACGGCTAAGGAGCTTGCAGATTTCATTAAGGATACACCGAACATGACAATCGAACTATGGGAAGCGATGAATGTGCTCGAGTTAGAGCTTTCCAATCGAAATACCGTAGATTTTGAGCCGGTGGACATTGATTTTAAGGATCCTTCCGACGCAGCCTTTGTTAAAAACCGTAATGTCCGGACAATCTTTGCCGTTACTCTTTTTGAAGCGGATTTAGAGACCGTCAAGGCCCTATTTGAGCAAATCATCAGCAGCTTCTCAGGCTTTCTGTGTACGGACAGCTTTGACTTCAATCCGATCCATGCAGGCTCTGCCGGAAAATCCGGAGACTAATGCTATGGCAAATAAAAAAGCCGCCTTTAAGGCCGCTCTTCCACATACACTTCCTGTCTTTACCGGTTTTATTGTTCTAGGCGCAGCTTATGGGATACTAATGGACAGCCGGGGATTCTCATTGTTCTGGACTCTGTTTACCAGCACCTTCATCTATGCGGGCTCCATGCAACTTTTAGCAACCGAGTTGTTGGCAATAGGCTTTGATCCCCTATACGGTTTCCTTATGACTCTGGCAGTAAATGCGAGGCATCTGTTCTATGGTATCTCCATGCTGGAGAAATACCGTGGTGTCGGTAAGATGAAACTCTACCTCATCTTTTCCCTGACGGATGAGACCTTCTCCCTCGTCTGTTCCTCAGAACCTCCGGAAGGAGTGGACCGTAAATGGTTCCTGTTTTTTCTCTCCGCATTAAACCAGTTTTATTGGATTACCGGTTCCTTACTTGGCGGAATCTTAAGTGGGCTTTTCAAATTTAATACAAAGGGGATTGAATTCGTTCTTACCGCGTTATTTGTCGTAATCTTTCTAAATCAATGGAGGTCCTCCAACAACCACCTTCCGGCGCTGATGGGAATAGCAGCCGCAGTGATCTGTAGACTGGTCTTCGGAGAAGCGAAATTTATTCTTCCTTCGATGTTATTGATCCTGATTTCCTTGATCATTTCAAAGCGCCCTCTGGAAAGGAGAATGTACCCATGAATTACACCACGGGACAATTATTACTCTTCTTCGGGCTTGTTATTCTGGGTACTTTGATTACTAGATTTCTTCCCTTTATCGTTTTTCCCGAAAAGCGGGCTATTCCGAAGTTCATAAAATATCTGGCCGATGTACTTCCCTTTACAATGATTGGCCTGCTGGTGGTCTACTGTCTGAGGAGAGTTTCTTTCACAACCGGCAATCATGCCCTGCCTGAGCTCATCAGTATTACCGTAATCGTTCTTCTTCATCTCTGGAAGAAGAACACTCTCTTAAGTATCGGAGGCGGAACTCTCCTCTATATGCTGCTGGTACAATATGTATTTATATAAAGAGCCTTTGTTCCCTTTACACGTTTGAGGATTGCGAAGCAACCGGATCGTCTGCCTGTGGCGCCAACCGCTAGATAGACAAAACGATAAATGTCATGAATAAATATGAGCCTTGGATTGAACCGGCACGTATGTATGCCGCAAATCCAAGGCTCATCATTATTATATTATATAATCGAATCTATTGTTAGTTTATGCTCCTTTGATAGATCGATGAAATCATTACCCACACGTACAACCGGTCTTGACAGGGCAAGCTTGTTGATCATCACTACCTCTCCCTCCCGTCCGTCATTTAGGCGAACGATGTTATGCAGGTAGGATTGAACAATTCGTTCCATAAATACCATCAGGTAGCCCGGATCATATTTTAAGAAGCCATCCCGTTCAAAGTTCTCCACTACGTCAAACGGACAGATTGCCTTCCTATAACGGCGGTTCGAGGTCATTGCATCGTAAACGTCGGCAATTGCAATAATCTTAGAAAACTCCTCGATCTGATCGGATCGGAACCCGTTCGGATAGCCGGTGCCATCGCAGCGTTCATGATGCATCAGGGCAGCGTATTTTACCCGAATATCAATCGGATAGTCCTTCAGGGCTTGATAACCCTTAATTGCATGCTGTTTTACAATCTCATATTCACTATCCGTCAGTTTATCGGCTTTCGTAATGATATCCTTCGGAACAAGCATCTTTCCAATGTCATGAAGCAGTCCTCCAAGAGTCAGCATTCGAATCTCTTCCTTCGGGAGCTTCAGCCAGGAGCCAAAGATACTACAGATCAAGGATACGTTCAGAGAATGAACATAAGTCATATCGTCGTAATCGCGGATACCATGCAGCATTTCAAAGACATGTGCACTGTTACGACCTTCACGAAGTACTCGGTCCGTATCTTCCAGCAGAGAATTAATATCAATTTCGCCGCTTGGATTATTAAGTACGTTTTGAAAACTCGCTTCTACATTACTGACCGTCTCCACATAGGTACGGTTGAACTTCTTAAACTCAGCTGTATTTCTTAACATTTCTATATAGGATTCTTCTTTTACAGCTTCGTGATCGATTACACCAGGATATACGAAAAGCCCATATATATTGTAAAATCTAAGTCTGGTTATCATTCGATCGTCCAGTTTAGTACCCTTGGTCAGAATCAGCTGGTTGCTTGTAGTATATACATCTGTCGCTACGATCATCCCGACTTCTGCCTGATCCGTTCTTATCCTCACAGCCTCCATTGTTCTTTACACCCCTATCTGTTATCGTGCGTACCCTTCTCTTCGAGTATACCTTTTTTTGTTAATAATTACAAGTATCAGTTTCGTCAAAGGATATCAGAATTGCTCGACAGGGTGCCCCATCACTTCCTCCGAGTTTCAAAGGAGCGGCTGAGAGAAAATACTCCCCCTCTTCAACCTCGGCCAATACCAGACCCTCCAGTAGTACGACTTCTTCTCCTAATAATTCCATATGGACCGCCTTGGGTGCATCCTCCGGACCCACACTCTGTCCCTCTATTCCGATCAATAGTATGTTATGTTGATTCAAAAGCTTTGCTACTTCGAGAGTGACCTCTGTATTCCCTTTAAGCAGAAGCCTTTTTCTGCACTTACTAAGTATCCTGTTAATTGCTTCTTGCTCCTTACCCTCAAAGCTGGTTACGGTGCAGGGTCCAATACAGCGGAACAGGTCTAACTGCTCGATCGTCTTACCATTATCATAAAAATGATAGGGCGCATCCAAATGAGTGGCATTATGTGCCCCCAGCTTAAGTTCCGTTAAGTTACAGGGTGCTCCTTCCGATATCTTAAGAACCCGATTATAGCTGGGTACTGCATCCCCAGGATAAACCTTTCCCGAAAATAGCTCCTGGGTAATATCATAAATTCTCATGTTATCTCCCTTTCTGCATATACATACCCATGCGCATAGGCCAACATTTAAGTATACCCATGCGTATAGGTACCTTTACGCATGGGCTGGTCTTAATAATCCTGCGCAATCTGCGCATGCACTATTGTGAATGCACAGATTGTGCAGATGAAGTTTTCTCTACTTTAAAATCAGTTCTACCGGGCAATGATCGCTGCCAAGTACCTCCGTATGCAGAAGGCTGTCCTCTATTCTGTCCTTTAATCGTTGTGAGGTCAGGAAATAGTCAATACGCCAACCGACATTCTTCTCCCTGGCCTTGAACATATAGGACCACCAGGTATATGCCCCTTCCTTATCCGGATATTTATAACGGAAGGTATCGATAAAGCCACTGTCAAGAAGCTTTGTAAATTTCTCACGTTCTTGTGGTGTAAAGCCTGCGCTTTTAGTGTTCGTTTTGGGATTTTTAAGATCGATCTCCTTATGAGCTACATTAAGGTCGCCGCAAATGATTACCGGCTTTTTTTTATCCAGGTTCATGATATATTGACGGAAGTCATCCTCCCATTCCATCCGATAATCAATCCTTGCCAGCTCTTGCTGGGAATTCGGTGTATACACCGTCACAAGATAATAATCCTCGAACTCCAGAGTTATCGTCCTACCCTCGTCATTATGTCTGTCCAGGCAGAGATCAAAGCATACACTTAATGGCTCTTGCTTCGTAAAAACCGCCGTGCCGGAATAGCCTTTCTTTACCGCTGAATTAAAATACTGTTGATATCCCTCAAAGCTAATCTGAACCTGTTCCGGCTGTAGCTTGGTCTCCTGCAGGCAGAAGATGTCCGCATCCGCCTCCTTAAAGAAATCTTCAAAGCCTTTATTTATGCATGCTCTTAGTCCATTCACATTCCATGATATCAGTTTCATCTGTTCATCTTCTCCTTCCCTGACTACTGACGATTACAGCTCCATTACTATTTGATAAAGCTCTTCTAGGTTGGTGGCAATCCGGTCGGCTCCGGCACTTATTAGCTCCTCTTCGGTGCCAAAGCCATAGAGCACTCCGATCGAAGTGATACCGACCTGCTTAGCTCCTTCCACATCATATTTACGATCTCCTACCATGACAACCTTATTAAGCTCCGTAATACCATTCTTCTCCAGAGCATAACGAATTACTTCCTCCTTGCGGGAACGCCGGTCGTCAAAGGTGGCGCCGCAGATATCCGTAAAATAACCCCCAAGCTTAAAATGCTCCAGAATTCGTTTTGCTAGCGGCTCCGGCTTTGAAGTGGCAACATAGATACTTTTGCCCGCAGCCTTCCAGCTTGACAGAAGATGCACCATTCCCTCGTAAACCTCATTATCAAAGATTCCCGATTGATTAAAATATTCTCTGTATTTATTGACAGCCAGCTCCGCATCCTCATTATTGAAGCCATAATATTCGATAAACCCATCCTTCAGCGGAGGCCCGATATGCTTCGTCAGAGTATCCAGATCCTCCACATTGATATCCAAAGCTCTGAGCGCATATTGAATTGATTTAGTAATCCCCTGCTTAGGATTCGTGATTGTTCCGTCCAGATCCATTAAGATGTATTCCATTCTGCAAATCCTTTCTATTTACAAGTACAAAACAAAGAATGAAGCCTCCTGCTATTTAGGCGGTTCCGGCTTCCTTATCTGTTTCATATTCTTTTCAACCTGCTTTCTGGGTATCATAATCTGATGCCCACAGCCCAGACATTTCAGGCGAAAATCCATCCCCACCCGTAAAATCTCCCATTCGCTGCTGCCACAGGGATGCTGTTTTTTCAGTTTAATGATTTCTCCGACATTCAAATCCATTCTTAATCCTCCTATCGGTAGTTTCAGGTAGTTTTCCTGTATAGTATACCATAGTTATCATTGTTTTCAAATCGAAAAATTTGTATTGCATTTCTATGTTGTATGTAGTAGTATGACTGTATAGTTAATGTAGTATTAATAACTACATCATACACAAGTGATACTTCATCATGTATACCCGATAATGATGTTGGTAAAACTACATCCATCAATAATAACATAAAGGAGCTGATTATTATGACATTAAAGAAAGTAAAGGATCCCGGAAGTGCAGTGACACATTTCATCGGTACCTTAATGGCGGTATTTGCATCCACCCCCTTATTACTGAAGGCTGCTGCCAATCCTGGATATATCCACACCATCTCCCTCGGGATTTTTATTCTGAGTATGATTTTACTATATGTAGCCAGCACGATTTACCATACCCTGAATATATCCTTGAAGGCAAATCGACGGCTAAAAAAGTTTGATCATATGATGATCTATGTTCTTATTGCCGGCACCTATACACCCATCTGTATCATAGCTCTGGGCGGCCTGACCGGATTAATCCTTCTGGCCATCATCTGGGGGCTGGCTCTCATCGGAATCATTGTGACCGGCTTCTGGGTTAACTGTCCGAAATGGTTCTCCTCCGTGGTATATATTGCTATGGGCTGGTCCTGTGTCCTGGCCTTTACCCAGCTCATTAATTCCCTATCGGCTGCAGCCTTTCGCTGGCTCCTGGCAGGCGGCATCATCTATACCATCGGCGGTGTCATCTATGCTCTGAAGCTGCCCATATTTAACAGCAGACATAAATACTTCGGCTCCCACGAAATCTTCCACCTCTTTGTTATGGGCGGTAGTCTCTGTCATTTCATCCTGATGTACAACTACATCGCAGTTATGCCCTAGACCCTAGGAATTAGTTTCATATATAATTTGGTCACTTCTATGACAGGTGCCCGGAACCAATCATATTTTACTTCATCCTTACCGGGCACCGTTCCTAAAGCCAATTATGCTATAACACCGTTCCTAGAACCAGTGTGCTCCTTACTAACACAAAGCCGCCCCTCTACTTGCATAAAGGGGCGGTTCGTCATATCTATGTTAAGCAGCCGAATGGTTCTGGTAAGGTATCAAGGCAGTAATCTGTTCACACTCATGATGAGGTAGAGGGGATTCGGTTGCGAATGCTCAAAG
>JAEYQV010000134.1 GCA_023409835.1 Bacillota bacterium
ACCTCCTATGTTAATTTTTGTGGTTGGCAAACCCACATTTATATTAACATAGGAGGTTTTTTTCTTGAAGCTAAAGCTACTGGGGACACACCTGCAGAGCAGGTGGTTTATTTTCTCTGCGATACAACAATAGCCGTAACAGTGATTATTGAAATTACTGTTACGGCTATAACTTAGGCTATTTACCTGCCATCCGCTTTTCTTGTTCCTGAATCATTTTCTTAACCATATATCCGCCGACAGAACCGTTCTGATACGAGGTTAAATCGCCGTTGTAGCCTTGCTTTAACGGAACACCGAGTTCATTCGCTACCTCATACTTAAATCGGTCCAATGCCTCTCTTGCCTCAGGTATCTCTGATCTGTTTCTGCTTGACATATAAACTCCTCCATTTTATTATCCTGCCGCCTTATGCTTCCGACTGCTCAGAATAAATAGTGTTGTTGTTTACTTGTTGTTTACGTTAGTAGCTGTAACATACTCAGAAAAAATTTTCATTCTGAATAATTATTTCTTTGATGTTACGATAATAGTATATGCAAAACAGTTTGAAATACCCTAGTATTTTTTTCAAAAATTGTCGTTTTAAAGTATAAATAATTATAATACGTCTCTTTCAGAGAGCATCACGTAATCCTGGTGCTTGGCTACGCACTTATAAGCGGGACGTATAATCTTACCGGCATTATTCAGCTCTTCCAGACGATGCGCTACCCAGCCGGATATTCTGGCGATTGCAAAGATCGGAGTGTATAATTCCATAGGAAGGCCCAGCATATGATATACGAAGCCGGAATAGAAATCCACATTGGCGCTGACACCCTTATACATCTTACGCTCGGTAGCAATGACTTCCGGAGCAAGCCGCTCAACCATTTCATACAGCGAGAATTCCTTCAATAGGCCTTTCTCTTCCGACAGGCTTTTCACATAGCTCTTAAGCACATTTGCCCTCGGGTCGGAAATCGAATAAACCGCATGACCCATACCATAGATTAAGCCGGCCTTGTCAAAGGCTTTTTTATTCAGCAGATCGGACAGATATTTTCCGACCTCTTCCTCGTCTCCCCAGTCCTTGATATTCTTCTTCATATCATCAAACATCTGCATAACCTTGATATTGGCACCACCATGCTTCGGACCCTTCAGAGAACCTAAGGAAGCTGCCACCGCTGAATAGGTATCCGTACCTGAGGAGGTTACGACATGCGTTGTAAAGGTGGAGTTATTACCACCGCCATGCTCCGCATGAAGCACCAGTGCAATGTCCAGAATCTTGGCCTCCAGCTCCGTATATTTCTTGTTCGGGCGCAGCATATACAGAATATTCTCGGCTGTAGACAGCCCTTCCTTCGGTGGATGGATGACTAGGCTTTCACCGAAATGATAGTGGCTGTAGGCTTGATATCCATAAACCGATAGCAGCGGGAACAGGGCGATTAGCTGAAGTCCCTGGCGCAAAACATTTTCAATTGAAATATCATCTGCTTTCTCGTCATAGGAGTAAAGTGTCAGCACGCTTCTTGCAAGGGTATTCATCATATCCTTACTGGGCGCCTTCATAATAATATCACGGACAAAGCTTGGCGGTAATTCACGGTATTGTTCCAGAAGCTTAGTAAAGTCTGTCAGCTTCTGATCATTCGGCAGCTCGCCAAACATCAGCAGATAAGTTACCTCTTCAAATCCAAACCGCTTATCCTTCGTAAAGCCGTCAATAATTTCCTCTACATCAATTCCTCTGTAGAACAATTTGCCCTCGCAGGGTATGTAATCATTATCAACAATGGTATAGGAAAGTACTTCGCAGATCTCAGTAAGTCCGGTCAGAACACCTTTACCGCTGATATCCCTCAGACCGCGCTTCACATCGTATTTCGCATACAATTCCGGGTTAATAACATTATTCGTTTTGATTTGCTCGGCTAAACTTAATAATTCTGGTGTGATTTCTGAATATTTGTTCATTGCTTTTTACTCCTTTCGTTATTATAATTTCCATAGCTTATGGAGATTGTGTAGCAGATAACCTGTTTTTTGTATTAATCGGATTACCCTTTAAGGACCTTATTGTCCGTATTTTTATCCGATTAATATGAATAGTTTAACACATTTTACGCTAATTGGAAACCCTTAAAATTTTGGCTTTCTTAGTGAGTATGGGTAAAAAAACGACAGGCAGTAGCACTGCCTGTCAATTATGAAGCATTCATCTCACATATATTACTACATATTACAATAGATTCCTTCGGAAGGAGCATAGTACATCGAGGATAAATAAGCCCAGTATCACCCGATTGGCTCTGCGCAGAAAGCCCTCAGAAAAGCCGTTAAGAAATTTTACAACCATCGGGTGTATGATTCGGACAAACAGTATTCCGCACAGCCCGAATAATATCGAAGCACTTAGACAGATCCGCCCGTCCAGATTGAAGGACATTTTGTAATAATTCCACCATCTTCGATTAAATACAAGCTCCATCCAATAAGAGCTGAAATACTCCAAAGCTGTAGCAACCAGGGAACAGGACAGGAAAAGCGTTAACACGTTTTTGCACCTGTCTGAAAACAGCAACACCATCCCCAGAATGCTCAAGCCGTAAATCGGAATTAACGGTCCATATAAAAAACCCCGGTTCATAATCTTCCCACTTGTCAGATAACAATAGGATGTTTCATAGGCCCAACCGATACAGCTGTATATTATGAACCAATTAAATAAGGTTGCTAAATCCTGCGAACGCAGACGTTCTCTTGTTATTATCATATGTAACCTCCCCCCAATTCCAATATTTACATATTATAATAACAATTATACTAACCAATATCTCCCTTATTGTCAATAATGAAAAAATACTGTTTTATTTGCGGTATTTCCTGCTGCATCCTGTACTTCATAGGTAACGCTGTAATAATGAGCGGTATCTTCCGTTACTATGTCATTCAAGCTATCCTCCGGTGGCTTAGTCTCCGTCGGCATAGTCTCCGTCTGATTATTCTCCTTTGGCTGTACATTATCTGCGTTATTTTCCTCCGTGCCGTTATATTCCCCCTGTAATTCAATTATGGTAACCTTAATATCCTCCGGTTTCAAGGCAGTATAGTTATCGGTAACCGTAACATCCATTAATGCGAAGGTCCGATCCGGAATCTGACCGGGTTCCAAAAGTCGATCGCCGATTCCTGAGAACACAGGTGCTTTGTTATCTACGTAAAAGGTTGCTTCTTCCGATGCCAGTACCTCTTTACCTGCCAACACCTTGTAGGTGATCAGATATTCGTTCCGGGTAAGCTTCTTTATCGTAACCACAATATCCTTCTCCTCAACAGGTTCATCCTCCCGGTAGGCCTTTACACCGGATAGCGCATTTTCCCGCGTTATTTCAGAAGCAGCCTTTACATAACGATCGCGTATTCCTTCAAATGTGGGGATAATCGGGTTGCTCTCAACCGTTACGGTAGCGGTCTTACTGTAGCTTCTACCTAAGGCATCGGTTACACTGTATGTAATTTTATATTTTCCTGATTTGTATACATTGATAGAACCATCTACTGTCAGCTTCGCTGTAATATCTGTTCCAACCGTTGATTTGGCTGTTATGTCCTTTTTCAAATCGATATCGCTACCCCAGGGAATTGACTGATTCTTAACCCCTGAAATACTTGGTTTCTTATTCTTATACGGATTGCGGCCGCTCGGATCGGTAGGATCCCATCTTACGGCAGGCGGAAGCTTAATCGTCTCCGGCTTTCCCAAGGGTCCCGGACTTGATTTATCATCATATATGATAACCGTTGTTCCCACCGGACAATTATCATAAATCCACTTCGCGGCTTCAACAGTAAGACGGATGCAGCCATGGGAAGCCGCAGAGCCCAATTTATTATATTCCCTGTTTGCCAGGGTTGCAGGATTTCCGTTTTCATAATAATATACCGAGTGGAATAGAATCCCCCCGACAATCCTCGTGGAATACTGGCCCCATACATCTCCCATCAGGGCTTTCCAACGGTACTTCCCTTTGGTCTTAAAGGTTCCGAGAACGGTCTCTGTACCTTTCCGACCTACGGAACATACAAATGCTTTCTGCGGTATATTATATTCCCCTTTTTCATCCTTGGCATAGACTGTAATCGTATTATGAAGCCTGTTTACCTTAATCAGGTAAGGATAATCGTTGTTGCTAACAGTAACTGCCTGCACCTTCTGCGTACTTAGGAGAATAAGAAAAAGTATGATACCTGAGGCAATCAGCAGCCTTCCCGGTCGGATGGCTTTTTTTACTAATATTATCATTTTGCACCCCTTATTAAGTCATTCTTACTTTTCTAACGTACTCTGTATGATCCTCCTCTGTTTACTCTCGAAACAGCATTATATAAAGGCGACCTATCACATAAGGTAAGCTCCCCCTAAGCTCTTTCATAGTTCATTCTGGTATATTATAAAACCGGTGTAGGTATCTGTTCCATCACACCTTTATCATAACGATATAGGTTTCTTGGGTGGGAGATTCGTAAACAACCGTTCCTATACTCTTAAGCAGTTCATCATTTACTGTTCCGTATTTCTTCTTTTCCAGTCCGCCCACATAGATATAAGCTACCTTGTATTTCTGAAGGAGGCTTCTGACAGTCTCCTCCTGATCAGAGGTATAGATTGTCTCAATATCCTCCGCTCTCTTATTCAGCATATCGGTAACCCGCTCGTCATCCTCCCCCTCTTCGGATTTCCAGAGTCTTTCATGAGTATACCATCCAAGTGCGGTCGGAAGACCTGTAATCACGGATACCCGCTCATAATCCGTATAGCTGTCACCGTTTGCCTCTAAAACAACCGGAGTTCCCGATATATTCTCATTCAACCAGTCCGTAGCCAGTGCATCCTCCGGAAAGGAGTAATCCATAAAAGCCGTTGCATCCAGCCCCTTATAGCCGGTGGTATCAAATATATTGCCATACCAGGCTTTCGTCGCATTCTGCACATAAAAAAGAGTCAGTGAGAACAGGAACAGCCCGATACCTGCTGCCACCTTCTGGATGCGGATTCTTCCAAATGCCAGCAGACGGACAAAGATATAGCCGAAGCAGATTCCGAACATGATGAAGGCCTGATAGGTAAGCTTGAACATCGTATTTGCCCGCTTATAATCACCGGAATAGATATCCTTAATAAAAACGATCTCCGGCAGTAGAATCAGTCCGATGGCACAGAGACCGATGGTAAGGATAAAAAGATCGGCAGAATTCAATCCCTGCATGTACTGTGTGATACCAGCCCTATCCTTCTTCTTTTTGTTATTCCTGCGTCTTACCCTAGTTTTTAGATAATCGCTTATCGTAAAGATCAGGAATGCAATTACCGTCAGGATCGGCAGCCCCCATAAAACCATCAGCTGGTACAATGGCGTACGAGCTACTGTTAAATACGGTGTGGCAGATATCTGATTAAAATTTAGTGTGAAGGGCAGACTGATGATTTTCCCCAGTGCTATTACAAGAATACCCTGATATGCCGTCATCAGATATGCTTTTCCTTTAAAATTATATACCACCAGGTTGGAAAATAGAATAACCGCTCCGGAAACCACATAATAAATGGGAAAATCCCAGAAATTTGTTGTGTGGAACAGTCCGATAAAGAATCCTATCATCAATATGGAGGGATGGAATATTTCCTTAAGCAGGACTTTACGCATATCCTCCTGTGCTGTCGGATATGCTGCCACCCTCTCCTTATGTTGAAACAGCCAGGCTACTAATATCCCTAATACGGTCAATACGAACAGAATATTGATTACATGGGCATGCAAATCCCCCAGAACAAAGGAGTATGCCGGGAACTCATGGATGGTCTTATCATTGGTTTCCGGATTATAGCCGATGTATCTGGTGGCGTTCGGGAACCAGTAATTTGCAATCTGCTGACCCTTCCGGAACAACTTATAAAATGCCGGAACCAGCCATTTATAGATCGGATAGTGCATATTACCGGCGATGCATACTCCCGCTCCTGCCAGCAGTCCGCTGATAGAGGGCAGATAGCCCTTCTTCTTCCTACGGTCCTTTAGAAAATGATGGGTCAGATTATAGGCGAGGGAAAACGGAAGTACCGCTGCAAAGGCACCGGTCATCATCAGCATAAGGTTATAGCCCAGAGAGGTGCCCACAAAGGTGACCTTAGAAAGGAAGGTCGCCAGGAACTGACCGACATAATAATAGTTCAGGGTAGTGCCGGCATACCACAGATCCTGCGGCGGCATATAATCCGAGCGGGCCATTGTTGCCATAAAGCCATAATCCATGAACTTCTCTGTGCCGTAGGCTTCCGGTTTAAAGCCTCTGACATAGGTAAAGATCAGGAAAATTCCGACAAATAGCAGCTCCTCCAGTAGAATCATATCCATTGTGCTCTTGCCAAATGGCAGGGTAATGCTTCTATTCGGATGCCCATTATTCTTATTTCTTGAATTCCATTTCGGTATCAGGACAATCGCAAGGTTGATCAGTAATCCCAATCCGATGGCGATCAAGCAGGAGGATTCCGTAAATTTTAGTATACGCAGGGAGGATAACAGCCACATCAGATAACCGGTCACCGCAATCCCGATTGTTTTAGAGAATAGATAACCCTTATCCTCAAAGGTACGGAACAAATTGCCGGTTAAGGGCATGAAAATCAGCCCAAGCATAAGAATCACCGCCCACCATTGAAGGAAGGGGCCGAAATCCTTCTGTAGCAGATATTTTCCCAGTATGATAAGGCTTACAGCCGCTGATGTATACAGAAACTTCCTAAGCATAAAATATTCTCCATTCTGCCGCTATCCACAAAATCTTGGCGAATTACAAATTTTTCGACTGAAAATATTTATTTTACAGTCTATCTTTTCAAATACTCCAATGACCCTTCCTGCTATTTTAAATAAAGATCAAGCCTGCTCCTTCAGTACCTGATTAATCTTTCTGAAGTCCTTAAAGGCTTTCTTTCCGATCCGGAATATTTTCTTCATGTTGATAGAATTTACTCCGCCCTGTCTCGGACGGAAGGTTACCTGCAGGAATTTTACCTTCAGCCTTTTCTTCGCATAGATTACCGATAGTAATACATTGGAGAGATTAAAGCCTTCCGGAACCAGCTTGATCTGCTGCTGCAGTGTTTCGGCCTTCATCAGCCGAAAGGGTGTATTAGCATCCGTAATCTTGACATGAAAGCATAGCCGGAGCACAAGCTTCAGGGTCTTCGTAACAAACACACGGGATAACCCGTCCTGACGGCCTTTTCTGTGGCCGATCACCATATCATAGGACTGCCTCTGCTCCCAGAACGGCCAGAATTCCTCCGGCAGGGTCTGACCGTCAGAATCCGTCTGGAAGATGTAATCCGCACCGGCATTGATTGCATAGTGATAACCGAACAGCACGGTTGCCCCATGTCCTCCGTTCGGCTTTGTCACGGGCTCAAAGGCCGGCAGCTTCTCAGCCTTTTGCTTCATAATCTGATAAGTCGAATCCTTACTGCCATCATCAATGATGACCAGCCTGCTGCCATTTCCAATCTTCTCAACGATCGGATACCAATCCTTAATGACGGCTTCAATGTTCGCTTCCTCATTATAAGCCGGAATGACTATATACAGCTTATCCATTCATTCTTCCTCCTCATTATCCGGTGCATCGGAAAGTATTCTCCCGGAGTATTACCGCGATAATTCAATCCATCCGTAATTTATCTGCCAAGCTTCTGATCAAAGATATCCAATGCTCTCCGTACTACGGCATCCATATTGTAATAACGATATTCTGCAAGTCGTCCGAGAAAGATAACCTGCTTCTCTTTGTTGATTTCTTCTTCATACAGAGCATATTGTGCCTTACAGTCCTTCGTCGGGAACGGGTAATACGGCTCCCCTTCGGAGGTCGGAAACTCCTTGCAGATGGTAGTCTTCTTGTTCTCCTGTCCGGACAGCTTCTTAAATTCAGTGATTCTGGTAAAATCATAATCGTTCGGATAATTCACCACCGGGGCTTCCTGATACTCTTCCCTGTCATAGGTTTCGAATACGAAGTTGATGCTGCGATAAGCCAGCCTTCCGAATTTGTAATCATAATACTCGTCAGCCGCACCGGTATAGATTAAGGTCTCATAAGAGATATCACCAATGATCTCCTTGTAGTCCGTATTTAATAGAAGCTTGATATTCTTATTTCGGACCATGTTCTCACACATCTTCGTATATCCATGGGCAGGCATTCCCTGATATTTATCGCTGAAATACCTGGTATCACGGTTCAATCGGATCGGAATTCGTGCAATGACCGAGGTGTCCAGCTCTGCCGGGTCAATTCCCCACTGCTTCTTCGTATAGGTCTCGAAGATTTTCTCATAGATATCCCTGCCAACCTTACTCAGTGCTACGTCCTTACTGGTCTTAATCTCCTCAATTGTCTCGGCCTGCTGCTTCAGGAAATCCTCTACTTCAAAGCAGTTCAGATTCAAGTTGTACAGCTTATTCACTGTCTCTACGGTAATCGGCATGGGTACCAGATTACCATCCACATAGGTGAGAACCCTGTGCCAGAAATCACGCCATTTTGTAAAAGCAGAAAGATATTCGTATACACCCTTATCATTCGTATGGAAAATATGGGGGCCGTAATTGTGAATTAATATCCCATCCTCATTGTAGGAATCATAGATATTACCGCCAATGTGATTTCTCTTCTCAATTACAAGCACCTTCTCATCCAGTACATTGGCAATCCTCTCAGCCATAGTAAGCCCTGCCAGGCCCGCTCCTACTACCACATATTTAAATTTCATTCCACTTCTCCTCTTCTCTCTACAGATGTTGTTCATCTTATGATTTTTCTTTTCGTGTATCATAAATGGAAAGCTTCCATTCCCCTTCCCCTTCTTCATAAACACATTCATAGGTTTTGTAGATATTCTCTTCATTCAGAGCATAATCCGTACTCACCCGGTTTGCATTCTCTACAACAATGAATCGAATGTTATTCTGCTTCACCAGAGCCTTGAGCTCCTTCGGTGTCTCTGCCGAATACATCCGGCGGACCATATCATCCCGGTAATCCGTATCATAGCCGGCAGACCAGGCATAATACTGATGACCCTGGTAGAGCATTGCCCCACCGAACACCAGCTGGTTAATCGTATAATTTGTACTGTTGGTCAGGAATAGATCCTTGGAGGTGCTGTTATCATGAACAAACTTCGTCAGGTCATCCTCCAGATTGAGAATAATTCCTCCCTCCTTCTCATTCTTGCGTAACAGTGTAGTATAATCATAAATACCGGTGGAGGTTAACAGAAGGATGAGTAGTATTCCTGTTAACTTAAGAAAAATATCCCTTCGAACCAGCAGCTGCTCTACAAAGCCTGCCGCAAAGATACCCAGTAGGATGCAGCTCATCATGATATACTTATGGTTCACCGTTACGTCCACCGTTAATGATACCGTAAAGGCGAAAATTAAGGGTACGGAAAAGGCCAGCAAAAGATAACGCCCGGTTCCCTTCTCCAGGCAGAAGGCTGCCAACAGTACCAGGGGCAGTATCCCCAGCAGCTTATCCAAATAAGCTGCTGCCCCGAAAAACGTGGGGTTCTCAGCGATAAAACCGAACAAAAATTTCGTGGTTACCGCCGAAGCCCTGATAAAATATCCCGTTTGCAGCATGGATAGTGCAATCGTAATCACAGCCACAATGATATATTCCAGACGCCTTCTTGAGAAGGCAGCCATCATAAACAGAATTAGAAGACACCCGATCACTACCGCACCATGAAAGAAGGACAGCGCACCTAACAAAAATCCGGCTGTCACCGCAGTTCTTAGGTCCTTGATCTGCCAGCCTTCCTTTGTGAAGAATATAAGCCTGCCATAAGCACTAAGGGTCTGTACCGGGTGAAAACGGACTTCCTTCCCTCTTACGGCTTTCTTCTGCTCCGAAGCTCTACGGAAGCGGTATTGCTTTACTGCTTCAAACAGCTCATACAGGTTAGGCAGGAACAAAATCAGGAGGAAGAACATTACCGCAAGTCCGAAGGCAAGATGGCGCTGGTTGCAGTAAACATTCAGGTTCCATAGACCCCAATCCTCATGGGGTGTATCTCCGATAAAGCTTGTGTTTTCCTTCAGCGTCCTTATCATGCTCTCGTTCCTTGGGATCTCGGATAAATACGTGAACAGGGATCTTGAGCTGCGGAAAGCAAAAAACAGGCAGGATAAAAATCCGGCGAAGACTTTACCCGTTATCTTCACCGCCAGTACATACAGAAGCAGGAAGGCACTGATAAAGCTTAGTATGCTCGGCAGATTAAATGCATAGTCAAGCCTGAGACCCAGAAACTCCAGGTTACCGGCCAGAAACTGAAACATAAAATGATACCGGATATCCGCTCCCCCGTAATGGGAGTATGAGGTCGGAAAATTATTGCCATAGGAGAAGGACCGGATCATCCCGATATGGGGTGAGAAATCGCTGAATACGGATACTCCGATATGCAGCTGTCCCTCCTTCACATAGAACGTTGAAAGCATAAGCTTACAGGCCAGCAGTATGATACCGGTAAGCAAAGCCAGCTCCAGAAGCCTTGTCCTCTTATCCGGGTAAAAAAAAGAAACCGAGTGCTGCTTATTCCTGATTACATTTTTGTAGAATGCTGCTGCAAAAGCAATCAGTGCCACGGGCATAACGATGCCATTCGCTATCAGCAGTGGTGTTTCCGTCCTTCCCGAAGCCAGAGTTGCTATGATATAGACCGGCCAGGTCATGGCAAGGACTCCGGTAATAAACCATACGGGAAACGTAAGCAGGTAAGGGCTCACATTGATTTTTCCTTTATCATAGGAGTTTTCCGTAAGCTTACTCAAATCAGGAAAGGCGTAGGAGCAAATCGTCCAACCTGCTCCAAGACAGAGAATAAGATAGAGCAATCCTAGCATTTCTTCTCACCGCCTTTAATGCACTTTGAAATCAGATATCTGGGTCTGCCCTTCACTTCCTTATAAATCTTCGTCAGATAGATTCCGATCATACCCAGACTAATCATAATTGCGCTTCCGATTAACAGCTGTAACAAGATAACCGTCGTAAAGCCGCTGCTGGCTCTCCCGGAAAACTTCATGAACAGGGTCTGCACTCCCATAATAATCGATATGATAAACATAAAAATGCCAAGTAAGGTGATGCAATGAAGCGGTACCGAAGTATAAGAGGTTATGGCGTTAGCAGCGAGACGGATCAGACGTAGTAAGGACCATTTCGTCTTGCCGTTCACCCTCTCTGCCACATCAAAGCCTATTTGCTTCCGGTCGAAGCCCAGCCAGGCTGACATACCTCGGAAAAAGATAGCCCGCTCCGGCATCTCCTTCCAGGCCTCTACAACCTTGCGGTCCATTAATTTATAGTCTGAGGCTTTGCCCAAATGAATATCTGAGGTTTTATACAGAAGGTAATAGAAAAACTTAGCGCAGACCTTATAAATCAGGTTCTCTCTGCCCCTGTTGTTTTTCACTCCTTCAATAACATCATAGTCCTCATCCCTCCAGGCTTTCACCATCTGCGGAATCAGGGCAGGGGGATGCTGCAGATCCGCATCCATGACCAGGATCATATCCCCATCCGCATATTCCAGCCCGGCACACAGGGCGGATTCCTTACCGAAATTCCTGCTGAGCCTGATTATTGTCACCTTATCATTCTCTGCTGCCAGCTTCTTCAGCTCACTCCAGGAATTATCCTTCGACCCGTCATCCACGAGCACAAACTCATAAATAAGCCGGTTCTCCTTGAGTATCTGCTCAATGGCACCGATGGAATATCTGATATGGCTACCCTCCTGATAGATGGGGATTACCACGGATAGCTTTGATTCTTCGGTTCTGTCCTTATTGTAATTTTTTTCGATTGTATCCATATACTACCTCAACTTGTCAGAAATATACATCCACAATATCTATCCGCCTACCGTGAAAGTATATCACAAACTGCTTAAAATAGGAAGTTCTAATCATATTTTACTTATTTTTCCATGCGTCTTTTTATGACAGCATTTCCTTTTCAGTCTTTTTCTAATGAAACGTTAACTTGATTTATGCCTTTTGTGTAATATAATCAAAGTATACAGCAACTTAAGGTATCCATAGTAAAGGAGGAACATCCAACATGTGGTTTTGGAATAAAATCGAGGTCTACTGCGGTTTCTCCCTTACAGAGTTTTGTGAACTTCGTGACATACTGGCATCAAAGGGCATTCCATACTCCTGTCGTCTTGTTAATATGAACTCCAGGCGATTCGGCACCCTCGGTCAGAAGCCCGGGTTAGATACCCAGTACTATCTGTATATCCATAAGAAGGATTATGATAACGCAATACACTACCTGCATACCTTGAAAAAATAATCGGTCTGCTTCCTTATCAAAGGGTTCCTGTATTATGGTACAGGATCTTTTCCTCCAGATAGGGATTGTCCTCAAATATTACGTTAACCTCCTCTTCGCTCAGAGCTTTGGCTGCTTCTGCGGCCTGCTTAAGAGCTTCCGCATCTGTAAAAATATCTGCCAGCTTAAATTCCAGATCTCCGCTCTGTCTGATTCCGAAAAGATCTCCCGGTCCCCGAAGCTTTAAATCCTCCGAAGCGATATAAAAGCCGTCGTTTGATTTATTCAGGATTTCCAGGCGTTCTCTGGCTTCCTTACTCTCTGTACCACAGACAAAGATACAATAGGATTGGTCTTCTCCACGGCCTACCCGACCTCTCAACTGGTGCAGCTGTGCGAGTCCGAACCGTTCAGAATTCTCCACCATCATAACCGTGGCATTCGGCACATTTACTCCAACCTCTATGACGGTTGTCGATACCAGGACATCAATACTCCCCTCCGAGAACCGCTCCATGATATCATTCTTCTCCTTCGGCTTCATCTTACCATGCAGGTATTCCACACTGACCCGGGCTGAGAAAGCCTCCTTCAGCCGCTCCGCATATTCCAGGACATTCTCAGCCTCCACCTCTAGACTCTCCTCTACCATCGGACAGATAACATAAGCCTGCTTTCCCATCGTTACCTGCTTCTCGATGAAGCGGTAAGCCACCGGTCTGTAATTCGTATCCACAACGCAGTTCTTGATCGGCAGTCTTCTGGCCGGAAGCTCGTCCACGATGGAGATATCCAGATCACCGTATAAGATAATCGCAAGGGTCCTTGGAATCGGCGTGGCGCTCATAACGAGTACATGGGGTCTGGTGCCCTTGGTCATCAGGGCTTCCCTCTGCTTGACACCGAACCTGTGCTGTTCGTCGGTCACCACCAAGCCCAGCCGGTCATATTCTACCTTCTCCTGGATTAGTGCATGGGTACCCACAATAATATCCGTCCGATGTTCCCGGATATCATCATAGGCCATCCTCTTCTCCTTGATCGTCATGGACCCAACCAGCAGGCTCACTGTGATACCGAAATCAGACAGCATGCCCTGAAAGGTTTTATAATGCTGTTTTGCCAATACCTCCGTCGGTACCATGATGCTGGCCTGATAGCCGTTCTTTACCGCCATCAACAGAGCCAGGACAGCCAGAACGGTTTTTCCCGAGCCAACATCGCCCTGAATCAGCCGATTCATCGATAAACTACCGCACAGATCCCTCTTAATTTCCTCCCAAACACGAAGCTGAGCCTTCGTCAGCGGATAGGGGAGCTTCTCTATTAATAAATCACACTCCGGTCTTACTGTCATAGGATATTCCGACCGATAGGTCAGTTTATTCGCTCTTAATTTACGAAGTGCCAGGGAGTACAGGAAGAATTCATCAAACACCAGCCGGCTTCTGGCCCTCTGCATACCTTCCCTGTCTTTGGGAAAATGAATCTCCTTCAAGGCCCTGGTCCGATCCATTAGCCCATATTCCTTAGCTGTCTTCTTCGGGATATAATCTCTTGCAAATTCCAGCTCCGTATGAACCTGCTTCATCGCTTTCACAATAAGCTTATTCGTGAGGCCTTCGGTCAGTGGATAGATTGGCTGTAATACCTTAAGCAGCCGGTAATAATCCTCCTTCTGATAAATACCCGGCTGTTCCATCACAAGAATACCGTTCTTTCTTATTACCTTCCCCCGAAAAAGATAATGGCTGCCCATCCGCAGACTCTTCATCAAAAAGGGCATGTTAAACCATGTCAGCTGAAAGGTACCGGTAATATCCCTTACCTGTGCATTAATAATCTGCAAATTCCGAACCTTCTTTATCTTCGGTGACATTGTAAGAGCGGCTTCAATGGTAAAGGTACCACCTTCCGTCAAACTTGTGATCGGCAATGGCTTCTCAAACTCCTCATACCCCCTGGGATAATGCTCCAGCAGATCCTGCACAGTCTCAATACCCAGCTTCCTAAAAATCACCTGGGTCTTCTCTCCGATTCCCTTTATAACATTAAGCTTATCATTATATTCCATGGTTCACCTCTGCTCCTTAGGTTAAGGCTTGTTTGTGTTTCATTATAAACCATTATGAGATTTTGGAAAAGATGTAAAAATCTTTATAAAAAAATGATTGACAATTCGCCTCGTCAGTTGTATTATTGTATTAATCACTTAGTACAGTAGTACAGCCAAGGATCAAACTACTGATATGCCCTTGGCATGAAACCAAAAGAAAGGAGTTATCAGGATGCAATGGGAACTAAATTCAGATAAGCCGGTTTATTTGCAGTTAGTCGAGCAGATTCATGCCGGAATAATATCCGGCTATTACAAACCGGGAGATAAACTTCCCTCCGTCAGGGAACTGGCCGCTCAGGCGACCGTTAATCCAAATACCATGCAGAAGGCCATGACTGAGCTGGAGCGAACCGGATTAGTCTATACCAACCGTACCAGCGGCAGGTTTATTACCTCAGATGAGGAGATGATCCGTCAACTGAAGGGTTTATCCGCAAGAGAAGAAATTCTGGCTTTTTTAGACCGGATGAAACAGCTTGGCTTCAGTCCGAAGGAAACCTGTGAATTAGTTAAGGAAGTAATGGAAAAAGAGCAAACGCGCAATAACGCAGATGGGGGTATCGTATGAACACAATATTAGAGTGTAAAGCACTGACAAAGAAATTTCAGAATGTTACCGCCCTTTCCGACGTCAACCTGACCTTGGAACGGGGCAAAATTGTCGGCCTGCTGGGTCCGAACGGCAGCGGTAAGACAACACTGATCAAGATGATCAACGGCTTATTAGTTCCGACAAGCGGAACAATTAAAATTGCCGGTATGGAACCCGGAACTGAGACTAAGAAGATGATAGCTTATCTTCCGGAGAGAACCTATCTGCCTGACTGGATGCGTGTGTCGGATTGTATTAATTTCTTCTGTGACTTCTATGGGGATTTTGATAAGCAGAAAGCCTACGAGATGCTACAGCGCTTACATTTGGATCCCAATAAGCGGTTAAAATCCCTCTCCAAGGGTACCAAGGAGAAGGTACAGTTAATTCTGGTTATGAGCCGTAAGGCAGATCTGTATTGCCTGGATGAACCGATTGGCGGTGTAGATCCCGCCGCCAGGGATTATATTCTGAATACGATTATCTCAAATTACAATGAAAATGCCACAGTAATCATCTCTACCCATCTGATTGCCGATATCGAGAATGTTCTTGATGAGGTCATTTTCATTAAGGATGGTCATCTCTCATTGCAGGCTTCTGTGGATGATATCCGCACGAAGGAAAAGAAATCCATTGATTCTTTATTCAGGGAGGTATTTAAATGTTAAATAAACTATTCAAACAGGAATTAAAAGCAACGGGCAGATTCTTAATTCCTTTGTATCTGATTCTGCTGGTAGTTTCCGCTTTTGACCGTCTGGTGCTAAATCTGGATATCTTCACCGGAACTATGAAGATTGTACCCGGCTTACTAACGGTAGCCTATGTTGTATCCATCATAGCCGTTGTTATCGTTACCTTTGTGCTGATGATAATGCGTTTTTACAAGAACCTCCTCGGCGACGAAGGCTATCTGATGTTTACTCTTCCCGTAAGACCTGACCAACATATCACTGTTAAGCTGATTACTTCCGTGATGTGGACTCTGTTCAGCCTGATAGCGGTCTTCTCTTCTCTGTTTATTGCGTTCGCAACCTCCGGAACCATGCGGGACATTGCCAGGATCTTTCGGGACGTTGTTACAGAAATGGAGAAAGCCTTTGGTGGTCTTTCCGTGGTTATTGTTATTGAATTTATTGTGGTTATATTATTAGGCCTTGTTATGAATATCCTTATGATCTATGTATCCATCGCCATTGGTCAGTTGTTTAACGGTCACAGGGTTTTAGGTTCCTTTGGAGCATATATGGCTATCTATACCGTAAGCCAAATCATATTGGCAATAATTATGGGTATCGGCGGCTATGCCTTACGTAACTCTCTGGAGAATTTGAACTCCATCCCGGGTATTGTTCTGCCGATAGGAATATTAATCACTCTGGCCTTCAGTGCTGCCTACTATTACGCAATTAACTACCTCTTCCGGAATAAGCTTAATCTGGAATAAGATAATAAATAAGTAAGTACGTTATAAAATAAGCATAATTTATCGAAAGGAAGTATGATAGCTGAACTGACCCCCATATGTTAGACCTAAAAATCTAACTTATTGGGTCACATCAAGTAATTATCATACTTCCTTTTATTTGAGTAAACTGTTTAAATAGTGGTTGGTAACAATTTTATACTCTAGTCATTCGGTCGTCCATTAATATAGTCAACCTGTGGTACTAAAGATAAGTCGATTTGGTATTCATCTGCATACAAATAGGTTAATTTGCTTAAGTTACTTAGTGCACTAATATCATATATCTGGTTCTGTTGTATTGATAACTTTTTTAAATTGGTTAATTTACTTAATGAATCGATAGCCAATAATTTATTTCTGTGAATATCCAGGGTTGTAATATTGGTTAAGTTTGTTATGAAAGATAAGTTTTCAATCTGGTTATTTGCCAGATTTAATTCCTGCAACTTTTTCAAATCAGATAATGGATCAGCATCTGTAATCTGGTTGTCATATAAATTAAGTTTCTTCATTTCTTTCAGGTTCTTTAAAGCTTCAATATCATTAATATAGTTATTACTAAGATCCAAATTTTCAAGTTTAGTAACTTTTTTTAGCCCTTCCAGAAATACTATTTGATTTCCACTGAGATTAAGCTTTTTTAATTTCGTAAGATTCTGAAGTGCAGAGATATCGGTAATTATATTGTTGGATAGATCAAGTGTGGTCAGATTTTTAAAATGAATAATATCACTAATATCTGATATTCTTGAATTCGAGAAGTTTAATGTAGTAATCGCCGTCAATTCACCCGTATAGATATCACCCGTCGGTTTTTTTAGTAAATCTCTTACTTTATCTTGAAAGATCATATTCTCCCACTTTATTACCGACCCCTTAGAAATTTTAGGTGTGGGCGTAGGTTTCGATGTTGGCTTTGGTGTTGGTTTCGGTGTCGGCTTCGGTGTCGGTTTCGGTGTCGGCTTCGGTGTCGGTTTCGGTGTCGGCTTCGGTGTTGGCTTTATATTAGGCATGATGGTAGGCATCGGTGTCGGACTAATCGTCGGTGTAG
>JAEYQV010000086.1 GCA_023409835.1 Bacillota bacterium
AGTAATTTCTCCATCCTTGACAAAAGGGGTGGAAGTAAGTTTTTCAATTCACGGGGAATACTTATTCTACATTGGGGATACTAATCTTAATTGACAAATGTCAAGGAACATGGTATACTTTGTCAAAATAATGATAAATTCATATTACAAAAGGCTATGAAAAGAAGAGTAAACAGTGGAACGGTTAACAGAGAACCCCGTCAGGCTGAGAAGGGGAGATGGGCAAAAGCCCTGTTATTCGAAAGAATAGCACGCAGAAGCTGTTGAAGATGGTCTTGGAGCCGCGTATCGAGAAAGCTGTGCTTTTAGACTGCGACGGTTGCACCCGTTATAGTGCTGAGCTGTATCTGCAGCAATAGAGGCCCTGACCGTGAGGAAGGGGTAAATTAAAGTGGTACCACGGGAGCATCTCTCGTCTTTAAAGTGATTTAAGGACGGGATTTTTTTATTTTTATGGATACGTTCGTCCTATGAAATAAAAGCCCTTCAGGCAGGATGGGCACAGCAAGCATAATGGAATGCATTTGATAATATAACGGAAAGGAAGTTGTAAGATGAGCAAGAAACCTTATTACATTACCACGGCGATTGCCTATACGTCGGGAAAACCCCACATCGGCAACACCTATGAAATTGTACTGGCAGACAGTATTGCAAGATTCAAGAGAATGGAGGGTTATGATGTATTCTTCCAGACGGGAACCGATGAGCATGGTCAAAAGATTGAGTTAAAGGCTGCCGAAGCCGGAATTACACCGAAGGAGTTCGTTGACCGGGTTGCCGGACAGATCAAGGAGATCTGGGATATGATGAACACCTCCTATGATAAATTCATCCGGACCACGGATACAGATCATGAGAAGCAGATCCAGAAGATCTTTAAGAAGCTTTATGAACAGGGGGATATCTATAAGGGACATTATGAAGGAATGTATTGTACTCCTTGCGAATCCTTCTTTACCCCTTCCCAGCTGGTGAACGGCAAGTGCCCTGACTGCGGCAGAGAGGTACAACCGGCGAAGGAGGAAGCATACTTCCTTAAGCTGAGCAAATATGCAGACCGTTTGATCGAACACATTAACACCCATCCGCAATTTATCCAGCCGGAATCCAGAAAGAATGAAATGATGAACAATTTCCTGCTCCCCGGGCTGCAGGATCTGTGTGTATCCCGTACCTCTTTTAAATGGGGAATTCCGGTGGATTTTGATGAGAGACACGTGGTCTATGTGTGGCTCGATGCGCTGAGTAATTATATTACCGGAATCGGTTATGATGCAGATGGTAACAGCACGGATCAGTTCAAGAAATTCTGGCCGGCAGACCTTCATCTGATCGGTAAGGATATTATCCGTTTCCATACGATTTATTGGCCGATTATCCTTATGGCACTTGGAGTAGAATTACCGAAGCAGGTGTTCGGACACCCTTGGCTGCTGCAGGGAAGTGCAGGGGATAAGATGAGTAAATCCAAGGGTAATGTCCTCTATGCCGATGACCTGGTAAAGATTTTCGGTGTAGATGCAGTCCGCTACTTCGTACTGCATGAAATGCCCTTTGATAACGATGGAATCATCTCCTGGGAGCTATTGGTGGAGCGTATCAATTCCGACATGGCCAATACTCTCGGAAACCTTGTAAACAGGACAGTTTCCATGTCAAATAAATATTTTGAAGGTATTGTAAAGAACGGCGGCGTGGCAGAAGCAGTTGATGAAGAATTAAAAGCCCTGGCCCTGGAGACCCCGAAGAAGGTAATTGCCCGGATGGAAAAGCTCCGTGTTGCCGATGCCATCAGTGAGGTATTCACTCTGTTTAAACGCTGCAATAAATATATTGATGAGACAACACCCTGGATACTCGCTAAGGATGAGGAGAAACAGCTTCGTCTGGCAACAGTTCTGTATAACCTTGTTGAAAGCATCACCATCGGAGCAAGCCTTCTGGAGCCCTTTATGCCGGAAACAGCAGGGAAGATATTCGCTCAGATATCAACCCAAGGAAGGACCCTGGAGGAGCTAAATACCTTTGGCCTGTACCCGTCCGGCACAAAGGTTACTACTGCACCGGAGATATTATTTGCAAGACTGGATATTAAGGAAGTACTGGAGAAGGTGGAAGCTGGTAAGCCAGAAGTAAATACGGAAGCTAATGTTGTAAATGCAGGAGAAGCAACGGAAGAAAAGAAAGATAATACATCGATTGATATAGAAGCAAAGCCGGAGATTACCTATGAGGATTTTGCAAAGCTGCAGTTCCAGATCGGAGAAATCATTGCCTGTGAGGAGGTAAAGAAATCGAAGAAGCTTTTATGTTCCCAGGTTAAGATCGGATCTCAGGTAAAGCAGATTGTGTCCGGTATTAAAGCACATTATTCGCCGGAGGAGATGGTAGGTAAGAAGGTCATGGTAGTAGTCAATCTAAAGCCTGCAACCTTGGCAGGAATCTTGTCAGAGGGAATGCTGTTATGTGCGGAGGATGCGGAAGGAAAGCTGTCACTTATGGTACCGGAAAAGCCGATGCCGTCCGGAGCAGAGATCCAGTAATAGAGGATAAAAACACCACCCTGGGTAACCAGGGTGGTGTTTCTATAGGTGCGCCCGGCGGGCGCTTATGAGCGGTTGGCTGCCAACGGCAGACAATCCGGTTAATTTCAGTTAAGAATTACTGAAGCTCTGCAATAACCTTCTTTAATGCTTCTGCAGCTTCCTCCGGTAACTTATCATAGCCGCCGTCCACGGTTTCTCTGGATTCAACGAACTTAACTCTCTCAACCATTCTTGCCATGAAGGCATCCTTGTATTCCTTGTTATTTAAATCAGGAACAAAGCCCTCCCACTCAAGAATATCGATATCTGAGAAAGGACCCCAAGGCTTAAAGGTAGCTTTGCCTTCTACGATGGATTCAAGGATTCCTAAGGTATCAGCAGGCTTAACCTTCTTACCCATGAAATCACCGGTGTTGATAACGTAGCAATCTACGTTTCTCTCGGCAATCAGCTTCTTAAACTTCTCGTAATCGTTGATTAACGGGTAGGTACGGAACGGGTTAGCGTAGGTCTCAACAACCAGTGCATTCGGGTCAACTCCGGGAGCAAGACGCTCAGCAGTGGTTCTCTTAGTTGCAAGGGTAGCGCCCATAACAGAAGCAAGAACGCCGTCCTTAACCTTGATGATCGGAGGAAGAGTAGGATCCTTCATGATCCAGAAGATAGCATCTACGGGCTCAGGGATCTTGTCAACACGGTTCGGGGACCATAATTTGGATTTAACGGCACGTCCGTTACCATTACGGATATCTTCGGTTACGATAACAACCTTTCCATCCTCATCCATAGTAGCGGAGCAATTCTGTACCGTTAATAAATATTTATTATCATCACAATAGGTAGGATAATCCTGTGTCTTATCATAGTAAGTGGGCTCTAAAGCGACGGAGGAGCCGGTCTCTGTATTGATGAGGAAAGCGTCGTCATGAAGAACGGTTACATCATACTTACCGCCATGCTTAGCATGAGTGATTGTGGACTTACCGGAACCGGAGAGACCAAATACGGAAGCAACATACTTCTTGCCATCAGCAAGATTATATCTCTTCTGTCCGCCGTGGCAAGCTGCATAACCATTACGGTTACCAATCGCCCAGGCAATTGTTAAGGTACCCTTCTTATGCTCGCCGAAGTATCTCATACCTAAGATAGCAGCACAGTTGGTAGCGGTATTAAAGTAGGATAAGCATTTCGGATCGCTGATGTCAGTCTGGTTTGTACCAACCCACTGAGGATCTGAGAAGATATAGATATCAGGCTCGTTACCAATAGGTCTGGAGCTCTTATACATTTTCACATAATTATCAGACATATACTGGAAGTTAAGCATCCAGGAATACATAATGTTCTCTTCACCTTCAGGAATAAGCAGGTGTGCCTTTACCATGAACTCAGGATCCAGACCGATGTAAACCTCTGCATGGTACATAGTCTTCCATCTGGCATCGTAAATAGCATCCATTACGATTTTGTCTAATCTCTCACAGTTAACACCGGGCTCACCGGCAATTCTTCTTGCTGCCGCATAACGTCCGGTAATAGCACCATCGTTAAATAATAATACCTTTGCATCGGGTTCAAGACCGAAATCCTCACCATGATAAACAGGCATATCGGTTACAACTGTTCCAGGTGAATTCTTGGCGAGCTCATAAGCTTCTTTCAGAGTGTTTACTTTGACGACATTATTTCCATAGAAGGCAGCCTCGATTATCGAACGTGTCTTGGCAAAGCCAGGTTTGTTAGCACCAATCTCGTCATGTTTAAAGTACGCTTTAGTTGACATAAAATTTCCTCCTATTTTTAAAATTGTTTGTATATTCTTAAATATTAATAAAATACACGAAACTCGTGGTTTATATAAAACAATTGTCCGCCATGATAAGTATAGAACGGTGGTCTGTAAATGTCAACGGAAAAAATAAAAAAACAAACGGAAAAAACAAAAAAAATGGTGTTTAATTGACCTCGGTTTGAATCCAAGTATCCATGTATTTGTCTATTATATTGAACTGCGCCGGTCCGGTCTCTAACAGGAATTCATGAAATTCCTTTGGATCAAAAGCATCACCAAGTTCCTTTTCTGCCTTTTCACGTAATTCTTTAATTTCCAGATAACCGATGGCATAGGGAAGATAGATGGCGGGCTCCTCCAGTAAGGTTTCATAGATAGTCTTAGCGGTGGTTTCATCGCCTACAAAGCTGTTGATATACTTAACTGCCTTTTTCTCTTTCCATCCCTCATAATGGATTCCGATATCAGCCCTTGCATACATACACAGGATAACCGCACTGTTTATCTCCAGAAAATCAGCCAGAGTGTCATCGATTCCGGCCAGATGATAGGAGTAATGCTCCACATAGGTGGCCCAACCCTCGTCATATCCGCGGAAATTCATGACGCTTCTGATCGGAGCAGGCTTCTGGCTCCGAAAATATACACATTGGTACAGATGACCGGGATAACCCTCATGGGCAACCGTTGTATATATTTTAGATAAGGTCTCTTTATCATCACCATTTATATAGATGTTATTATTGGTATAATCGTCAATGGCAGGAACCAGATACATGGCAGGACTTAAATATTCTGACAGGGAGTCATCCACATACTTTATATCGCATTGGACGGGGACAGGATCCGGGAACTCTGTTAAGATGTCCGTCTTCAGATCATCCAGGATGGCTTCGGGATCCGTAATCGGGAAGGAAGTGAAGTCCGTATATTCCTCCATGATGTCCGGATGGGATAAGGAAATCCGTGTAATCTTTAAAACACCGTCTCCGATGGCGGTTTCGAGCATATCTGCCATTTCGTCCATACTCTTACCGGAACCGGTATAGGACCTGGCAAGATACTCATAATAAGCCTGACCCTCCGGATAATAGTACAGGCCGGCTGGATTGACACCTGTTCCCTTTAAGATCTTCAGGGTATCAATCAGCAACTCATATGCAGGGATAACATAGTTGGTAACCGCGACCCGATTCTTTTCCTGATAGCTGGCAATTTCCTCTTTTGTAAGACCTTCATAATCAGAGATTTTTTCGTTGAAATATTCAATGAGGAAGTTTTCCTCCGGCTTCTCAATAAAGGCTTCACATTGTTCAATAATACGGTCCGCGACAGCATCTGACATGAATAGACCACGTTTGGATTTCTCTCGCTCAAAGACGGTAATATCTTTAAAATAATCGTATACATCCGGTAGTAATTCAATATAATCATCAATATTTTCCCGGGTATAAAAATTATACTCTGCAAGAAGAATCGGAAGCTGTGCCTGTAAGCCGGTTGTCGGCCCAAGGCATTCCGTATAATATAGATAATCCCCGCTGTTAATTCCCAGCTCGAGGTAATTTTTCAGGATATCGTAGGTTAGCTTCTGACTCCCGGTTAATTTATCATATCGAAAGCTATTAAGGCGTTTTAGGTAATTTTCAGATGCAGACAGCTGATTTTGCATCTGGTCAACCGAGAAATCTCCCAGCGTAACCGGCTTATCCTTAATGCCATACTGCTCCGGGTCAGCCAGAGAGTAATTCAAGGTCAGGGTGTCCGTTTGAACCTCATCTACAAATAATTCATTTGTAAATTCATCAAAGTTTTTCTGAACCTTTTCGGGCTTTGAGTTTTTAGTACAACCGGTGCTAAATATGATAATACCTGTTATTGCGATGATAATTGTAATGAGCCTTATTCTTCTTATATGCATAGCTACCTCCCTAAAGTAATTACGATTATTGTACGGCAAAATGTAGTATTTTGGACGGGTAATATTGTTTTTGTTATTTTATGTATATTCAATGGCCAATGTAGTAGAAGTATTATTTGATCGTAAAACCAACCCGTATTCCTATTGTATATTACCGATATAATCGGGGTCCGGAAGTTAAGTTTTCGGCTGAATCAGCCGAAATACTATCAGTAAGAATATCACACGAGGGTTAGTGTAACATCTTTGATTTATATTATTATATCAGAGCAAGGGAAAATTTGTATTAAAAGTTAATTAATTTTATTCCAGATAAAATAAAGGCTTGGTGAAGAGATGAACCAGATTAATTATAATCAATTATTATACCGGGGAAAGGATATCAGTAGTAAACAACAGGATGCCTTAACCTGGAACAGCGATAGGAATACAGGATTTAGAACTCTCACAAAGGGAGAGCTGGTGACCGGAGTGGTAACTAAGATCGGCAGATCAGTCACATTCAATATCCTGGAGAATGAAGTTACCGCGCCCAGAGATATGTTTCCGGATGTGATACTCGGAAGCTCGGTACTGTTTGAAATTCTGAATATCACAGATAACCAGATGGAGCTTAGGTCTGCAGAGAGGGATACCGGCTTGAACGGGAAGTCTTTTGTGGCAATCATGAGATTTCCTGCGGACCGGGAGATCTTTCTGTCCAGGAAGGAGCAGGCAGGAAAGCAGGCAGAACGGGAAGAGGAATTCAAGAATACAAGGAATCAAATAAATAGTATTCTGTCCAAGCTGACCGAGCAGGATTATCAGAATCTTAGCAGGGAAGGCTTTGCTGTTGAGGAACTTACGGTTTCCGCTCTGGAGGCAGCAGTAAACAGGCTGAAAACGGCAGATAGCAGCAAGACTTCCGGGAGGAAGGAACAGCAGGAAGCCAGGGAACAGAAAGAGAAATATACGGAGAAGGACATTATGGAGAGGCTTAGGGTGGCAAATCTCCCTGCCTCAAAGGCCGCCGTACAGAAGGTGATGAACGCTCTGAGTCTAAGCGGAGCCATTACAGCACCGGATGAGGATGCAAGGAAATATCTGATTAGCACCGGACAGGCACCGACAATTGAGAATTTATATAAAGCACAGTTTTGCAGTAATCTATCCATGAATGAGGCGCCTATTTCCGAGGAAGCTTGGCAGGAGCTGCTTCCTCAGGTGGAAACGGTCATTACTGCGGCAGGCTATGAAATCAATGAAGAGACGCTTAATGGTGCAAGGTGGCTGGTTGAGAACCGTATACCGCTGACAGAGGATAACCTTATTTATTATAATGAACTATCTGGGATGGTCGCTATTCCGGGACAGGCTGAGGTCTTAGACCGTATAATCAGGGAAATGGGATACGGAATCGCTCCGAAGGACACGATCCTTATGACCGGGCAGCAGGAACAAATGCAGAAGCTGGTGGAGAAGCTTAAGAATGTCGGGGAAGAAGAGCTTAAGGCTGCAGTGAGAACGGAGAAGGAGATTACCATTAGGCTTCTAACGGATAAGAATTATCGTGAGGAGCTGTTAAAGGAAGAACAGAGGATAGAACTCTCAGAAAAACAGCAGCTGGAAGCAGTCAGAGCCCAGAGGCAGCTGGAGGAAATCCGTTTGAAGATGACAGCGGAGGCAGCATTAACCCTGGAAAGAAAGGGAATCCATATTGAGACGCAGAGTCTGGAGAAGGTTGTGGCTCAGCTGCGGCAGCTGGAGGACAGCTATTACCGGAATCTGTTCACGGAGGCGGATGTAATCGCGGACACAGAACAGATTGCCGTTCTGAAAGCGACTACCCAGAGTCTGGAGCAGCTTAGAACAATACCAAGCTATGTTTTGGGCACCACCTTATCCTTAAGAAGCCAACAGACAATACCGAGTTTGCTGGCGGAGGGTAGCAGGCTGGCTGTCAACGCCTCCAAGGCAATGGAAGCCTATGAGACCTTAATGACGGAGCCCAATCGGGAATACGGGGATTCTATTCAGAAAGCATTTGCAAATTCCGGCTCGCTGTTACAGGAGCTTGGAATGGAGGACACCTTATATAACCGGAGAGCTCTTAAGATCCTGGGCTATAACCGTATGGAGATAACAAAGCAGGCTATGGAGCAGGTGAAAGCCTATGATCTGGAGGTTAATACCCTGATGAAAAACCTGCATCCAGCAGTCACTGTCCGACTGATTAAGGAGGGAATTAATCCATTAGAGCTGCCGATTGGCGAGCTGAACTTAAAGGTAGAAGAGCTTAAGGAAGAACAGGGCATTAACTCCGAGGAGAGGTTCAGTACCTATCTCAGGAGACTGGATAAAGAGGATAAACTACCGGAGGAGGAGCGCAAGGCATATATCGGCATATACCGGTTGTTACATAGTATAGATAAGACGGACGGAGCAGCCTTGGGAGCTTTAATCAAGGCGGAGAGGGAGGTAACCTTAAGTAATCTTTTAACAGCTGTCAGAAGTCTTCATAAAGGATTTGTTGACGCGAGGGTGGATGACAGCTTTGGAGCCTTAGAGAGTATCTCCTTTGATAACGAGACCATTACGGAGCAGCTGGGAAAGGTATTTACCGAAGGCGGAAGCATGGAGTTGTTAAACCGGGAAACCTCCGGGAAGGAAGCACAGGCAGATTTCTTAAACACTGCTCTGAAGGAAATGGCAGAGGAAGTATCACCGGACCGGTTAATGGAGGTCCGGGAGAAGCTGCTGCAGACGGCATTACCCGAGCAGCAAGCCGCCTCCGAATTTGCCCCGCTGCTTTCCTCCGAAAGGGGAATCTGGAATGCACTAAAGGATATGCCGATGGAGAGATTATTCGATCTGTTTGGGGCAACTATTGGGAAGGAGAATAAGGATGCTGCATTCTATGCAGAGAATCTAAAGCAATTAAGGGAATGCTATCAGAACCCGGATCAGGCAATCCGTTTCCTGGAGGACTTTAAGATGCCCTGTACAGCGACAAATATCCTGCTTGCAGGACAGGCATTAAATAACAGCAGCTCCTTCTTTAAGAAATATTATCAATTAAGAGATGAAAATAATGAGGAAAAATCTCAAAAGAAGCTTAAGGATTTGGATAAACTGACCGATACAATAATCGACAAGGATTCCATGGAACAGACCTTTGAGCAGCTAAGCAGGGAAGTCTCGGAAGTACTTCGGAACGAGAGCCAGTCAGATCGGGTTGATTCCTTAAGACTGACGGAATTAAAGAGACTGGGGCAACAGATGACGTTTATGACTTCTCTTGCCAAGAAGGAGTTCTATCAGATTCCGGTAGAGACGCAGAATGGTGTTACTACCATCAATCTGACGGTTATCCGGGGGACCGCAGCTACCGGTAAGGTATCGATTAGCCTCCTGTCGGAGAAGCTAGGCAGGATAAAAGCGGATATTACCCTGAAGGACAAGACCTTGAACGGATATCTGGCCTGTGACAGCCGCAGGGGGGTCGAGCTGCTTAAGGAGAATCTGCAGGAATGGAACACTATGCTTGCCGAGGAGAAGCTGACTGTAAAGCAGCTGGATATCTGTTATGAAAGGATAGTAAATGACACCTATTCCTATCAGAAGCAGGATGCTATGGAGGAATCCGATCATCCGGAACAGGAGAAGCTATTATACAGGATTGCGAAATGCCTGGTATTCACGGTAAGTAAAGCAGAAGCAGCCGATAAGAACAGAGGAACGGCTGCACTATAGAGAGAAACATTCGGCCACACGGAGGTTGCTGATAAAGAGTACATATATTTGACAGACCATGAGAACAGGGATGGGGATGGCAGTCAAAGCAGAAAGGAAAAGGGAACGATATGAGAATAAATCATAACATTTCGGCTTTAAAGGCTAATAACCAGCTGTTAAGAACCAATAAGCTCCTGGACGCAAGTCTGGAGAGATTATCCTCCGGTTACCGGATTAACAGTGCAGCGGATGATTCCGCAGGGCTGGCAATTTCAGAGAAGATGAGAACCCAGATCTCAGGATTGGAGCAGGCATCCAGAAATGCCTCGGATGGCATCTCTGTAATACAGACTGCTGAGGGTGCTCTGGTAGAAGTGGAATCCATGCTTCAGAGAATGAGGGAGCTGTCCGTACAATCGGCTAACGGCATCTATACAACGGATGACCGTATTGCAATTCAGGCAGAAATCGACCAGCTCAGTGAGGAGATAACAAGAATCTCTGAAACCACAGAATTTAACACGATGACTCTGCTGGATGGCAACATTGACCGGAAGTCTTATTCCAGTAATAATAATGTAAATCTGGTATCCTTATCGGATACTGTAGCTGTTGGTGATTATACGGTGAATATTACCCAGGATGCCAGACAGGCAGCCGTTGTCGGCTTTGATATCGACTTCGGCGGAACAGGTACAGCGGCAACCAGAAAAATCACTGCGGATGAAGTCGGTTCCATTAACATTAACGGTGAATCTGTTTCAGTAAAAGAGGGAGATACCGTTGACGAAGTGTTCCAGAAGATCCGCGATGCCTGTGATAATGTTGATATCAATGTGTTTGCGGTAGATACGGGTGATATCCGTAGTACAACCAATCCTACGGGTACTCAGCCGGCTGTGGATGCGAATCTGGATATGGCCGGTTATACAAGTAAAGCAATTGCGGAAGGCGACACCCTGGTATTTGTTACCAGAGGATATGGTTCAAAGGAGAAGATCAGCATTTATTGTGATAATGAGGATTTATGCTCCTTGCTGGGACTGACAATTGAAGGTGCCAAGGCAACCGGAATTGATGCCAAGGCAGAACTAATCCTAAATTCAAGTACTCCGACCACAGACTCCCTGTTTGAGAATACCGCAACATTATCCATTAGCGGTAACAAGATTACTGTATCCGACAGAAACGACTTTAAGATGGTATTCGAGGTTAAGCCCGGTACGGTAGAGACAGAATTTCAGGATACCCGAATTGTAAATACAACTGCAGCAACACAGGATGGAGGCATCACTGATGTTGGAGCGGATCAGGAGGTTACCGTATCCGTACTGGATGCCGGACCGATGGATCTGCAGATCGGTGCAAACGAAGGACAGATTATGTCCGTCCGTATTCCAAAGGTTACACCCCAGACCCTGGGAATCGATAAGATCAATGTCGGAACTGCAGATGGGGCACAGGAAGCCATAGGACTATTAGATATTGCAATCAATCATGTATCTGAGATCCGTTCCAAGCTGGGCGCTTACCAGAATCGTCTGGAGCATTCCATCTCGAATCTGGATGTTACCTCCGAGAACATGACAGAATCCTTATCTCGTATCAAGGATGTGGATATGGCACAGGAAATGGCGGAATATACCCAGAAGAATGTACTGGCGCAGGCAGGCACCTCCATGCTGGCCCAGGCGAACCAGCGGCCGCAGACCATATTGTCCCTATTACAACAGTAATTTTATGATGTAATTTTACAACAGTAATTTTATGTTGTAATTTTACAACAGTAAATTTAGGATATAGTTTTACAACAGTGATTTTATGTTGCGGCAGATTTCCTTGGGAGGTAATGCATCATGAATAAAGAGGCAATCCGTGGCTTTACGGCCAGGATTTCGCAGGCGTCAAAGAGCGAACTAATCGTTATATTATATGAAATGACTTTGACGGAAATCGGGGAAGCCAAACAGGCTTATACGAACGGTGATCTGACCGCCTTTGATAAGAATCTGAAGAAGGCACAGAAATATGTCACTGAGCTGATGGCAGCCCTAAATTATCAATTTAAGATATCCTATGATTTATTAAGCCTATATCTCTATACAAATAGACAGATTATAACAGCCATCATGAAGAGAAATCCGTTACCGCTGGACCCTGCTGAGGAAGTACTTAAGAAGCTTCATGCAGGCTTCGAGGGAGTCAGCAAGCAGGATTTCAGCGGTCCGATGATGCGCAATTCCCAGCAGCTTTACGCGGGCTTAACCTACGGTAAGGGTAAGTTGAATGAGACTTATCTTGATCCCAATAATGGGAGCCGGGGGTTCATTGCATAGAAGCCATTTACTTAAGAGGTCTTTGAGTTACGGGAAGGCACAAAGGAGAGTATAAGGCACAAAAATAGCGAAAGATACTTGCGATTATGAAGGCACAGAGGAATTGAAAAACACTTAAGAATTAAAAGTACAGAAGAACTGAAAACACTTAAGAATTAAAAGTACAGAGGAACGGAAAACACATAAGATTTGAAGGTACAGAAGTACTGAAAACACTTAAGAATTAAAGGTACAGAGGAACGGAAAACACTTAAGAATTAAAAGTACAGAGGAATTGAAAACACATAAGATTTGAAGGTACAAAAGATTAAGAACGTTAATTTGAAATACTAAAAGAAAATGAAGTACGGATGAAATTAAAGGTACTGAAAAAGCAAGGAAATCAATACACAAAAGACTTCGAATTACTAAGGAATCTGTACATAAGCTTATAACAAATAATAAAACGCCTGTGTAAGCAGGCGTTTTTTATTTGCGTTTGGCTGCCCATAGGCAGATAATCCGGGTATTCATTTATTTCAGACTCTAAGCTGCTCTTTCGCTTGCTTTAAGAGAAATTTATAACGGTTCTGTACCGCATTCATTTCATAAATACAGCTGTCGATCAGATCCGGATCAACCACATTCTCAAAATTGGAATAGGCCGCTTCCAAAGCAATCTTAGTCTTATTTATCTCGTTAATTAGTAGATCATCTTTTATGGGGCGTTTCTTCTTGGAGAACAGAGGCAATGCTAACACCATCCTTTACCTAATTAATTTCATTATAGTATAGTCAATTTATTTGCCATTTATTCGTATGACTAGAATAATTTGGATAAACCTGTATATAAATATAATAGGTTGTATTAAGCTTTTAGAGGCATGGGTATAGTATTTGGCAGAATAATACAGGACGCAAGTCAAAATCAGCTGATACAGTATGGTTACGGGAGACAGCAGGGAGATAGATTAATATTTCAATAAGGAATTGCACGTAATTCGTTTTGTAAATATTGTGCTGACGCCCAAATTCGCGGGTTTGTGGCAGAATGGAGGGGTTATATGAATAATATTATCCTAATCGGAATTATCATAATATGTGTAGGGTTCATCGCCTTTTGCCTGATTAGGCGCAGGCCGGATCTGCTGGTGGATTTCGGGGTTCGGGCATGTGTGGGGACGGCCGGAATCTATCTGCTGGACTATGTCCTGAAAAGCCAGGGGTATCATTTTACCGTGGGTGTGAATGGAATAACGGTACTATCCAATGGACTGCTGGGGCTTCCGGGTTTCATCCTGCTGTACGGAATATCCATCTATTATACGTTCCGGTAGTTTTGTTCCCGGTGACAAAAATATCTCGAAGTACTGATATGCCAATTATAGTGATTCAATATATTTTTATGATCTGCTGATTAAGGGTATGGACACGAAAAGGGTTTTATAGTGCTGCAGTTTCTTCGGATATGGATAGGTTTTCTATTGTTAATAGGTTTCGGTATTTTATATGGGAAACTAATGAATTACTTTGGGGACCGTTTCGTTAAAATAATCATGTCAGTAAAAACTGCTTTTAAGGAATAATATATTAAGAACATTTATTTATATTATGCATCTTGCTTAGGATTACACGAAAGAATATAAAATATTGACAAAGTTTTAGACTGTCGAGGAGATTTAATTGACAGTCCTTTTTTATTATTGTAATATTTGATTGTAAAAAAATTCTAAAAGATCTTGTTATCTGAAACGCATCATTCCATAGCATTCGTTCATTCCCGAGGCTTCTGATTTATATATTATGATCAATTCCTTCTAAGTGATACCGTCTGTATCCAATTCTATTCATTCCCATGGAGGTGCTCCGATTTGTTAAAAATACTGGCAGTGTATGATACCGATGCTTCCTATGCAGCACGGCTTACTGAGTTTATCCGCAATGAGAATACGGGGAGCTTTGATGTTACCGTATTTACCCGGAGCGAGAGCCTGGAGGAGTTTCTTAAGCATGGTGAAATCGAACTACTTCTTCTTGGGGAGGAAATAATACCGGAGGAGCTTCCGACAGGGAAAATAAAATATTTGGTCAAACTAACTGATCGGAAAACAGGGAATCAAAGTATAGATATACCCCTGATCTGTAAATATCAGTCTGCCCGGGGTGTCCTCTCCGATATCCTATCCTGCTATGCAAGATTGGAGAACAGTCAGCCCGACTGCAGAACGGGTGGGAGGCCGGGAGAATGCAGGATTATCTCGATCTTCACACCGTTGGAGGGTTTTTCGGAGATGACATATTCCCGGTTCTATGCCGCTCATTTAGCGGAGAGGTATAAGTGCCTATATCTACCCTTTGAGCTCTTTCCTGTTCCTACCTCGGAGGAAGCGCAGGAGATGGACCATGCTCAGTCCGAATTCATATTTTATCTAAAAGAAAATTCGCCGGAGCTTCTTCCGAAATTAAAATCCCTACTAAAATATTCCGGCCGGCTTTCCGTACTTTCCGGAGTAACCCATGGACTGGATCTGATTTCATTGACAAAAGAGGATGCGGTAAGGTTTATTGGGGAGTTGAGAAGGAATTCGGAATATGTAGCCATAGTGATTTATCTTAGTATTTACACGGAATTTACCATAGAGCTTATGAAGCTGAGCGATAACGTTCAGATACTTGTACAGGAAAGTGATTATGCCGGAAAGGTTATGAGGGAGTGGGAGAGACAGATGGCTTTCTATGGTGTGGACACCGGACTGACGAAATTTATAAGGATCAGCCTTCCGACGGAGAAAGCTACGCTAAATGTGGGAGGATTCGATAAGGAACAGCAGTATGTTGCGTTACGGCAGCTGGCAGTGCAGCAGGCAGAGTGCCTGTAGGGAAGGAGGCAGCAATGAGCTGGATGAAGGAAAAGCTACAGCAGGCGGTGTTGGAAAGCATCGATCTGACGACAGAAATCTCGGACGAGGAGCTCTTGGGAACGATTGACCAGATTCTGATTGTCAAGAGCAAGGAAAATTACATCAGTATGCAGGAAAAGAAAAAGCTTCGAAGAGAAATTTTCAATTCCATTCGCAAGCTGGATATCCTGCAGGATCTGGTGGAGGATAGCTCCATTACCGAGATTATGGTAAATGGTGCGGATAAAGTATTCATCGAGCAGAACGGCAGAATTTCCTCCTGCGACAGAAGCTTTGAATCAGACCGGAAGCTGGAGGATGTGGTCCAGCAGATTGTTTCCCAATCCAACCGGATTGTAAATGAAGCCAATCCGATTGTGGATGCAAGACTCTCGGACGGATCTCGGGTTAACATCGTTCTTCCGCCGGTAGCACTGGACGGACCGGTCATAACCATACGGAAGTTCCCTGAGAATCCGATCACCATTGACCAGCTGATTGAATATGAATCCATCACTGTCGAAGCGGCAGCCTTCTTAGAACAGCTGGTAATAGCCGGCTACAACATCTTTATCAGCGGGGGAACCGGGTCAGGCAAGACCACCTTCTTAAATGTTCTGTCAAATTATATTCCAGGCAGTGAACGGATCATCACCATTGAAGATTCGGCAGAGCTGCAGATCCGCAATATTCCGAATCTGGTGCGTATGGAGGCCAGGAATGCCAATACGGAGGGGAGTAACCAGATTACAATTAGAGACTTGATAAAAACCTCCTTAAGAATGCGTCCTGACCGGATCATCGTTGGGGAGGTAAGGGACGCGGCGGCGATCGACATGCTCCAGGCTCTTAATACAGGGCATGACGGCTCTCTGTCCACGGGACATGCAAACTCTCCTGCGGACATGCTGAGCCGGTTGGAATCTCTGGTATTGATGGGTGCAGACATCCCCCTTCTGGCAGTTCGAAAGCAGATTGCCTCTGCAATCGATATCATCGTTCACCTCGGCAGGCTAAGGGATAGATCAAGGAGAGTATTAGAGATTACGGAGGTCCTCGATTGTGTGGACAATGAGATTCGTTTGAATACTTTATTCAAGTTTGTTGAGGAGAGGGAGGAAGCAGGGAGGATAAAAGGAACCCTTATGCCGGAGAACGAGCTTCTGCATACGGACAAGCTTCTTAGGGCAGGAATCCAGCCAAGAGACCTTCTAATCCCATAGCTTTAGGATATGAGAATATCCGTAAGGCAGCAGAGCAGGGTTTATCAAGCTGCCATATTCCAAGAAATGCTCAGCCTGGTAACGGGGGAGGAATAATCTTGATTGAGAATTATAATAGCTATCACTTTTCCTTAAAGGAATTCATAAGATACCTGCTTCAGGGGATGGTAATCGTAATTATCATCGGAGAGCTGTTTTATCAGAGCTTTATCGGGATGCTTATTCTAAGTCCGATCATATATTTTTATCTGAAGGAGAAGAAAAAGACGTTAATCAAGCTCCGGAAGTGGAAGCTGAACCTGGAATTTAAGGACGGGATAGCCAGCCTGTCTGCTGCACTGGGAGCAGGCTATTCCGCAGAACATGCCTTTGAGGAGGCATTGAAGGATTTGAGCCTTATATATCCGAAAAATTCACTCATTATCCTGGAGTTCTCCTATATTCTCAACCAGATTCGAATGAATATAACGGTAGAGAAGACCTTGTCTTCCTTAGGCGAGCGTTCCGGAATAGAGGATATCCTCAGCTTTGCCGAGGTATTTACCACGGCAAAGAGATCGGGAGGGGACTTAATTCAAGTAATACGTTCGACCAGCAGCACCATCAGCGATAAGCTGGAGGTTAAGAGGGAAATTCTTACGATGATAACGGCTAAGAAATACGAAGCGGATATGATGAAGATAATACCACTCGGTATGATAGGCTATCTGACAGTATCCTCCCCCGGCTTTTTAGACCCGCTTTACCATAACCTTCTTGGGGTAATCATTATGACGCTTCTGTTCATCGTTTATCTGGGAGCCTATCTGGCCGTTGAAAAGATTATCGCCATAGAAGTATAAGGAGGCAGTACTTTGCTATATCTGAACATTACGGTTCTTCTTCTGATTATTATCCCAACGGTCATTTGCTTCACAAGAGAAAACGATAGGTTGGCTGAGCTGGACCGAAAAGAACATAAGCTTTATTTCTTATACCCGCTTTCAAGGCTAATTCTTAGAAAGACTCATCTGGAGTCCCATCTCCTTCATAAATCAAAGGCAGCACAGGCCATTAAAGCATTAAGCGTAAATAATAAACCTGAGCTGCAGCAGCGGCTTCATTATGATAAAAGAGTCTCAACCGTCCTTCTTATAATCTTATTATTCAATTTGCTCTCCCTAATGGGACAGCTCCCTTCCGGTGAGGAGAGGAGTTATTTAAACGATAATTATCTGACGCGCCCCGAACAAGGAGAGGGAAGCAGTGAGGTTGACCTTAAAGTATATATTTCGGAAGATAAGAAGGAGACGGAGGGATTCAATGAGCCTAGGAAGGAAAGCGGGATAGAGGTTAATATAGGGACAGAGGAAGAACAGAGCTATACGGAGGATATTAATCTTATCATACCGGAACGGCAATATACGGAGGAAGAGCTAAATAAGGTTATGGAGGAGGCGAAGGCCTATCTGGAAACCGAAGTACTGGGGGAGAATACCTCAGGGGATCAAATTCAACAGGATCTGAACTTTATCAGGAGTATTCCTGGCACTGCGGTGACAGTCGAATGGTTTCCGGAAGATAATCGACTAATCTCCGAGGAGGGGATGCTAAAGGCACCGGACGTAATCTCCGAAGCAGTTACTACCAGGGTAAGGGCTACTTTAACCTGTCAGGAAACTAAGCTTGAGCAGGATTTCTCGTTTACATTAACCCCAAAGAAGCTGACCAAGAAGGAAGAGCTGATGAAGAAGCTGTATCAGAAGCTACAGGAGCAGGATGATAGTTCCAGTCAGGACAGCAAATGGAGACTGCCGGATAAGATAGATGGATATTCTCTGGATTGGGAGGAGAATGGAAAGACACAGAATAATGGACTGAGCGTACTCCTTCTGGGAGCATTGGTGGCAGCAGTACTATGGGTTTATGGGGACAGGGAGCTGGAGAACCGGATGAAGAAGAGACAGAACCAGATGCTGATGGATTATCCGGAGATCATCAATAAATTCACCCTGTTAATGAATGCCGGTATGACAATCAAACAGGCCTGGATGAAAATCGCTGAGGATTATGAGGGTAAGCTTAAGGAAAGCTCCATAAAACGACGTTATGCCTATGAAGAAATGCTGTTAACCCGGCATGAATTAAAGCTGGGAATTTCGGAAAGCACTGCATATGAGCAGTTCGGCAGAAGAACCGGTGTGCTTCCTTATATGAAATTCGGATCCTTAATCACCCAGAACTTAAAAAAGGGTAATAGGGGACTGACAGAGCTACTAAGCCTAGAAGCTATGGAGGCTTTTAAGGAACGAAAAGAGCTGGCAAAACGCCTTGGGGAAGAAGCAAGTACCAAGCTTCTAGGTCCTATGATGATAATGTTGATGATTGTACTCATTATAATTATGATCCCGGCCTTCCTATCCTTTGGAACGTGAAATGATTACGACTAAGAAAGGAGTGACTGCCAGATCGGCAGCAGGAATAAGTGAATGAAAGATATGAAAACAAAATTGACGAGTGTTTTTTATAAAAAACAAGAAGGGATAGGCGTAATTGAGATTATTCTGATACTAGTGATAATTATTGCACTGGTTTTAATATTCAAGGATCAGATCAAGACGATTGTTGAGAATGCTTTTACAGCCATTAACGGGGATGCGAGTAAAATTACCGGGAAGTAACCCTCACACCTTGAAGATATAATAAACCACATAGGAAAGGTATTTGTAATGCTATTCTTAGAAAAGAAGGAACTTACAGGCTCCATTACCGTATTCCTGAGCCTGATACTATTAATGGTCCTGTCCCTGATCATGACGATCATCGAAGGAGCGAGGATAAACACGGCTAAGGTATTTGCGGAGAGAGCCTTGACAACTGCCATGGATTCTGTATTGGCGGAATTCTACGCCCCTCTTTTTGAGGAATATCATCTGCTGGGACTGGATACCGGCTATGGGCAATGCACAGTAAATGCGGCCGAGATGGAGACGAAGCTTCAGGATTACATGTCATATACATTTCAGCCAAACCGGGAGCTTTCTTATAGCAGGGAGGGTCTGGAATTATATGATATCACGGTGGATTCTCTAGCTGTGAAGAGCAGGACCGGTCTGATGGATTATCAGGGAGAGCTGTTTATTAACGAGGCAGTGGAATATATGAAATACAAGGAGCTTGGGAAGGGTATGGAGCTGCTCCTTGATAAGATGTCCTTACTGGAGGAACCGGAGAAGGTCAGTGTTCTTTATGAGGAAAAGCTTAAGGTCGAAGAAGAACTGGTAGCGATAGATGAAGGGGTTCTGACCCTGATGAAGCTTTATGACGGAGTCAGTACCAGTAAAAAGGGACTGAAGGTAAATAAAGATGGTTCTCTGCAGACCTTACCGGACTATATTAAGAAGATCCTGTATGGGACGGTTACCTCGGAGAAGGCCGGTATTAACAACGAGAGCATTTTCGCAGCCATCAGAGGCAATTACATCGACCCTTCCGGATTTTTTACAGAGCTTGAGGAGCAGTTCACCCTGCTAGACAGTATCTTGGATCGCGTGGTACGTCTGGAAATGGCAATGGGGAACACCCGGGGACGGCTTACGGATGCCAAGGTTACATTAACGGAGCTTAATACCGAACTACAAGCGGTAAAGGGGGATAAAGCAGCAGAAAAGGAAGTTAAGTCACAGATCAAGACCTGCAAGACTTATATCAGTGAGCTGGAGAGTGAATTAAGCGGCTTAGAAACAGATAGAGCTGCTTGTACACAGGAGAAACAAACCTGTATCAATGAGATCCTTCTGTATAAGAACGAGGTCAGCCTTTTGCTGCAGAAGCTAGGGCCATTGATTACGGAAGCTGAGAATGCCATTGATACTATCCTGACAACCACTCTGAAAGCAGATCCACGCATAGAGAATTACGAAGCCTCCCTTGATAAAGCCAAACAGGAGCTGGGGGAAGAGCTATACTCCGGCCTGGAGGAGGGGCTGAAGGAGCTAAAAAGATATCAGAGCGGTAATCCATCCGGCTATGATTTTACAGCCATGAAGCGGATCCTTGAGCAGGATTATCTAATTCTTACTTCGGTAGAAGGTCTGCTGGATACAGCAGAAGCTGAACTTGGAAGGGAAGCTTATCAGACTGCCCGTGAAAGCTTTCAACAAGCAGGAAACTCCCTGAGTACCTATCAGGTTGACGGTCTTACTCTGGATTATAGCAGTCTGGTTCTTCAAAAGGAGAATGATGCGGATTATCTAGGTATGATGGGAACTCTCATTAAGGAAGGCATAACCGGGCTGGTGTTGGATCCCGGGATGATTTCTGATAAGGAGCTCACCAATGAGCTTCTTCCTACGGATATTGCAGCACTTTCTTATCAGGAGAATACGAGTTTTGATTTTACATCGTTTTTTGGGGAGCTGACAATTGGAAAGAAGAACTCGGGGCTTAGTGGTCTCTTTGAGAAGTTTGGGAATTATGATGTAACAACTCTTCTTGGGGATGGAGTAAATCTGGCGGCAGAGCACCTTCTGTTCCAGACTTATCTTCAGGAGCATTTCTACAGCTTTCCAGTGGAGGGGGAGGATATCTCCGGAAGGAAGCCCTCAGCTTTGAACTATGAACAGGAATATCTTCTGTTAGGGAATGCTTCGGATAAAGATAATATTACCTCTATCGTCACCAGGCTGATCTTTCTTAGGACGATATTGGATTTCACCAGTCTATTGAAGGATAAGGTAAAATGGAATGAGGCCAGGACGATAGCCACAGCCTTGGTAGGCTTTACCGGGCTGCCGGTGCTGGTTGCCATAACCCAAACAATACTTGTAGTACTCCTGGCATTTGCAGAAGCCCTGGTGGACACCTGTGCCTTACTAATGGGGAAGGAAGTACAGCTGTTTAAGAATAAAGTAAGCCTCAATTTTACGGATCTGCTCAGCCTACAGAGAGATGCGCTCCGGGCTAAGGCAGCAAGCTATCCCAATAGCCCCAGCGGACTATCCTTATCCTACTCAGACTATCTGAAGGTATTTCTCTTTATTAAGAGCAAGAAGGAGATTGCTTATCGGAGTATGGACCTTATACAGGAGAACATTAAAATCCGGTATGAGGACACCTTCTCTTTTCAAAACTGTCTCTTTGGCTTTGAAACGGAGGTGGGCTATAGCATGGAACCTAAATTTTCTGCTATTTCCTTTGTAAAACAATATCTGAACAGATACGGGGATACGAAGTACACTGTGTCAGCAGGCTACAGCTACTGATTTTACAGTATTGGAATCTCTATAGCAGTAATGATGCAGTACAGAGTATTCTTATTACCAATGAATATATTTATCCTGCAATTTTAGACATACCTAAGCCTTGTGGTTCGGGATGTCCGCTCTTCTGGTTATTCTATAAAATCTGTATCATTTTTCTATCAAAAAAATCAAATAAAAACATATCTCTCTCCAAGAAATCATTTGCTTATAAATTTTATAGAAGAACGGACATCCCGGACCATCAGGTAATATCAGAAGGTATATGTGAGAAAGTATTTCGATTTCAAATCGTGCAGCCAGTCTGCAAGGATATAGGAAGACATGGAAAATAAATTTAGAAAGCTGCAAAGGAGCAGGCAAAGACCTGATCACAGGATAAAAGGCGGTAATAAAGCATCATTAACAGTGGAGGCCGCTTTCGTACTTCCGCTGTTTATATTCTTTATGATTGCTTTCTTATATTTCATCCAGCTGATGAATGTACAGGAGCATATCCAGGAATCTATTACGAAGACGGGTCTGTCTCTTGCAAGGCTCGCATACGTCTATGATGATTTTCTGGACGCGGAGGAGGCTAAGAACGCGGACGTCACCTTATTCGGTGAAGAATATGATATTAATCTGAAGGAGCTGTCCGGCATCGTTCTTGGCGAGACCGTAGTCAAAACCCTTGTGATGAAGGAGCTCGACACGGATGAGATAAATCATTCCTGTATCAAGGGAGGCTTTCGGGAAATCAGCTTCTATTACTCCAGTATCTTAGAGGAAGAGGACTGCATTGATATCGTGGCTCGATATTATGTCAGGATTCCGGTTTGGTTCTTCGGGCTGGAGGATATGCGTTTGATCCAGCGGGTCCGGGTAAGGGGCTGGACCGGACATCAGGTACCGGCCAGATATACCACCGTGAAAGAGGAGACTGATACGGAGGAAGCTGTGGTTTATATCACAGAGACCGGAACTGTCTACCATAAGGAACGAAGCTGTTCCCACTTAAAGCTATCCATAGAAGAGGTAAGTGGAATACCTGATTCCAGAAGGAACAGAAGCGGAGGTAAATACTATCCCTGCGAGAGCTGCTGTGACAAAGAAGCATCGGATACAGATATATATTATATTACTGACTTCGGAAACAGATACCATACCGGTAAGGATTGTCCGGGACTAAAGAGGACGATTCGGGAGATTGCGCGATCAGAGGTATCTGGAAGAGCTCCCTGTAAAAGATGCAGCCAATGAGCGTTAAGGAAATAGCGCAAGGAAATACCTTAAATAAATAGTATAGAAACAGCCATATCATATGGTAATGTAAGAGATCTTGAAATATTAGCAGATGTGGGAGGAAGAGATGACGGATTTTATTATAATGGTGAACATAGGCATCCTACTATTATTCACTGCAATACAGGATTTACGTTCCAAGCATATAAGCAACTGGAGCATATTGGCGGGGGCGGTACTGATCTGCATCAGTATTCCCTTCTCCCACAGCCTTACGCTGGTGGATCGTGGATTTGGAATTCTGGTCGGTATCTTAGTTATCCTGATTAGTAAAGCCACCAAGGGTAAGATCGGTATGGGAGACGGTCTCTTACTGAGTGTAACCGGGCTGGGTTTAGGCTTCTGGGGTAATCTGGAGCTGTTTGCCCTGGCCCTGTTTGCCGCTGCCATCGTATCCATTGCTCTTCTGATTACCCGTTTAGCAAACCGAAAGACGAGCATTCCATTTGTTCCGTTTCTGTTCCTGGGATATATTCTTCATTTCATCAGCTCAGAGCCATGGATGATGGCCGGGGGATGAGTCGAATGAAGAATAAGAGTAAGGGAAGCTTTACCGTCGAGGCCGCACTGGTCCTGCCGATCGTTCTTTTTGTGATCCTGGCAGTTATTTTCCTTTCCTTTTACCTGTATGATGTATGCCGGATCGAAGGCATTACGGATAAGATCCTTCATCAGGCAGCAATGAGAATGAAGCATGAGTCGACGCTTGCTACCGGAGAGATAGATTATCAGAATATCAATGACAGAGGAGTGTTCTATCTGATTACCGGGAGCACGGAAGAGGAAGAAGCAGAGATAGAAGCCTATCTTTGGCAGGAGCTAACTACCGGATTATTATGTACAGAAGTGACTAATATTAAGGTGACCGCTGGTAAACGTAAGGTTACAGCAGCTGTGGAGGCAGAGTCTGGCGTTTTGATAAAAGGAATTTGGAATTACTTCAGACCGAAAGGTTTTGTATATGAGATCGCTCGTCCGGTCCATAATCCTGCTGAATCCATCCGGTTCAGTGAGGTAATCCTTGAAACCGGTTCTAAAATCAAGGGCTTGGATGCCCTTCAGGAACAGATTACTAATATTCTCAAGTAATTACGGCATCAAATGAAAGGATTATGGCTAAGCATCAAGGGGTAACGGGCATCGAGACAAACAACAGGCAACGAAGGAAATAACGAGTAAAAGAGGTGATAAGATGGAAATCGAATACAGCAGGGATCTGTATCATAGCTACATGATTATCCGTGAGCCGGAATCGGGGGAAGGGGAGCCCTATTGTCTAAGAATGCTAAGGGCGGAGGGTCTGAAGGGAATCTTACCCTTGGAACGGCGAATTATCGATAACTGCGTACAATATTACTATGATATCACATCAAAGCAGTCAATCAGTGTTCTCTCTGCAAGGACAGCGCTGACCTGTGACCGGGTGAGGAGCTTGTTCTTAGCACTGCTCGATGGTATTGAAAAGGCCTATGATTATTTGTTGAATGAGAATGACTTCCTACTTACTCCTGAGACGATATATATGGAGCTTACCTCGGAAAAGCTGTATCTTTGCTATCTGCCCGGCTATCATAGGGATATTAAGGAGCAGTTGTGCTGCCTCATGGAATATATCATGAATAAAGTAGATTATAATGATAAAGAAGCAGTACTCCTGGTATATAATCTATATGCAACCGGAAAGGAGGAGGGGTATACCTTTAACCAGCTCTTATCCGTTATAAATGCACAACCCCCTCCTATAAGGAAGACTCGTTCCAGTCAGGTAATCGTAGGACAGGAGTCGGCGGAGGACCCTCTGAAGATTAATTCAACAGAGGAAAGACGAAATCCACGTGACCGTATCAATTCCCTGCGAATGAGGGATAAAGTCCCGGAGGCAATAGAAAATATTCCGGTTATGATGGAGAAGGTGACCAGTGAGAGGGAAGTCTCCTGCTATCCCTTAAAAACCTACCTATATACGGCGGGTTTAGTTCTCGGAGCAGTTCTGGTTATTATCATCTGCCTATCCACAAAAATTCTCTATAACACCCTCGGAAACCGGATTGATTATACGAAGCTGTTCGGCCTTTCTTTATGTTTATTCAGCGCTGGCGGTTATATTCTTATGAGGTTGTGGGACAAGAAGAACAGAACCACCAGAATCGTTGATCTACAGGAATACATCGACCCAAGGATGGAAGCCGGAAACAATACTAAAGCACCGATTTGGAGTAGGAAAGAAAGGCTGTCAACCGAGAGGGATAAGAGCAAAACTCCGGAAGCAGTTCAGGGGGCTGCCGCGATAATCCACCGGGAAGTCTTCTTAGGTGGAAATAAAGCCTCGACGGCTGAGACAGGGGAGGATAATCCCACCTGCCTATTGAATTCTTTAAAGCAGTATCATTGTCAGCTTAAGCCCCTGGAGGAAGAGAAATATGAGACCATCCACATAGCTTCACTCCCGTTCTTTATCGGTAAAATCAGAAAAAATGTGGATTACTGTATCGAAAAGGATGTGGTCAGTCGATATCATGCGAAGATAACGAAGGAGCAGGAGCAATACTATCTTACGGATCTAAACTCTACAAACGGTACCTTTCTTAATCGGGAGGCGCTTCCTACCTACCAGCCCAGAAAGCTGCAGCCGGGGGATGAGATATCCTTTGCAAATATCAAATATCAGTTTTTAGTGGAGGAATAAAGAAGTATCTAATTGATCCTATCAAAGCATTCCCATATGCAGGGCGCATCTATTAGCCAGATGCGTCCTGATTATCATGTAGGCGTGATACCCGGTAATTCAATTAACGAATAGATACAAATCGTAAGCATAGGTCTTACAGAAGTATCGGTTCAAGTATAGGTTCTTCCAGAAAAGATATTGTAAAGAATGGGAGATGAGTGGTAAAATGGGTTTAACCTACGGATAGAACGGAATAATATAAACGGATACCGGATATAGAGCTTGCGTAAGGATGTAAGAAACAGCTTATTGGTCAGATACCGTAATTAAGAGAAATGGGGGAGCAGGAAATGAAGCAGTATATAATGGCATTGGATCAGGGAACAACCAGCTCCAGGTGCATTATTTTTGATAGGTCAGGAAAAATGAAAAGCGTAGCACAGAAGGAATTCACACAGATTTATCCGAAGCCCGGCTGGGTGGAGCATGATCCGATGGAGATCTGGTCCACGCAAATCTCTGTTGCGACGGAAGCTATGGCAAAGCTGGGTGCCTCTGCAGAGGAGATTGCTTCCATCGGGATAACGAACCAGAGGGAGACTACAGTAGTTTGGAATAAGCATACCGGTCAGCCGATCTGTAATGCAATCGTATGGCAGTGCAGACGTACGGCGGATAGGATCAAGGAGCTTAAACACAGGGGACTGGAGCCCTATATCAGAGAAACAACGGGTTTAATTCCGGATGCTTATTTCTCCGGAACGAAGCTGGCCTGGATCTTAGAGAAGGTTCCGGGTGCCAGGGAGGAAGCAAATAAGGGAAATCTGCTATTCGGAACGGTGGATACCTGGCTGATCTGGAATCTGACCAGGGGGAGAGTTCATGTAACCGATTATTCGAATGCCTCCAGGACAATGTTATTTGATATCAGAAAGCTGGAATGGGATCAGAAGCTTCTGGCAGAGCTTAATATTCCAGCAGCTATGCTTCCTAAGGTGAAGCCCTCCAGCTGTATCTATGGAGTTACGGATCAAACCCTATTCGGCAAGGAGATACCGATTGCCGGTGCAGCCGGGGATCAACAGGCTGCCCTGTTTGGACAATGCTGCTTTACGAAGGGGGAAGCGAAGAACACCTATGGTACGGGGTGCTTTTTGCTGATGAATACCGGAGAAGAGGCAGTAATCTCGGAGCATGGGCTGTTAACTACGATAGCAGCCTGCACGGACACAAAGCCGGAATACGCCTTAGAGGGCAGTGTCTTCGTGGCCGGAGCGGCAGTACAATGGCTACGGGATGAGCTTCAACTGATTCGAACTGCGGCTGAGAGTGAGAAATATGCCACTGAGGTGGAGGATACGCATGGGGTCTATGTGGTTCCGGCCTTTACCGGACTGGGAGCACCCTATTGGGACCAATATGCAAGAGGAGCGATCGTCGGTATTACCAGGGGCTGCAACAGGAACCATATCATTCGTGCCACCCTGGAAGCGATCGCTTATCAGACCTATGAAGTGCTGAAATCCATGGAGAAGGATCTGGGTACCGACTTAAAATCGCTTAAGGTGGATGGCGGTGCCTGCGCCAACCGTTTTCTAATGAAGTTCCAGGCGGATATCCTGAAGACCTTGGTATATAAGCCGGAGTGTGTGGAAACCACCGCGTTGGGAGCTGCCTATCTGGCAGGACTGGCAGTTGGATTCTGGAAGGATAAAGAGGAGATCAGGAAGAACTGGGCGCTTTCGGAAACCTTCCATCCCGATATGCCGGAGCAGAAGAGGGAGACTCTGATCGCAGGCTGGCAGAAGGCAGTGGGTCGCTCCTTTGCCTGGGAAGAATAACGATAATGTAAAGGAAAAGATAGATGAGAATAATAGAGGGATTGATTTATCAACTGAGAGTCAGGGACTTTATCCATCTGGACATTAAGGTAAACGGTGTTCATTTATTTTATCGCCCTGCTGGCTTGGAGGCGGATATCGTTATTCTCTTTCATGCACCCTCCGGAAACGAGATGTCGATGGAGGAATATAGACTGATTTTAGACAACATTAAGGGAAAGTTTGGCGAAAGCGGCTTTCAAAGTATTCATCTGTTAGGGATGATTTTCACGGAGCGTCCGGATAAGGCACGAAAGTTTTGTCTCGAGGAGGATGACCACTGGATTATTGATCTTATAGAAAGGCGGTTGATTATTTATGAAAACCAGATCTCGGATTTTTCGGGTCTCAAGGATGAGTTGGAGCATCTGCTGGCAAACGAGCAGTTCAGTACGGATATGCAAGTATTTCCTGACTTCTTTTCTGACAGACAAGAGAATAAGACCGTTCATAAGAGGGATAGGATTACGCCGCTTAATACGGTAATTATAGCAGTAAATATATTGATCTATATCATAGTGCATTATACAAAACTGTTCGGAGCTACCGATCAGGTATTGGCAGGCGGTGCTCTGTCCTGGTATCATGTGAAGGAGGAGCAGGAATATTACAGGCTGCTTACTTCAATGTTCCTGCATTCGGATTTCGGACATATTATGAATAATATGCTGGTATTGTTTGTGGTCGGGGATAATCTCGAGAGAGCTGCCGGTAAAATAAAATATCTCCTGATATATTTTGGCTCCGGAATTATTGCGGCGATTTCCTCAATCAGTTATAATATGATCAAGGAAGAATTTGTTTTTTCTGTTGGGGCCTCAGGAGCAATCTTCGGCGTAGTCGGTGCAATGGTTTATATTATTCTGGTAAACAAGGGAAGACTGGAGGATATCAGTGGAAGGCAGATTATCTTATTTGCGGTATTCAGTCTCTATGGAGGAATATCCAGTGTAAATATCGATAATGCGGCTCATATCGGAGGCTTCCTGGCAGGTGTAATTATGGCCCTTTTGTTGTACCGCAGGAAGAAGACAGGCAGCAGAATTAATACCCCTATATAAAGGTTGCTAAAGGAGAGGTAAGAGATGAAGATTAATATTTATTATGGTGGAAGAGGGTTAATTGAGGATCCGACTCTTTATGTGATCAGTAAGCTGACCTCAGTTCTGGAAGATGAGCTTCGGGTAAAGATTACCCGTTACAACCTTTATGAAGAGAAGAATTCGATAGCAATGCTGCCGAAGACACTGAAGGAGGCAGACGGAATCATTCTGGCTACCACAGTGGAGTGGTTCGGTATCGGAGGCTTGATGCAGCAGTTCCTGGATGCCTGCTGGCTCTACGGAGATAAGGAACGTTTGAGCAAGCTATATATGCTGCCGGTGGTTATGGCGACGACCTACGGTGAAAGGGATGCTGAGCTTACGCTGGTGAAGGCCTGGGAAATGCTCGGTGGTATCCCGCCTTACCATGGAATCTGTGCTTATGTTGAGGATCATGTGGATTTTGAAACAAATCCTGATTTTACCAGGAACATTGAAGATAAAGCGGAATCCTTCTACCGGATCATTAACCAGAAATGGAGGATGATGCCGGTCAGCAATACGGCGTTAAAGCAGAATCTGCTCCAGGGCAGTCCGATTGTACTGACACCCCAGGAAAGTGAGCAGCTTTCCATGTACGTTTCCGATGACGCCTATGTCAAGAAGCAGAAGGAGGATATTGAGGAGCTCACGCTGATGTTTAAGGAGATGCTCGATAGCGGAGACGGTGAAACCGGGCAGGAATTCATTAAGAACTTAAAGGACAACTTCCACCCGATTGACGATTTTGTAGCAACCTATGCAATTACTCTGTCCGATGTGAAGAAAACTCTGGTGGTAGAGATTAATAATAAGCATCTGAAATGCTATTACGGTGAGAAACCGGATGCCGATGTCATCGCAAAGACGACCCATAACGTCATGAATCGGCTGGTATTGGGAAGAATCACCTTTCAAGGTGCTTTCATGTCAGGGGAACTGACAGCAAAGGGTAATTTTAAGACCCTGCGTACCTTTGATCAGGTATTCCAGTTTAACATCCTATGATATTATAACGGCAGAAGAATTGTGAAGCAGGTCTGATTCTCGTCAGAGGTTACATGAATAGAGCCATAATGAAGCTCGACGATTTTCTTTACGATTGCCAATCCGACACCGGTGCCGCCTTTCTTATATGTAACGAAGGGTAAGAAGATATTCTCAAGCTGATCTGCCGGAATAGGAAGTCCGTTATTACAGATTCGTATGGAGAGCTTCGGAAGGATATCCCCAACCCGGGGTAGGTATTGGGTAGAGATGTGGATGAAATCCCCGGGAGCTGTTGCCTCAAAAGCATTCTTAATCAGATTGCCGAATACCTGCTTCAGCTTGACAGCATCACAGGGATAGGAAGAGAAATAAGCTTCACAGCCTTCTTCCACCTCCATCATCAGATCAATCTGCTGATCAACAGCCTGAGGCATGAAATTGTTCATGATAGCTTGAAATAGAGCCAGCAGATTATGATTTTCTTTCTGAATACTGGTGCAGGTGTTAAGCTGGGAGGCGTCGGACATCATAATTTCCATATCATGTACCAGCTCCTGAAGCTGCCCCCAGTATTTGAACGCCAATGCTTCCGGATGCGTGGTTTCAATATATTGAAGGGTGCTTTTTAACAGCGCTAACGGGTTACGTAGCTCGTGAATAAACATGGAAGTTGTTTGTTTATAGTCAGCCTGTATACTTTGAATAGCAGCTTCCAGTGAAGCATTTTCCTTCACCAGATCAGCTAAGGATTCTTTCTCTGCCTCTGCATACATTGGAATATCCCCCTTATGATAGCTTTCATTAAGAATATCAAAATATGGAAAATTATGCAATATAAAGCGTAATACAACAATCGACATTGGAGGAATGATTATGAAGGATAACTGTATTTTTTGTAAGATCATTGAAGGTGTAATTCCGTCAAATACGATTTTCGAGGATGAGGATTTTAAAGCAATCCTGGATATCTCCCCCGCAGCTAAGGGACATGTCATCCTACTTTCGAAGAGACATTCTGCGAATCTCTTCGAGCTGGACGATGCTACGGCGGAGAAGGCACTGGTAATTGCCAGAAAGATCGCCCTTGCCATGAAGGAAGAGCTTCATTTCGAAGGCTTGAATCTTCTTCAGAATAACGGAGAGGCTGCCGGTCAGACGGTATTTCATTTCCATATGCACCTGATTCCGAGATTTAAGGACGATCAGGTAGAGATGACCTGGCTTCAGGGGAAATATGCGGAAGGGGATGCCGCTAAGATAGCACAGGCAATTGCGAAGCACATCCGATGAGAATTTGAACTACTATTTTATACCACTGTTAAGGATTAATATACGGTAGCATCCGTTAGGACATAGATAATAAGGAGATATGAAAAATCCAGACAACTCATGGAAGGAGTATGTCTGGATTTTTTGGTGGCGATTGACTGCAGATAAGTGTCGAGATACTAATTCCCGCAACTACTTTATTGTCAAGGTATTATACGTTTACCCTGTTTGTATCAAACGGGTAATATAATTTAATATTCTTTTATCAATCGGACAATCGTATCGATGGAGTTATTCAATTCACTCTTATTCATAGCGTCAATGTAGCTTCGTTTCTTCTCCATAACCGTATTGATTGCAGCCAGCAGGCTGGCAACGGTTAAATCCTCTTCCTTGAGCACATAGGAATAGCCTTGGCGTTCAAAGGATTCCGCATTTAGAATCTGGTCACCGCGGCTGGATTTTAAAGAGAGCGGAATCAGGATATTCGGCTTTCTAAGGGCTAACAGTTCGCAGATGGCATTCGCACCGGCTCTGGAGATAACCAGGTCTGCAGCAGCAAACAGGTCGCTTAATTCTTTCTTGATATATTCATATTGTACATAGCCCTCCAAACCGGATAACTTATCATCGAGATTATCCTTACCGCACAGATGGATGATCTGATAATCACGGAGCAGGGTCGGGAGCATGCCACGAATGATTTCGTTGATCACTCTGGAGCCGGTGCTTCCTCCGATGATCAGGATCACGGGCTTATTTGCCGTAAATCCGCAAAAATTAAGGCCCTGGAGCTTGTTACCGGAGAACAGCTCCTTGCGGATCGGAGTACCTGTAAGAACCGCCTTATCTGCCGGCAGATAATTTAAGGTTTCCGGAAAGTTCGCACAGACCTTCCTGGCAGCAGGAATAGCTAATTTATTCGCCAGGCCGGGTGTCATATCGGATTCATGAATAATAACCGGAAGCTTAACCTTCTTGGCCGCCAGTACGACGGGAACGGAGACGAAGCCTCCTTTGGAGAAGACAACATCCGGTTTTAATTTTTTTAATAGACTCTTGGCTTCAAAGTAACCCTTCATTACCTTGAAGGGATCGGAGAAGTTCTTCGGGTCAAAATATCTTCTTAGCTTACCCGAGGAAATTCCATAATAGGGAATACCGTATTCTTCAATCAGCTTCCGCTCAATTCCGTTTTGGGAGCCGATATACTGGATGTCGTAGCCTTCCCTTTTAAGCTCCGGAAGCAGTGCGATACAGGGTGTCACATGGCCTGCGGTTCCCCCGCCTGTTAATACGATGCGTTTCACTCCTTAGACCTCCATTTCTTTAAAGCCTTAGCTAGCTGATCCGGACAGGAGGTTTTCTTAAATCCACAGGGGGTTCCCTCCAGCCGTTGAATAACATCATCTACCTTCATACCGACCAGGAGCTTTGATAAACCGCTGGCATTACCGGCACAGCCGTTCTTAAAGGAGACTGATTTTATTGTACTATTTTCTTCATCTATCTCAAAATTGATTTCGCTGCTGCATACACCTGAAGTCTTGTAAACCATCTTTCATGCATCCTTTCTTACTTGCGTACCTAGTTCTATATTATGTAATGATTCCCGCAATCGAGTACATTTTATCTCACATATCCTATTTTTGCAATTGATTTATTTATATATGGCCGACTTATTCCAAGCCTTGATGCCAAATCAACAAATGCGGTAAGTAAGAAAAATACTATAAATGTCTATACGAGATCTATACAAGAATAGTTCCGTAGAATTTATGCGTTGGAAGATATAGGTTTTACAAAGACTAAATATGGTGTATAATGTCAACATATAACATCGATTGTTACACGAGGCTTTATTATTGGTAGTGTAAAGTAACGTATGAAAACTCTGAGCCAGAAAATTAGGCTCATTCAGAACCTTGAAAATTGCTAGATATAGTTTTTGGCTGGCTAACGCCGCCCTTGACAGCATGACAAAACAATGCT
>JAEYQV010000094.1 GCA_023409835.1 Bacillota bacterium
TCCCAGGAAGGATAATTATAGATATCGTAGGGTACATCATACCTCCACAGACAGATCGCTTTTGCATCTTCTTCCGTCAATTCGGAAACAGTTAAATCCAGCATATGATCCATTTTCACCTCACCAATATTAATAATACTTAGTCCCGGCCGATGTAAGTCCTCCGTTCTATGATCCGAACCGGAACGCTATGCTTTCGGGCTAAACGTAACCTGCAATTATTACATCAAATCTATGGATATATCTTCTCGTGTCTTTTTGAAAAACACCATGCGCCACTCGGTTTTCTCCTGAGGCTCAAAATGCAGCACTGAGGCTGTGGTGTGTGTGTTTACCTGTTCACCTGATAGTAATAACACCGTAGGACCATCGGAACCGCCGATGATTCCAATGGCTGAACAGCCTGAAGTTCTAGAACTATGGAGATCGCACTTCTTCTGACGGGGCGGGTCGCCCTTCGCGCAGTCTTGCAGTCGGAAGTCGGCCTGCGGCAGCTCCGGTTGCACGGTATAGGTCATGATATGATAGTGGGTCGGATACTCCTGATTCGGATCGCCAAAATGCCGTGTGTCCATTTCCTGCTCCATATATTCTATTACCGTCAGCCTGTGCTCCTGTCCTGTGATAGGATGAGTGAAGGATAACTGTTCACCGGGTGAGGCTACGCAGAAATGGGGACCGGGAACCGAAACCGGATTTTGCTCCAGCATAATCTTAAGTGAATGGATTTCCGGCTTACGGGTAGTCACCCAGGGGAAGCAGATGCGCCGTATGGACCATGCTTTTTCTACATTCAGAGCATAATGCTCCATCGGTGATTTCACCGCAGGCTCATTCTCCACACCCTCCGGTAAGCAGGAAGCCGGGAGCCATGAAGTGCCGTAACCACAGGACTCTCGCAGCAACTTTTTGTTCACCTCTATCTTAATTCGGAAATCCGAGTTTAACGGATTCTCTGTCATGCACCTCTCCCGCAGTTCCTCATCCCGGTGCAGTTCATTCTGCATCAGGTACCACTTGTCAATGTACTCCTTTTCCCTCTCCGGCTCAACCATGAGGCAGAGATCAACAACAAGACCCTTGGTGCAGCTGTAAACAGCAGGAACATACCAAGCTTCTCCACCCCAGGTAAAATGCTTGTCCACCGATATCTCACGGCCCGCATGATCCCGTCCTCTATGTCCCCAGAAGCCTTCCCCGAAGTATACCTTCCATTCCGGTATCGGCGAGGGCTCCGGCTTCCATTCGTAATAATCCTTCTGATATGGGATGCCGCCATAATCAAAACCGGCTTGCAGCGACATCACATAAGCATAGGGTTCCGGCATGGGTGTAAGGGAACACTTAGCGGCGATTTTATCAAGCAGCTCCCGGTGCTTTGCCACGGGAGGATTCTTTAACAAAAAGTCATCAAACTGGGACCTGCTCCATCCGTGCAACTGCTCCAACGCCGCTGCATCACCACAGGCGAGAAGCAGGCGCAAAAAGTCCTCGAAGCTTGCCGCTAACGGGTGTACATAATCATTTTGCTCGTTCATGGGACTCACGGCAAATACCATTTCTCCATATTTGCGCAAAAAACAAAAGTGAATGCCGTCCACACCCGCCCATCCGATCAGCTCCGCACCCTTGGGCGTACAGAAATAATGACTTCGGGGTTCGCCCTTCTCTATCCCCAACGGTCTAAGATCCATATGATATTTTGAAAACTGTGCATACGTTAGTCCCAAGAATTGCTCACCATCCTTTTCCATTTTATAAGATTATAGTAAAAATCGCGCAAGGGGCTTTTACCCAATATCAACTCTGAGCACCTTTAATTAAGCACTGACGCCCATGGGGATATAAGAGTACTTCGTCAATTGGACCCTTCCTCAGAAATTTTAGATTTCTTTATTGTCTGATAAAGCTGCTTCGCCTTCACTACTTCCTCCGAGGTAATCTGTTCTGTTATCTGGTATCTTGACTTCCGATAGAGTCGCTTTAATTGTTGCGATGCCTCTCTTTTTACCATATCAGCTTCTACCAATGCTCTATTATATTTATCACTAATCTCTTCGGTTGTATCCTGTAGTCGAAGCTCTACTTTTCTATGCTTCAGCCATAGTAGATACTTCCCATAATAATATCTGACAGCAGCTCTCGAATCCTTTGGGCGTTTCCTACTGAATTTAGCTCTCTGATCCTTAACATCCTCTATTGACTCCCTAGTCTCCAGAATACCTGCCGGCAGCTTCTGCCTGATTCTTTCCCCCATCAGCCAACGGAAAAAGAAGAATAATACCACCAAACCGGCAATGATAGCGATGGAATACAGAAAGGGTATGATCCATTCTAAACTGAAGCCCGCCGTATCATCCAAACCGAAGGCCTGATCTGCAGCGCCCCCACCTGTAAGGTCAATACTGTGCAGTTCTTTTTTATTTGTCAGAAAACCGATGATAGCTGAGATCAGATATATAACCCCCAGTAAAAGCATGCTTATCGCCTTGGCAAAAAACTGTATTATCGGACCCAACAGATATTGGTACATCAGTTTTAATCCTGCCACCAGGTTCTGTGGAGCTCTGGCAAAGGTCAGTAATAAACAGAGTACCAGAAATATCATGAATTCCATAAATTGCTGCCGGAGGTAGTGCTTCATCTGTTCCATCTGATTCACAGCACGTAAATAGCGCAACAGAAAAACTGCACTAATCAGGGACGCAGTTAGATAGGGCCCTATGGCCTGTACATAGGAGTTGAAATTGCGAAGGTCAATGAACATAAAAATAGCCGGAAGGAGAAAGAGAAACGCAAATCGCTTTAGCATATCAACGAACTTACCCCGACTGATTATAAAACGTTCTGTCACTGTCACAAAGATATCGTAAGCCCAAACCAGAAGAAATAAGATCAACTCAGGAACAGAAGGCCTTAAAAATATCAGAGCTCCGATTGGCAGTATAATCATAACCGGAGTTCTCCATTTCTTCTTTTGCCCCAATGCAACTGACACCATTGCCGTAAGAAGCAGGATCAGAAACCCTCCGATCGAAATCGATATGTCGCCAACAAAGTTCAACAGGAATACCCCTATTGTATAGCATATACTGGTATCAAAAATAAGCTTATACAGTTTAGCCAGCATCCTTCACACCTCCCAGAATTGCAGCTGCATACATCGGATAAACCTGACTGTTTAATCGGTTCTGTAAATGATTCACCAGACTGCTTCGTTTCTCATTTTCAAAGGGTGCAACGTAGAAAATCGCATTTTCTCCGGAATAATTCTGAATTGCCATATCATATAAGCGATCGATACTACCGAAGGTATTGGCGGTTGCCTGTCCAAGTGTAAATAACAATGTCGTAAAATGATGGGAGCCTTGGCCTGATTTCGATACACCTTCTGCAATGATATTTCCATTACAATGGGCATTGGTCAGCAGACGGTAGGACACCTTTTTCTGCTCCATAAATTCTGCTATAGTCCTTGCCAGAGAGAAGCAGTATTCTAATTGCTCCGAATGAGCTCCCTCCGACCAATGCAGGTAAACATCCAGAAGAATTGTTACAGATAAATCCTGTGTATAATCAAACTCCTTAACCATGAGATGATTTCTCTTCGCACTCTGCATCCAGCTGATGGAGCGCATCGGCTCCCTTCCTGTGTAATCTCTGTAGGAACTAACCAGGATCGGATCCTCTAAATAGAATCGCCTGGCGGAGAAATCTCCATAATACCCGGACAAAGCCTCATGTATGGAAGTATTCTGAAGCAGCTGTGGAAAGATAATGATCTCCTCCTGCTGCTTTAGTTCCTTCGAATTCTCCTTAATACCAAGAAAGTCTCCGCCGAACAGCCTACAGCCTTCCAGCAGATATCTTCCCCTATGTGGCAATGATGCCTGTATGGTTCTGGTTATCTTCTGTCTGCCTCGTATATACAATACATTGGCATATAGGAAATTTCGTTGTAACTCCAAGTCATTGATTGCACCCTGAATATTGATTTCTGACGGAAATTCCTCCTCTATCTTCAAGAAAGGAATCGTTCGATGTCCATAATTAGATACAGAAGTAACAATCTGAAAGACTTCCCCGGGCTCACATCCCCATTTCGAAGGGATACTGTGATATTTGATATTAGAGAGGTTATCCTTTAAGGATAATAGCTCTAAAATAGCTCCGAAAGTAAATAAAACGATTAGAAATATAATCATAATGCTCTCCCTTCCGCCGCAAACCTTACGAATTTGGGCGGCCGCACAATATTCATCCCCCATTTTTAAGTTCCGCGGCATCTCAAAAACCTGTAAGAAGTTTCAAATGAATTACCAATGGAATTCATTTTGGAGTTCTTTCCGCGTGGGAGATGTCTTTCCTTCACACATCCTCAGGATAGGATTGGCTCTGTTGGTACCGGCACCTCATTTACGATCTCCCGGCAGATGCTGGTTGCTTCATTCGTACGAATGATTCCGGTAAAGCTCATACGGTGCTCCATAATACATACTGCTAACCCTTTCACATCCTCAGGAATGACATAAGCTCGTCCCTGTATCGCCGCCATTAATTGAGATGCCTGATAAAGTGACAGAGCAGCTCTTGTGGATGCGCCCAGCAGAATTCGACGGTCATTTCTAGTCTTGGCAATGATATCCATAATATAATTTTTCACAGGAGCACTAACCTCAACCTGATGGTATAGCTTTTGCAAAGCTAATGTTTCTTCCAGCGTTACTACTTGCCCGATCTGTGACAGGATATCAATGGAGGACTCCCTTGAAAGTACGGAAAGCTCTTCCTCTCTCTGCATATACCCTAAGGACAGCTTCATCATAAATCGATCCTTCTGAGCCTCCGGCAACGGAAAAGTACCACCGGATTCCAAAGGATTCTGTGTCGCCATAACCATAAAAGGTCTTTCTACTATATATGTGGTGCCGTCTACCGTTATTTGCCCTTCCGCCATTGCTTCCAGAAGGCTGGACTGGGTCCGGGGTGTTGCCCGGTTAATCTCGTCGGCCAAAACCATCTGTGAAAATAATGGGCCTTGGCGGAATTCAAATTCACCACTCTTCTGATTATAGAAGTTAATTCCTGTCAGATCGGAGGGCATAATATCCGGTGTAAACTGAATACGCTTGTAGCTACCGCCCACTGACTTTGAAAATGCTCGAAACAGCATAGTTTTACCGGTACCGGGAACATCCTCCAGCAGTACATGTCCGCCAGCCAAATAGGCAATCACAATATTTCGAATACAATCATCCTTCCCTATGATGATCCTTGCACAGTTGGCACGTATTTTTTCATAATATTCTTCAAATTGCTTCACATTCATGGTATCTTCTCTCTTCCCTCTAAAATAATATGTGATTATTAATTTCTTATCAAATCATTTCCTTGCGTTTGCAATCAATTGAGGATGCAATTTCCTTAATTGATATATTATCACATATCTCTAGTATATGGAAAGAGATGGCGGGAAAATATTTGATAATGAGCGATTGTGAACTACCATTTTGTCGTAAGCAGCTTATGCTCCAAATCCAATATGAAGTTATGATCCCTATGCAGTGTTATTCACCGTAAAACAACTATACATTTTATACTGATATGATATAATTGAACTATAAATTAGCAGTAAAGGATGAAGATACTTATGATTACATGGAACAGTGATTTTTCCGTTGGCAGACAAGATATAGACGAACAGCATATGGAGTTAATCCGGATACTGAATGAAATGGAAACAGTCATACAGAGTGCTGATTTTAATCATCTCCATATAGCAAGTGTAGTGGAAAAGCTCGAGAACTATGCTAAAACTCATTTTATTTATGAAGAAAATCTTATGGTGGAACGTAATTATCCCATGCTGGATGAGCATACCCATGTACATAATGAATTTCGAGTCAAGCTGCATAGCATCTATGTACTGGATATTGAAAAACCCATGGATTTCTACTACGAAATGCTGGAGTATTTGACACGGTGGTGGACGGAACACATTCTACGAACGGATAAGCTATTAGGTAACTATCTTAGTTGCTAGTACGAACCTTAGCTGTTCGACTCTGCCTTACTCAAGCAAATAAAGCATATGTATCAAAGCTTTCTAGTCTATAAAAAACCTGATGCCGAAGCATCAGGTTTTTAGTATTTCATATGTAATTAATTCATATATCTTACTGCCTTCACCGGAGTACGATAATACAAGCTCGTAACTCTGATTCCGGTAGAAGGGCTGCTGGCACTGACAACTTGACCACTGCCTATGTATAGAGCCACATGATTAATCGTTCCGTTTTTGGCATAGAAGACGAGGTCACCCGGTTTTATATTATCCAGAGATACGCGGCTGCCACCGGTAGCCTGGGTTCTAGAGGTTCTCGGAATACTGATACCGAAATGAGCAAATACGGACTGCGTGAAGCCGGAACAGTCTGTTCCGTTCGTTAGGCTGGTGCCACCCCACACATAAGGATTTCCTACAAACTGTAATGCATAATCTACCAGATTACTCCTGGTGGAAGAGCTGCCGGTGCTTACCGCACCACTGCTCTTCCCCTGGGCGACAGAGGAGTATGCTTTATTAGCTACTGTTCTTTCCGCTGCCTGTGCCGCGGCTTCTTCTGCCAGTCGTTCCTGCTCCTCTTCAATGGATACCGCTTCCTCATACTCTGTTGTAACCTTGACATAATCCGCTGAGACGTAACCGGTATTATTATCATTCAGAGCTATTTGTACCCATCCGTTCATTTCCTTCAAAACCTCATAATCGTCACCGATGGGAATTAACGTCACTACAGGGAAATCGGTACCGGCTTCCTTCCTGACCTTTAGGGTTTCCGTGGTAACGGTTGCTATCCTGGTACCGATCGTATCTGCAAGTTCTGCAGCCTCCTGACCCGTAACCAGGTAATCAGCGCTTATGTATCCGGTAACGGATCCGGATTCGATTTGATACCAGTTATTCTCTTTCTTCATAATCGTTGCTGCTGCATTATTATATAGCTTTCCTATTATTTCTCCGTCAAGACTGGCTTTGCTTCGAATATTAACGTAATTACTCACCCTGGCAAATGAAAGTTCGTTAAATTCCTTAGCCAGATCAACCGAAAGATACTGTATTATTTTATCGTCCGCATCCGGTGTACTCCTGTAGCACTCCTCCAATGCTACCGAGATACCGGCTACAGGCTCTTCTGCCGCGTATGCTACAGCAGTCCTTGCGGATAATGCTATGATGCCGGCGATTAAAAATGTCGCTGTCCTATGTACCTGTCTCATATAACCTCCAAGCGTATTTGTTTCATAGTTTTTAAATTTGTTACATAATTGTTAATTGCTATATATTTATTGTATCTTTAATGACCGATATATCAAGCTGTAAATTATGGTATCTTCTGCAATAAAAAAAGGCTCTGATAATCCCTATCAAAACCTTTGCAAGCACGGATTGAAATCAAAAAGATAAGCCTTTGCCATAATATTATCTAATAGGAGAAAAGGACTGCAGCTAGACCTTTCATCATGGGTTAAGCGTTTTCCGACCACATAAAAAAATAAGGAACCGGAAGTAAAGTTCCTTATTTTTTATGCTTTACATTATCGCGATAAAAATCTACTCATCTGCTCCCTGAAGAGCGTCATAACCCTCTTCTCCTGTTCTAACCTTCACAGCATTTTCAACGTTATATACAAATATTTTACCATCACCAATATGACCTGTGTAGAGTACTTTCTTTGCCGTATTAATCACATCGATTACCGGTACCTTTGCTACAACAATTTCTACCTGAATCTTAGGTAACAGCTGTATATCTACAGGAACGCCTCGATAGTACTCTGTCGCTCCTTTTTGAATACCACAACCCAGCACCTGTGTCACTGTCATACCGGTAACACCAATCTCGTTCATAGCAGCCTTTAATGCTTCAAACTTTGCTTGCCTTGTTAGAATTTCGATTTTGGTTAGCTTAACGTCAGAGGCTGTATAATTATTGCTGCTTTTTATCTGTACAGGAACCGCTTCGTCTACTGAGGCTTTACCGGTTACTTCTGCAGCATCTGTTGAGAAGCTGCCGGATTTATCATAAGATATGAAGTCTGCATATGCACTGGTAAGACCATGCTCAGTACTATCAAGACCCTCTACTTCTTCTTTAACAGTAACCCGTAAGCCAACCGTCTTCTTAATAATAGTGAAAACAATCGTCATTGTCAGTGCCACCCAGGCAATTACCGAAGCTACACCCAATAATTGTATACCCAGTAGTTCAAACCCTCCACCGTAGAATAATCCACCATCAACGGCAAACAGTCCTGTCAAAATAGTACCTAATGCTCCGCAAAAGCCGTGAACTCCCACTGCACCTACCGGATCATCAACCTTTAATCTCTTATCAACAAATTCAATTGCCAGTACTACAACAATACCTGCGATAATTCCGATAATTGCCGAGCCTGCAGGAGAAACCACATCACAGCCTGCTGTAATTGCAACCAGACCCGCAAGTGAACCATTCAGGGTCATTGATATATCCGGTTTCTTGTAGCGAATCCAAGTAAATATCATAGTTGTGCAGGTTGCAACTGCTGCTGATAAATTAGTGGTAACGAATATATTTCCTGCTAATCCAATCGAATCGCCCTCCATGGATACGGTAGAACCACCATTAAAGCCAAACCAGCAGAACCATAAGATAAAGACACCGAGAGCTCCTAAGGTTAAGCTGTGCCCGGGTATTGCTCTGGATTTACCATTCTTACCGTATTTACCAATACGAGGACCGAGAATCTTTGCTCCAACAAAAGCAGCAACGCCACCAACCATATGAACAGCCGTCGAACCGGCAAAATCATGGAAGCCTAACTCACTTAACCAGCCGCCTCCCCAAATCCAGTGTCCGGAAATCGGGTAGATGATCAATGAAATAACTCCACTATAAATACAATAGGATATAAATTTAGTTCTTTCTGCCATAGCACCAGAAACAATCGTTGCGGCAGTGGCACAAAATACTGTCTGGAAAATCAAAAAGGCAGCAAACGGTACTCCGCTTGGCAATATCCCTGAGTAATCTCCCTTTGTAAAGAAATCAATTCCTCCGATAAATCCATTTCCAGAGCCAAACATAATTCCGAATCCAATCAACCAAAAAATCGGAGTACCAATACAAAAATCCATAAGATTTTTCATTATAATGTTACCGGCGTTTTTTGCTCTTGTAAAACCGGTTTCAACCATTGCAAATCCGGCCTGCATGAAAAACACCAGGGCCGCAGCTACTAAAACCCAAATAGTATTGACTGATGAAAACATAATTCTTCCTCCCATTATACGATTATTTTTGTTAGGTGTTTCATTCATTTCATTTTCATCCCCAAGAGTTGCGCACCCTCATCAGAGATATTTTATTGATTTTGAATATAACAAAAAAACGACGAAGGTATTCGAACTAATAACACCTTTGTCGTTTCAATCAATTTATATGATATAATACTATTACACTATCTCAGATTAATTGTCAAGTTTTTTTAAAATATTTTTTAACTCTTTTTTTTAACTAAATATTTATAATTCTGAACTCAAATTTACATGGCAGTTGCCACCGTAATTACCTTATTTGAAAATTTGGCCGTCATATTTCAACATTACGAAGCCCGACCAAGGCTATTTATATCGTATTTCACATTACTTCCTTCTTTTTTAATACGTCATCAATGATACTGTAATGATGCTCTATCGCTTCCTCACAACGCTCCTTGCTACCTGACTTAAGTGCTGATAATATAGCTCTATGAGCCTCGGTAAGCTGCTTCTTCATCGAAGGATCTGCATTAGCGAATACAGAATGAATCATACTCCGGTAGATATCCGATACCGATTTCATGATTGAGATAAGCAATCTATTATCAGTGGCCTCTATGAGTAAATAATGAAACCTTTTGTCAGCTTCTATTTCCTGCTCAGATGAGGTTACAACTTCATTTAAAATACCTTCTGCCTTTTCTACAAGCACAACCATATCCGTTTTTTGTTCTATCAGCATTGAACATACCGTTTTCTCCATACTCTTACGGAATCTATGTATTTCGCTTTCGCTAAATTTTTCAAGCATTAACATCATGCTTATCATAGATGAAAAAACCTTTGAGATTTCACCGGTAACATAATTCCCTGATCCGTGATGGCATTCTATAACTCCCATATTTTCCAAAGTGCGCAGGGCTTCTCTTGTAGAATTACGACTAATCTCAAGCTCTGTTGCAAGTACCCTCTCTGTAGGCAATTTTGAACCTACAGAGAGTCTTCCTTGTTTTATCATCTCAATAATATAATTTATTGCTTTCACATATTCTTTGCCGGTCTCTGCCATGTCCTCTCCTTAAAGAAACTGTGCAAATATACTTGCACCTATAACAGTAAGTATTCCCGAAACCACAATCGCCAGACTACTCATTGCCCCTTCGGTCTCACCCATTTCCATTGCTCGTGCAGTTCCTACTGCATGAGCGGAGGTTCCGATGGCTATTCCCTTGGCTATTGGCTCTGTTATTCCTGCTATACGGCATATGAATGGAGCTACAACATTTCCAATCACACCCGTTATAATTATAATTGCAGCCGTCAGACTTGCATATCCTCCCATTTCCTCGGAAATCCCCATTCCAATTGCTGTCGTAATGGATTTTGGTAAAAATGTCACGTATTCCTCATGGGTAAATCCTAATACTACTGACATTGCTAACACGCACAACAAGCTAGTTAACACCCCGACAGTAATCCCTGCAAAGACTGCTTTCCAATTACTTTTCAAAAGCTGAATTTTCTCATAGAGAGGAACCGCAAGACAAACAGTGGCCGGAGTAAGTAACCAACTGAGTATTTTCGCTCCAGAATTATATACATCATAATCAATATTAGCAAAAACCAAAACGGCTATTGTAATAATGATGGAAATCAGAAGCGGATTAAAAATACCATTTTTCAGTTTCTTTTTAATAATACTACCGATGCCATATGCGATAAGGCTTAGTATTATCCCAAAATATGCAGACTCTTCAATAAACGTCATCGTTTATTCCTCTCCTTTTTAATGATAAACTGTGCAGCTCTGCCTGCTGTAACCATCACTGTAATAAGCGATACTATCGTTACAGCTATATATGGCAATAAGCGAGATTGAATCATATCCCACGAATTCATAAGTCCTACCGCTGCAGGAATAAACAACATAGGCATTATTTCAATAAAAAATGAGGAAACCGATTTGACACTTTCCAGCCTCAACCTCCCACTTCCAAGCAACACAAGCATTATTACAAGTCCATATATACTTGCAGGTATCGGTAAAGGAATGGTAAAGTGCATCAGTTCTCCAACAAAGGAAATCGCAATTATTATTCCAAATTGTTTTACATATTTCATGAAGCCACCTCCGGTAATTGGTACTACCAATTATAGCTGATAATAACTTATTTAACAATCTGAAATTGAACAATCACTTAAGATATTTTCCTATTCCTTATCTGCAGTCTCTTTACTATGATACATTTGAATACTGCTTTCCAATATTTCTTTTGCCTTTCGTTTCATTTCTTCAGGATATAATACCTGTCCATAACACAAGAATGCTCTGATTTCCTCCTCTGCAATGTCCTTTCTATGTAAATCAATCATTCCAATCACTGAAGCTCCAACTTTATTGATACCTATTACATCATATTTTTCAAAAATTGCACCATAAGGCGCTTGAACCTTAATCTCAACCGGATAGTACTCACTTTCGTTTCTGCTCTTTTTAAAGGCATTAACGGAAAAGTTCCAGTAACTCTTAAGTATAAAGTCATCCGGAATGGAATAAGACTCCTGAAGCAGAGTTATTTCCTTGATTCCGGAACAATGAAACGTTCTAATTTCTTGTCTGTTATAGCAAAAAGCGATTAAATACCATGAGGTATATTTTAGCACCAGACCATAAGGAGCAATGCTTCTATCAGATTGTGTTCCATCTCTTTGGATATATTGAATCCTAAGCTTTTGTTGTAAAAATAGTGCCTTCAGGATCGGTTGTAAGTCAATTTCTGTTGATGAATCCTCCCACCAGCTTTTTTGATCAATTAATATTTTCTGTTTATCCGCAGCATTTAGACTAACTGAATTCAGGTATTTTAAGTTCATTCCTCTTTCCAGGGCATTAACAAGCCTTTCTTGCCCCGGCATGGTATACAAATGAGTCATTAAGGTCTTAAGTGTATCATCGGATTGATCAAGATTTAATTTATAGCCCTCGACAAACATAATGCCTCCATTTTGGCCGGTGGTTGTGATAATCGGATACCCAGCTTCACACAAAACATCAATATCCCTATAGATTGTTCTGCGAGATACTTCAAGAGCTTCTGCCATATCATGAGCTTTTACCTTACTCTCTTGATCAATTTTTATTAGAATCTTGATTAAGCGATGAATTCTCATAGACAACTCCTTTTATGACATACTGATGTCACAAATGATTTAATATATTGAATATATCAAATATAAGGAGTGATTACAATGCATATCGGAATATTAGGAACAGGATTTGGAAAATATCATGGAGAGCTTTACAAGAAACTGGACCCATCGATCCATCTGACTTATTGCGGCCGGGATAAGGAAAAACTTAAGAAGCTACAAACGGAGCTGAGCTGTGATTATACTACAGACCTCGAGGAATTTTTAAATATGAACTTTGATTTTATTGATATCTGTTTACCTACACAGTACCATGCAGAATTTTCTTTAAAGGCTTTGATGAAGAACCACTCAGTATTCATAGAAACCCCGGCAGTAACTTCCATCGAAGATGGTATCGAGATTATGGAAGCTGCTAAGAGAACAGGGAAGAAAGTTTTAGTGGACATGTTCCTAAGATATGATCCTTATTACCGGTTAATATATGATCTTAGTCAAAGCAAAAAATATGGTGCCTTGAAACACCTTTCGGTTTATCGCCGAACCCCTCCGATATGGGGAAAGCTTGGAAATGATACCATTGCTACGGCATTAATGATTCATGATTTCGATTTTGCGACCTGGCTTGGAAAAGATCTTAAGGTGCTTAACTTTGATGTTACAACTAATTCCGATAATTCAGGAGCCGTGATTGATTGCCTTTTATCTAGTGATTCCCTGAAAATACATATTAACGGAAACTCAATGCTATCTTTGGGTGCTCCCTTCACCATTGGATATGAGGCAACCTTCGAAAATGCATCTATCACTTATTTTGAAAAGTCATCTGAAGATGTTTTCGAAACCGAGTGTATCATTCATTCTAACGGGAATAAGGAGAAAGTCTCTTTTGAATCGGAAGAACATTGTAAAGCTTTACTTAGAGCAGCCATCAAGGATTTTAGGAATGAGAAGGTAAGTGGCCTGGCAATAGAAAACGCCCTGCCTGCCCTTTCTATTGCTTTTGAACTGACCAATGCGTCGAAAAACAGATGACTATTAAGTAGTTTTCCCCTATGCCGGAACCTCCACTTAAAAGCAAGAATAGCCCAGTTGAATCCGGTACCAAACTCACTTTCCACCCCCTGTCTTTCTAGCAAGGATTCCATCAGCCATATCACTAAGGCCACATATGACATGAATCATATAAAGGCAGGGGGGAAGGGCTTAAAATCAAAACACAATGGAAAGAAGTATCCTAATGGCAGTTATGATATTTGCCGTATTTGCACTTCTTCCTTATAAAAATTCTATGCATAGCTCAGCTATAATTTTATCCATTAGTGGACGCTTACTATCCTTACTTCCACAAAAGTGTATCGCTTTACCCGTGATGCGACTATCATATTTTTTTCACTTATTCCTGTTAAGCTTTTCGATATTTATACTAAATGCATACTTCCATAGTACCAGATTCACGATCATAACGATCGCCATATAAAAGTATATTCCATAATTAATGGACAACAATTGATAATGAAGCCAAGCAAGAATAGCAAGTCCGAACATCAACAGAAGATTCAAACCGACATTTGCCTGCTTAGCATTATCAAAGGACTCTGAAAATGGCAGATACTTATCATTTAACATAAAGTACAGAATATTCAAAAGCAGCATATTTAACAATATGATCAGCAACTGTGGCAGAATCCGGGTCCCAAAAATTGCAGTAAAGATGATGGCCTCCAATAGGAAGAAAGGGAGAAACAACCGTATCAGTAAAGCCTTCATCGCACCTTTGAATATTGGTGTTACATTACTGATTGGAAGTGTCTTATAGATCCATGATCCTTTATAGGTAGCTGAATATCGAAGCATAAGTAATATTGATGGTAGCATCAATCCACAGAAATATATGAAGAAGTAGGAGTTTCCCTTTGAGACTTCCTGAATACCGGAATCCAGTATCTTCTGAAAGAGAAAGATGAAGGGAAATGCGATGGAAAAGCCTAAGGAAGGGTATACCTTTAGTTTAAACTCCCTTTCATTTTTCATCATATCGGAAGTAAAGCGAAAGAAGACTCTTTCCTCTCTGCTTCTGCAAAGTAGTTTTGAAAGAAACTGGCTTGGTTTTTTCGTTTCTTTTTTGCTTTTAACGGAATTATTACTTAGCTTCAGCAGGTATTTTTCAAAATGAGACATAACGGAGCCATACCAAGTAAGCGCTAAGAATGGAACAATAATAGCTAAAGCCGTAAAAATAATATAGGTATCTGTTACTTCCGATGTTTTTAGCATCTGGAAAGGTGCTGAAAACCAGACAGGTACAATTAAAAACTGCCACCACTTCGGAACGAAGGTTATATTAATGTCTACGATATTGAATAACCTAGAAACCAACTGATAGCCTATCATAATGACTAAGGATAGGACAATCTGGACATAGTTGATAATATCCTTCAGCTTTTCACCATCAAAAAATCTAAGAACCAGGAAATATAGGAAGGAGGTTAGTACGATGCAGAACATATCCAGAAACAGGACGGATACAATAAATATTAGGAAGAATATCGGTCCGTTTTTTATTAAGCTTACGATAAGTGCAGGACCTGCTAAGGCAAACGATATGGAGAACATGTAATATGAAATATGAAGTGTTTTCGCAAACCTTACTGTTTTAGAATTCACTGGCTTTGTACCTAAGATATTTCTATCCTTGATATCTAATAAAACAGCAGAGAAATCCGATATTAGGGAGGTCATGATAAAAAACATCAAAACAGCGAAAACGATACTCATCTGAAAAACAAAATTACTATTCATTATTACAAAAGGAATCAGCATTAATCCCATAAAAAGATAAATGCCCAAGGCTTTTAGAAAATTATTATTGTTATCAGCAGCCGTTTTCTTATTGTTATTAAATACTGTTGATACCCTTCTGCCGTCCATAGTCAGCTTCACCTGTAAGATCTTTCTCAGAATGAAATAGTCATAGCCGAGCTTTTCAAATACCGTACGAAAAATATCCATAAATTTAAGAATTTTATATTCTTTCATAGTATTATACCTCTTCAACTATAGATACGAAATCCTTTGCAATAGCTTCATAGCCGTCGAAACCGGTAATCTGATTAAAGATCTGCTCAAGTGAGCCCTCTTTCGAGACCTTCTTAAGCTGAATAATGCTTCCATCCGCTACTACCTGGCCATTATTTAAAAGGATAATACGGTTACTAATCTTTTCAACTACATCCATGATGTGGGAGGAATAAAAAATGGTTTTGCCCTGTCTGGACAGCTGCGACATGATCTCCTTTACGACCATAACGCTATTCGCATCTAAACCGCTTAAAGGTTCATCCAAGAATAGGATCTCCGGATTATGTATCAAGCTTGAGATGATTAGGACCTTCTGCTTCATTCCTTTTGAGAAAGAATTAATCCTTGAATCATATGCATCCATTATCCCGAATAAATTCATGAGGCGTCGCGCCTTGCTGTCAGCCTGATCATACTTAAGACCATACAGCTCACCAATAAAGGTAAGATATTCTCTTGCCGTCAGGTTATCGTATATATCTGCAACTTCGGGAACATATCCGATTTTTCTCTTGTACTCAGTTCTGTCCTTTGCGATATCCTGTCCTAATACCTTAACCTCTCCGGAATACCCCTCAACAATACCTAAAATAATCTTTATCGTTGTACTTTTACCGGCTCCGTTCGTACCGATATAGCCGATAATTTCCCCTTTGTGAATGTTAAGGTTGATCCCTTTGAGAACCTGGTTTGAGCCATAGTTCATTTTCAGGTCTTTGATCTCCACGGTTACATCATTAATCATATTAAGCCACCCTTTTATTGGAAATATTTATGAATAGCATAACATAATAGAAATCAATATACAACTTTTCCCGGGATGATTAATCAATAATTAATCATCTAAAAGTTCCCGCATAGATTCGGACAAATCCCTGTTCAACTTCTTTTAGCCAAAGGCTCTGTCACAACATATTGTTGATATTCAGTATAATTTTGAGCAAAGCGTAGATTTTGCCTAGCTCAATATGAGAACTTATTTTTATATCCAATATTAACTATAAAATTGCCCTACATTGAACGGGCATTGTATTTGTGAAATATATATGGGGAAATTGATTTATAATATTCTAAATCAATTATTAATTCATCTCTATACATTTCACCTAATGACGGATTGTAGTTCCATATTACAAACGGAAATATTTCATATTACTCATTATCAATTTTCTCAAATACAGATGAATACTTTGGAAAGCGTTTATCGTATATTTCTCTTTTGTTTTTATATTCCTCACTTTCATATGGAACAACCTTTGCAATCCCATGAATTTGCTATGTTCCAACAGAGATTGCGATATATGGATTATGCGTTATATTTCTACATTTTAATGTATCTGAATAGCTACCAAAAAATAAGTGTAACTCTTCATCATATGCAAAACAAACAGTGAAGGGGGGTGGCGGTCTCTATCTTATGCTTTAACAGAGATAACCATACCCCTATACATGACCAAAAAGCCTTCATGGAAGTACCATAAAGACTTTTTATGATCATCTGATATTACTTAATTTTCTCAAACATGCTTTTTGAATATGTTTCTATGTCTGCTGGTGCAAGCATTTCAAATTTCTTTTTCACCGCTAGAAAGTACTCTCCTATCAAACTCTTATTAATAACCCTATCAGATGCTGCTAATGGAGGTAAATCTCCTCTCGTATTTAACCAAGGTGTTTCAGCATGAGTAAAGTTCTCTAACGTCTTTCCACTATAACAACATAGATATTTTACTACACAATCAATGATTATCTTTTCACCCATAGTTATTTTTGTTTCATCACATACATTATTACTATGAATCGGGTCATATTTATAAGAACTATATCGAGAATAAATTTCTCTGTATGCTGGACCATGTACCCACGCCTCACAATCATCTGTAAAAAGAAATCTACCCATAAATGCATAATAAAAACCCTGGACATAATATAATGCCTTCTGTAATGCAAGTGGTGTTATATCCTCACACTTACATATCAAGTAATCTATTACATCATCAATTCTGTTTTTCACTTCATCTTTAATACCTATAATATCTAATGTTGTATGTCTACTTTTTTCATATGCAAGCATGGACTTCAAGCTTTCCTTATTTGTTTCTAATAGTTTTAAATAATACTCTGGCTCTTCATAGATTTGTTTTAGAATATCAGAGTATTGTTTAGATGGTATATCTCCTTCGCAGTATCTACTAAAAGTCATTTCTCCCCATCCTAATAATAAAGATAAGGGTCTCTTCCCAATGTTATACTTTTCCGGAATTTCTATGATTTTTTCTAGCGAGATAATATCATTCTTTTGCCTGTATACGTCATAAAGTAATTTTAAATTCTCATCTTCTATCTCTGAAACGTATATTTCATTACCACATTCTGAACAAACGGCCTCTTTACCAGTATACTCATAAATTTCTCCTTTTAATTTGTGTTTTAGATGTTTTTCCCTTACAGAATAATTTACATCATTTCTACAATTTTCGCAAAATGTTAATCTCTCTCCCATTCCGTTTCCTCCTTTATTCCTAAAATTATCTAAAAAGATAATCTATCGGCTTGTTTCTTTTATGGAACGATATCGCAATAATCTTTTTTCCTCCAGCATAATCAATGATATTAAATTTAGTATATATATCAACTAATTCTTCTTCATCATCAATATTAAATAACAATATTTGTGGACAAAATACATATAAAACTTCGTGTTCATAGCCCACATTGATATTTTTTAGAGAATGACAAAAATCTTCTACATTAATTTTTAATAATATGTCTTTTTGCTTTTTACGTGGCAGATTATAATTATTAATAAAGTCAATATTCTCCTGACGATTTTCGTTCAATGAAATTGTAAATCGGTCATCCCTAACACAATTTTGAATGACCTCAAGTATTGATTTAATTTGTTCTTTTGTATAATTCTGATTGTAGTTTATATCCATTGCACCACCCCTTTATAAGGTGATGATACTATATTATATGCACCATGTCAAGATAAATGCATCAATTGGTGCATTATTTCTAAGAATTATTTATTATTTATCTTCTGTCATTGTCTTCCTATCATGGCACCTCTTGCATAACGCCTGCCAATTACCCACATCCCAAACAAATCTTTATTACCTCGATGGGGAATAATGTGATCCACCACCGTTGCTTTTACTAGCTTTCCTTTCTTCAGGCAGCGAATACACAAAGGATATTGGACACCGGTAACAACAATGATATATCATCTTTTATTAATAACTAGAGTTTTGCCAAAATATATTACTTTCGCCACAACGTATAAAATTCCTTACCCCACTTTTACAAGCAGAGTAAGGAATTAAATTAAAATTCTAAAAAATACACTTTACTACTTTAACCAAACCGCTACAAACCCCTTATTTCAGGCCTTTCCGTGAAAGCAGCACCACTGTCTCCACATGTACACTATGTCCAAACTGGTCCACAGGTCTTACCTTGACCAGCTCATAATCCTTCTCACAAAGGTACTTCAGATCTCTTGCCATCGTTGCCGGATCACAGGAGACGTAGACCACTTTCATTGGAGCCATGGCAAGGATGGTATCGAGCAGGCTCTGGTCGCAGCCCTTTCTCGGGGGATCTACGACGATAATATCTGCCTTGATATTCTCCTCTTTATATTTCCTGGGGAGCACTTCTTCTGCTGCCCCTACAAAGAATTCTGCATTTGTAATTCCATTAATCTCTGCATTGATCCTTGCATCCTCAATTGCCTGGGGGATGATCTCGACACCATATACCTTCTCAGCCTTCTGGGCGAGAAACAGGGAGATCGTACCGATTCCGCAGTAGAGGTCCCAGACCACTTCGTCACCCTGAAGTCCAGCGTAATCCAAGGCAATATCATAGAGCTTCTTCGTCTGTACCGGATTCACCTGATAGAAGGATAAGGGAGAGATACGGTATTTGATTGGTCCGATGGAGTCCGTAATAAAGGGCTCCCCCCATACCGGTATTACCATATCACCAAGGATTACATTCGTCTTGGAGGTATTGATATTGAGGCAGATGCTCTTCATGCCGGTGATTTCTCGCAGCCCCTCCACCAGCTCTTTCTTATGGGGCAGCTCCTTACCGTTGATAACGAGGCATACCATAACCTCGCCGGTTTGAAAGCCTACCCGGGTAAGGATATGACGGAGCAGACCCTTATGAGACTCTTCCTCATAGGGTTCGATCCGGTACTTCTCAATAAAGCCCCTTAAGAATTTAAGAATCTCCACATTTACACCGGCTCCGATATAGCAATGCTCCGTGTCGATGATGGAATGGGTTCTGCCTGCATAGAAGCCGATGGCAACACTGCCATCCTTATTCCTTCCGACCGGGAACTGTGATTTATTGCGGTAATAATAAGGCTCCTCCATCCCACAGATCGGCTCCATCACAAGCTCCTCAAAGCCACCGATCCTTGTAAGACAGCTTCTTACCTTATTCTCCTTATATTCCAGTTGTTTGGTATATTCCATATGCATCAGCTGGCAGCCGCCGCATTTATCTGCAATCGGACATCTGGGTGTCACCCGGGAAGCCGAGGGCTCTAAAAGCTCCATCAGCCTGGCGTAGCCGTAGGTCTTACCGGTTTTCATTACCTTAACCAGCGCCTTATCTCCGACTACCGTATCCTTGATGAACAGAGTATACCCCTCATACTTTCCGATGCCTTCTCCATCCGCACCGATATCTTCAATTGTAACTGTTACCTGATCATTCTTCTGTAGCATCATTATCCTGCCATTCTCTAAGTCTTAATGTGACAATACAACTATCCGTATACATCCATTAGACTAATCAAAATTATAATAAACTTAAAATACCACTAACTATTATTCTTTCCCTTTTGTACTCCGCATAATATTTGACTCAAACAGTCTCTGGTAACCCATCCACTCCACTCTCGGGTCTCCGCTTCTTAATAATTCCGTTATTGTCTGAAGCTTGGCATCCGCATTGTCTGCGAAATGAAGTGCCATCGCTTCTATGGTTGCCGGTTTCTTGGGTGATCCGTATTCCAGCTCTCCGTGATGGGACAAAATACAGTGAATCAGCTCGCTGGCAAGCTTAGCCGGGAATTTGCCCGCTGATTTCATATAATCATTTACCTTATTGGCACCGATAAAGATATGGCCCAGGAGCTGGCCGTCATCCGTATAGTCATTCTCCGGGAAGGAGGACAGCTCCTCCATCTTTCCGATATCATGGAACAGGGCTGCTGTAATCAGCAGATCCCGATTAATAATCGGATAGCTTGCGGAGAAATACTCACATAGCTTAGTGACACTTAAGGTATGCTCCAGTAATCCGCCTACAAAGCTGTGGTGAACACTCTTAGCGGCAGAATGATTCTTAAATTCCTTGATGAATTCGGTATCCTGAAGAAAGAAGTATTCTGCGAGAGCCTTAAGATTCGGTTCTCTTAAGGAAGCCACAATATTCTTAAGCTCCCGATACATCTCCTCGATGTTCTTAGTGGTCATCGGGAAATAATCCTCCGGGTAATATTCTCCCTCCCGGCCCTTATAGATTCTGCTGACATTAAGCTGAAGTGCCTCCTGAAAGCTGTTTACCCTGGCATCAATATGCACGAAATCCATTGCCTCATACTGCTCTATTTCATTATTAAAATCCCAAATCTTCGCATCAATCGTGCCGGTTTTATCCTGTAATACGAGCGATACATAATTCTTGCCGCTCTTCCCGGTCAATGTCTGCTTCGATTTGCAGAGATATATCTCATTCTTTATGACATCGCCTTCTCGTAAATCCTGTATATACTTCATATTCTCCTTAACCTTTCTAATCTGCATATGCATCCTATGTTATTCCTATTATACCCTACCAAATTTGATATATAAAGAAAAAAATATATTGGTTTCTTACAATCCATCCAATTCCTAAAGGAATCAACTATGTCTCCTGTGCAAGAGGACAGCTTGCCAAGATATAAACGGAACCCCCTTGATAAATCAAAGTATCAGCTTATGGACACTTTCGGAGCAAACTGTGTTCGCTATGCACGAATGCGAACTGCGAAAAAACACAAAAAAATTCGGGCTGTTCCGTAGGATACAGCCCGTTTGTAAATGCATCTATTGTTTCTTCTCTTCAAGGGTAACCGTCATTTCCATGTCCTTCTTCGTAGTACCGGAGGTTCTCTTAATCTGCAGCTTAATCTCCTCTCCGGGCTCATACCCCGAGATAATGTTATAGAAGCTGTTCGTATTCATAATATTCTGCTCATTGACCGTGAGGATGATATCCCCACCCTTAATTCCTGCATCAAAGGCAGGTGAATCTGCCTTCACCTCATTTACATAGATACCGTTTGGAACCTCATGTACTGCTCTGGCTTCTTCTGTCAGGTCCTCAGCAATCACGCCGCAATAAATCCTCGGCCTTTTATTAGCCATTCGCTCAATAATCGGCTTCACTTTACTGATACCAACCACTGTGCTCAGATTCTCATTAATGCCTTCCTTCAAGGTCCGGGTGATTACTCCGATTACTTCGCCCTTGAGATTGACAATAACGCCATCGCTATAAGCATTATCCTCAATATCTGTATTAAACAGATCCAGCTTATTATCTATAACGCTGATGGAGCTGCCGCGGCTGGTAATCATTCCAAGGTACATGGAATTCGTGTAACCGTTCGGATTTCCGAGTGCCAATACCGGACTCCCTACTGTAATTGTATAGGATTCACCCAGGGTGGCCACCGTAATAAAGTTGTCCAGATATAGGGGCGGTATGTCCTCCAGGCTGACTGATAGAATAGCCAGGTTAATATCACTTTCAAAATCCATCAGCTCCGCATCAACCACCTCAGCTTCTGAAAGCTTCAGACGGATACTGCCGGCATTCTTCACACGGTCATAGCTTACCAGGATCAAAAGGTCCGTACCATCGTTATAAATGATTAGTCCGGAGGTCCGTATGACATTTTCTGACGGATAACCGAACCAATCCGTTCCCTTTACGATGCTTATGATTGTAACCATCGATTTGTTAACAGAAAACGCCAGTGTTTTAATATCCTCTGCCATGCTCATATAATCATCCAGATTAGCATCAATCGAATTGATAATAACCTGGCTCGGCTCATTCTCTTCTCCTGAAACTTGTCCGTTAGTTTGTACCTTATCACCCCCGGGCTTGGTATTCGGGTCGGGTGTCGGTTCGGCTGCACTAATCGTACCTCCATCACTTCCCGGATATAAGGTAGGGAAGGTGATCGGGGGCTTAGTTTCTTCATCCTTATGTAATAATCTGTACAATCTAGGCTCCGTAAGGCAAAACGTAACAGCAGCAATCACTCCGAACAGAATTGCCATAAATAACGTCATGAAAAACGGAAACATAAATTTTCGATGTTTTTTATGCTTCTTTTGTATTACTTGTTCTCTGATAAATTCAAATTCATTTTTGTCTCTGTCATCTACAGGCATTTTATTCTCCTTATTGAAGTACGAGGCTACAATCTATAAATCATCAAAGATGTCTGCTAATGCCGCTAACATAGGATTCACTGTTTAGGTAATACATTATTCCTATTTTATCATTTACTTATGAACTAAGTATGAATTAATTGTAAACAAACACAGAGCCGCACTATGCTCTGACAGCCGCTGAAACAAGGCTGAAACAAGCTAATTAGCCGGATTCCATATCTACGTGCTTTATGTTATAATCGAATAGTGTCCAACACATTTTACCATAATATAGTTGATTTTGAAAGTAGTTAAATGAAACGATAAGACAGGCGGTACTAAACACATAATAACCTTGCCGTCATAATGCCATGCCTGTTAATAACAAGCGCTCAAGCAGAAGGAGATGTATCACAATGAAGATAAGACCTACCATGAGAGAAGATCTTGAAGCTGTAATGAAGTTATATGCAGATGCCCGTAAGTTTATGGGTGAGAACGGAAACCCTACTCAGTGGGTGAACGGCTACCCTACCCTTGAAATGGTCTCCGGTGATATTCAAGAGGAGAGCAGTTATGTATGTGTTGAAGATGATGTTATCTTAGGTGTATTCCGATTCACAATCGGGATCGATCCTACTTATATTCATATCTATGAAGGAAGCTGGTTGAATGAGGAGCCCTACGGCGTGGTCCACAGGATTGCATCCTCCGGCCAAAAGAAGGGTGTGGCCTCCTATTGCCTAAACTGGTGTCTGGAGCAATGGGGCAATATCCGGATAGACACCCATCGGGATAACTATATCATGCAGAACCTTCTGCTTAAAAATGGCTACAGTCGGTGCGGCATCATATACTTGGAAAACGGGGATGAGCGAATCGCCTTTCAGAAAATATCCGCTGTCTGATACAAGGACCGATCCGCTTGCCTACCACCGTCAGGTTGAACAGTAATATTTTATTTCCCTGTTTTATTTTCTTACAAGATAAGGTAAAATAGAAACAGGCTTATAGGATGAAACGATAGATCATATCCCTTGTTATGAAATAATACATGAATCTGAATCCTGACAATCCGGGTCTGGGAAGCATGCCGGCACCACAGGACTCCGGTTTATTAATTAAAAAGAAAGGCTTGGTATCATGAACGAAAAAGCATTAAGAACCCTGGAATATAATAAAATCATAGATAAATTATGTGCCCTGGCAGGAACCGGCCATGGCCGTGAGCTCTGTGCCCACCTGTTGCCGAGTGAGAATCTGGCAGAAATCAAACGCCTACAGACAGAGACCTCTGATGCCCTTTCCCGCCTGCTCCGGAAGGGCAGCGTATCCTTTGGCGGAATCCATGATATCCGTCCTTCCATCATGCGGCTTAAGGTGGAATCCTCCCTAGGCGCCGGAGAGCTGCTCCATATCAGCTCCGATCTGGATGCCACCCTCCGGGTGAAGGCCTATGGCGGTTATACCGGGAAGGAGGGGGACGAGCAAGCGGAGGATTCCCTAACGGAGTATTTCGCAGGCCTTGAGCCACTGACTCCTCTGAATAACGAAATTAAGCGCTGCATTATCTCCGAAGAAGAAATAGCGGATGATGCGAGTCCTGCCCTTAAAAGTGTCCGCCGGGCAATTCGGAATACGAACGATCGGATTCACAGCGAGATCTCTTCTATTCTGAATTCCTCCCGGACCATGCTTCAGGAGAATATAATCACCATGAGAAACGGTCGGTATTGTCTTCCGGTCCGTGCGGAATATAAGAGTCAATTCCAGGGCATGGTTCACGACCAGTCCTCTACCGGCTCCACGCTTTTCATCGAGCCGATGTCGGTCGTCCGTCTGAACAATGAGTTAAAGGAATTATCCATCAAGGAGCAGGAGGAGATCGAGAAGGTTCTTGCAGAGCTCTCGAACCAGGCTGCCGAGCATACAGAAAGCCTTGAATATGATTTTGCTACCCTGTCCCAGCTTGACTTTATCTTTGCCAGAGCTTCCCTATCCAAACAGATGAAGGGCTCCGAGCCGAGCTTTAACGAGAACGGTATTATCAATATCAAGAAGGGCCGCCATCCGCTGATTGACCAGAAGAAGGTGGTTCCGATCGATATCATGATTGGGAAGGATTTTAATATGCTCATTATTACCGGCCCGAACACCGGTGGTAAGACCGTTTCCTTAAAGACTGTCGGGCTGCTCACCTTGATGGGTCAGGCAGGACTTCATATCCCGGCCTTTGATCATTCGGAGCTGGCTGTATTCAAGGAGGTCTATGCAGATATCGGTGATGAGCAGAGTATCGAGCAGAGCTTAAGTACCTTCTCCTCCCATATGACAAATATTGTGACGATTCTTCAGAAGGCAGATGAGAATTCCCTGGTGCTTTTTGATGAATTAGGGGCCGGTACGGACCCGACGGAGGGAGCAGCTCTCGCCATGTCCATCCTGTCCTATCTTCACAAGAGAGAGATCCGCACTCTGGCAACGACTCACTACAGCGAGCTGAAGGTATATGCCCTCTCTACACCCGGTGTGATCAATGCCTCCTGTGAATTTAATGTTGAGACCCTTAGACCGACCTACCGGCTTCTGATCGGAATTCCCGGCAAGAGTAATGCCTTTGCCATCTCCTCAAAGCTCGGTCTCCCGGATTTTATTATTGAGGATGCGAGAGAACGGATCGGTACCCAGGATAAGAGCTTTGAAGACTTGATCAGCGATCTGGAAGCAAGCCGGGTAACAATTGAGAAGGAGCAGTCTGAGATCACAAGGTATAAAGAAGAGATTGAACAGCTTAAGAAGAATCTTGCGAAGAAGAATGAATCCCTGGATTCCAGCCGGGACCGTCTGTTAAAGGAGGCAAAGGAGCAGGCTGCAAAGGTTCTTCAGGAGGCGAAGGAATATGCCGATGAGAGTATCCGCAAATATAACCGCTGGCTTCAGGAGGGCGGCAATATCAAGGATATGGAGGCGGAGCGCGGTAACTTAAGGGAGCGGTTAAGCGAGAGTGAGGAGACACTTCAGAGAAACCGTGTGAAGTCAGGAAAGAAGGCAGCCACTAAGGATATCAGAATTGGCTCTGCAGTTAACGTCATCAGCCTGGGTCTGAAGGGAACCGTCAGTACCCTTCCAAATGCTAAGGGTGATCTGTTTGTCCAGATGGGAATTCTAAGATCCCAGGTTAATATCAAGGATCTTGAGCTGATAGATGAAGAAGTAATATCCGCTCCGAACTTCAATAAGACTCAGAGCGGTAAAATCAAGATGTCCAAATCTGCCACCATCCATCCCGAGCTCAACCTGATCGGCAAGACCGTTGATGAGGCTCTCTTTGAGCTTGACAAATATCTGGACGACGCTTATTTAGCTCATCTTCCTCAGGTAACCATTATCCACGGAAGGGGCACCGGTGCCTTAAAGAATGCCGTCCATGCCCAGCTTAAAAAGACGAAATACGTGAAGTCCTATCGTGTCGGTGGTTTTGGTGAGGGCGATCACGGAGTGACCATCGTTGAGTTTTAATTTCCTATAACCATTCACAAATCAAGAAGGAGTAAGACAGGATGACGAAGCAAAAGATATTGATTGTTGATGACGATGTTAATATTGCAGAACTGATTTCCCTATATTTAACGAAGGAATGCTTTGATACTCTGATTGTTCATGACGGGGAAGCAGCCATTAAGCAGTTTAGTTCCTATCAGCCGAATCTGGTGTTGCTGGATCTGATGCTCCCCGGTATTGACGGTTATGAGGTATGCCGTGAGCTTCGCAAGAGCTCCTCTGTACCAATCATCATGCTATCTGCAAAGGGTGAGATATTCGATAAGGTTCTGGGTCTGGAACTGGGTGCAGACGATTATGTAATAAAGCCCTTTGATTCCAAGGAGCTGGTGGCAAGGGTTCGTGCTGTACTGCGGCGCTTCCAGCCAGGCAGCAAGGAAGAGGATGAGGCTCCAAAGCCCACAGGAGATTATGTTTCCTATCCCGACCTTATGATCAATATCAGTAACTACTCCGTACAATACTATGGCGAGAACATCGAAATGCCGCCAAAGGAGCTGGAGCTCCTGTATTTCCTGGCCTCCAATCCGAATCAGGTATTCACCAGAGAGCAGCTTCTTGACCACATCTGGGGCTATGAGTACTTCGGAGATACCAGAACCGTGGATGTCCATATCAAACGACTCCGTGAGAAGATTAAGGACCATACGCAGTGGAGCCTCTCCACTGTCTGGGGCATCGGTTATAAGTTTGAATCTAAGCTTCCGAAAAAATAAAAGCTTAGGATAAAGCAATCTAAGCTCTGAAAGGTTGGTGTGTACCATGAAGAAGACCCTATGGTCAAGATTAATCGTATGTTTTCTGGCGGCGGTTGTATTAGTTTTTCTTTTTCTGAATACATATGGTATGGATCAACTGGAGAAAAGAATTCTGAATGATAAGAAGAATCTGTTGATTACGGAAGCCGGGCTGATTAATTCCGAATATCTGGGTGACTTTTATGAGGATACCATGAACGCCAATAATCTGGCTTCCCAGCTTCGATCCATCGAAACCTATCTTAATGTCAGGGTATGGATTGTCAATGCCAAGGGTGAGATTATCATTGACTCCAAAGGCTCCAATAAAACATACCCGGTTAACTTGAATGAGATCGACCCGACCTTCCTGGAAAATACAGTAGTATATAATTCTATGCTGAAAGATCTTCTGAGAGAGAAGATGCTGAGTGTAATACAGACAGTAACCTATAATTATCAATTCCGTGGTTATATTGTTCTGCATATCCCAATGAGTGTCATCGAAAAGGAAGCTACCCTGTATTTTGATGTAATCAATATCTGCTTTTTAATCTTTTTCCCGATGCTGCTGCTGATCTTCCTATATATCTATTATATGACCGCCGCACCGATGAAAAAGCTTACAAAAGCCGCCATGGAATACAGCTCCGGCAATTATACCTATCCGTTGAACATTAAGGGGCTCAGTGAATACCGCGAGCTTGGAAATGCAGTAGCCTATATGGCCGGTGAATTAAATAATCTAGACGATTATCAGAAGAAATTTGTAGCAAATATCTCCCACGATTTCCGATCACCGCTGACCTCTATCAAGGGTTATGCGGAAGCAATATTGGACGGAACCATCCCCCATGAAATGCAGGATAAGTATCTGAACATCATTTTATTTGAGACAGAACGCCTGAATAAGCTGACCTCCAGCCTCCTGGAGCTGAACCGATTTGAAACCCATGGTGCCATCCTGGATATCGTTTCCTTCGATATCAACCATATTATAAAGAAGACGGCGGAGAGCTTCGAGGGGGCCTGTCGTGCGAAGAAGATTACCCTTAACCTCGTATTTGCCTCGAAGGAAACCTATGTGGACGCGGATGTGGGTAAGATTCAGCAGGTACTATATAATCTGATTGACAATGCGATAAAGTTCAGCCACAACAATACGAAAATTAAGGTAACCACGGAGGAGAAGGGTGATAAGCTGTTCGTATCCGT
>JAEYQV010000032.1 GCA_023409835.1 Bacillota bacterium
TAAGTACAGCGGACAATCGATGTCCTTCCGTTGTGATGTTATAGCCATTGTTAATAACTCTGTTTTAGTATCAACTATCAAGGTAAATGAACAGACCATCGGTTTTTCCGAGAAATGTCAGTTAAACCTTCTTTACAAGTTAGAGGGTAAGGTTTATATATGGGAGAATGTATTCGTTAAGCTTGTGAAATATGACGGAAGCATCTGCCATAAGATAGATTTATTCGGGGAGGGGAAAGCTTATAACCGCAGGGACTCCTACCGGATGTACATTGGTGAAGACATGCCTCTATATGTAAACACAGCATCGGGTCCCACTGCCATTACCGTACTCGTGAAGGATATCAGTGAAACAGGAGTTGCTTTTATCTATAAGGAAGAGATCGATATTGATCGTACCATTCGGCTTAGGCTTAAGGATAATGTAACCTTAATTAATTTATCCGGAGTCATTGTCCGTAAAGAATTTCTGCAGAATCTGAATGCTTATCTTTATGGCTGCAAATTTAATGAGAAGAATGATAAGCTGGGTAAGTACATTGCCAAAAAGCAGAACGAACAGCTTCGTAAGAAGTTGTCCCCTATGCTTTCTGAGAATACTAAATGGAATCATCAGAAGAACACATCTACCAACAAAGAAAAATAGGTAATATGAAGCAAATCCCAAACCTTTCGAGGTCTGGGATTTATTATTATACCATATAAGTAATTATGAAACTATCCTATAAAAGGAATTGCTATGAGCGACAATCGAGTGAGAAGGCTGCTAATGCGCTCTCAGTTCTGCTCTCGCTTGTTCCTCCGAGTCCAGGAAAATGAACTGATATAACTCAACCACATTCTTATCCCAGTCAATTAACAGAGGATCGTCAATACCATTATGCTTATCCGGTGTCTCAAAGGAATGATCCACCGGTACCCGGAGAGTGTCCATCGTCTTAATCTTATTCTCAACAATAGCGTCAAGTAGCTTTTCTATCTGAGCTCTAGACAGATTTGTTTTCAAATAACCAAGCAGGTCATCCGCCATAAATAGCATATCGAACACATTTTTTGATTTATATTGTTCAAATATTGCTTTTATAACTCTCCTTTGACGTAAGGTCCTGCCATAATCATCATTCGCTCCGCCTAGGGTCACACATCTACGTACTCTGCAATATCCAAGGGCCTGATTTCCGTTCAGCTGATTCCAGCCGGGTACGACATTACGGTTTTCTCTTTTAGAAATATAATTCGTTGTATTCAGATAGTGGGCTTCCTCTTTTCCCAGTTCAATCCCAATTCCGCCGATATAATCAATGATAGATTCAAAGGCTTCAAAATTCAAATAGGCATAACCGTCCAGCTTAATCTTATAATTCTCCTCAATTACCTTCATCAGACCTTCTGCACCACCCGAGGTAAATATAGCATTCAGCTTATGGGGCTTTCCGTCTTCCGTTTCCACATAGGTATCCCTAAGCAGTGAAATCAGCTTAATTGTATCATCCGCTGTATTTACAGAGACCAGCATCATACTATCTGTATTTTTGGCACCCTGAATCTCTTCTACACCAAAGATAAGGTAATTGCTGACATATTCCTCACTTCTAGGCTCGATCACCGGCTTTTGAATATCCGCAGTGCCGGAGTTATTCGGTTTCACGGTAGTACCTCCCGGCGGTGAAACAGTATCCGACCCTTCAGAAAGCTCCGAGGAGGTTTCCATCGCAACCTCCTTATCAACATTCCCATAGATGAAGCCACTTGCTATCCGGTAGAGAATACTCCGTCCGCTGTGAGTACCTGCCAGAAAAGCTGTCAGGAGAAGAAGGATACCAAGAACAATTCCCGATATAAATAAAGCCTTCTTCCAACGGCTTAGCCGGACAGGTCTTTCCAATGATGTAATATTCTGATCTGACGCAGCCTGCTGATCAAGCTCTTCCATTACCTGCTGCTTTAAGGTCTCACGAAATGATGCCTCACTATCATCATACCCATCTTGAATTACGATATCCTGAACATAATCTTCTCTATTATCAATAAGTATATCCGTCATCCCGATATTGTCTAAATCTTGTTCTTCTGTATTACCCATATATATCCTGCCCCTCATGCTATTCTTCTATTATTTACCCATACGCTATCATCAACCGATGCGTATCCATTTTTTCTTATCATTCACCAGAATCTGGTTTTAGTATAACTTTATTCACAGGAATATTCAATACATAAGTTCGGATTTCCATAAAAAATACAAAAGAACCTTAGTTTTCATTCCCAGTGATACTTGAATGTAACCTTAAAAATAACATCAAAAAGTGCCTTGGTTTCTCCGATGCACCCTAGGGAGCTTTACTCCTGCAGATATCCGGGAAAACCAAGGCATTTCTTTCTTAACCAATCAGCCAATCGCTGCTAATTCCGGTGTCCTACGCTTCCTGTTCATTGGTTGCTTTTACTGCTTCGGTAGCCGCAGCTACCTCCTCTACCGCTACCTTTCTGATCGGCTGCGGCTCTGCTTCTTCCGATTTCCGGTCAAGCTCAACCCCCAGCTTATCGAGGGTGATAAATTTTAATAAGGTATCCATTACGGTACTGCTGGTATTCCCGGCATCAGCACCGGTGCCACCCATATTCACTACCGTCTTAGGAACGATATCCACTTTGGAGTTCTTAATGGCATCTGCCAGCTTATCCGTAACCTCCTGAATCACGCGGTATTCCGCACCGCCATAGGCTTTAACCTGGGCATCGATGGCACGGGCCTTCGCAAGACCGATATTGCTTTCCTTCGAAGCCTCAGCCTCACCCTCCAGAGTAACCTTGGTTGCATTGGCCTTCGCCAGAGCAATGATTTGGCTGGCTTCCTGTTCCGCCTTACTTGCAAGGGCTGCACCGCTGTTACGCTCAATATCAATCTGGATCTTAGACTTGGTGAGGAAGCTCTGTTGTTCTGCAACAGCCTGGGCTTCTCGTAAGGATTTTTCACTCTCTGCAGCCTGCTGCTGCTTCTGATAGGTAATCTTCTTCTCTTCCGCAATCTGACGTTCCCGAAGCTGTGTCAGGATATTTTCAATCTGGATATCTGAAGTCGGTGACTTCGGAGTACCAATCAGTACCTCCTCCAGCTGGAGATTGTACTTCTGGAACTTATCCCTCATCTCAGCTACTGCTCTTTCACGGATAGCGCTACGTTCCTGAATCAGCTCTATCAGGGTCTTCGTCTGTGCAACGTCCTTAAAATATGCACTTACCAGAGGGTCCAGAGACTGGTTAACCAACATGCTGATATCACCGAAGCGCTGGATTACCCAAGGAGCCTGCTTATAGTCGATATGCATAACCACGGACAGAGGCAGGGACGGTTCGAACGCATCCTTTGTAATAATATCAACCTCGGTCAGGTTCTCATCGTACTTATGGCTTCCGATTTCAGACCGGTTCCATTTCAGTATAATATTTGTTGTAGGAACTAAAACTACCTTTCCGGCATCCGTATTGAAGGCATACTTACCAGGCATCAGAGGCTTCTCAAGAACACCCTTACAGCCGACTGCTACCAGCTCACCATGCTTATAATCGCTGCCCGTCGTATCGACACCTTCCTTACCGTAGAAGGATACGACCACTCCGACGAAACCGATCGGAACCACGGTCTTCGGTCTGTATTCCACAGTAGCAAACAGTCTGTTGATATAGTAAGTACCATCGGTGAGTACCTGAATCTGTTTACCTCTTCTGCCACCGAGAAGCAGGAATTTCTCCGGATCCTGGAAGCTCGCATGCTCATCACCGACGTTGGGGGCAATGATTTCACCGTCCTGCAGGGATGCACCGTCATGAACTGTTACGATACCCATAACATCACTGGACTCATTGCCCTTGCCCATGATGATGACCGGGCTGAATGCATTCCGTTCGATCAGGGTCTGCTGCATACTGGCAAGCTCTGTTCTCTCTCCCTTGGAACCGGTAAATATAGCTTTAATATCATTGGGAGTAATCACAATAAACTGGGCAAGGTTAATCGCGTAGGTACCTTCCCTTAATATCCCTCTCTGCGGTCCCCTCTGTCCCCCGTTACATAGGAAGCCATTAACATCCTGGAAGTTATTTGCCTCGGGAATTACCATGCCCAAGGTCTGTGTCGGAGCCAGTGGCTTACCGTCACGGGCAAAGATATACGCAATCTGCCCCTGCGGTATTGTGATTAGCGGATACTTATGTTCCTTGAACATCAGCGGTGATCTAAAATGAATACCGCCACGCAGTAAATTCGGGGAGTAACCTGCCTCACCATGTAAGGCAATAATAGAATCCTTCAACGACCCTTTCATACTCCACCATTTTTCAATGACTGCTACCTGATCGGAGGGGATTACCCGTAATCCGAGGATAACAAAGACGAGAAGATAAAATACAAACAACGCCCCGGCAACAATCAGTAAAACATAGGTTAATGGATCCATAACTTCACACTTCCTTCTTAAGAGTCAGAGCGGCTTCATCCGCTCCGCTAATATTTAGTTATAATATGAATATACTCCATTTTTTACAAAAAACAACTTGTAAATATTTATAAACTGATTAAAATCTGATTATAAACCGGTCGCATGATAAATACCCTCATAAAAAAAGCACCTGTATGGATA
>JAEYQV010000106.1 GCA_023409835.1 Bacillota bacterium
TGTGAGTGGTTGTTTACATTATAACAGAAATCAGCCATTTATACCCGAAAAAATATGAAGTTTTCAACGTTTTTAAAGGTGCAGTGGAATTTAGTGCTGCACCGGAATTTACTTTTTCAAGTCAGCTTGCATTTTCATATCGAGAAGTATAGTATCAGCAATCACATAAGTGCAAAAAACTAGCGTGCATGGATCAATCCAAGAGACCGTTTGTCACATCGGTATGTTTTGCCGCTATGTGCGGCACAGCCGAGTGAGAACGTGTCTTATGTTGGATGATGAATACACGCTATTTGCTGGAATCAACATATAATAAATCTCATTCCGGCGAAAAGAGCCACCGATTAATCTTGTGATAACCCATTTATCAGCGTAATGTCTACAGCACTGTTTCATCGTGGGGTGGTGTTTTATCTTCTTCCTATTGAATGATATTCCGTACCGGCAGCCTCCATATCCTTGGCTTCATACACATTTCTGCCATCAAAAATTACCGGAGTCTTCATAAAGATGCGGAAGATATCCGGCTTAACCTTCTTAATCTTCTCCCATTCAGTGAAGATAAAGCACAGCTCGGCCTCGTCTATAGCATCTTCAATATTATCCACATAGGATATCCTTCCCTTCCCAATGCTTCCCTCCGGGAACATGGCTTTAAAATTATGAATTCCCACCGGGTCATAAGCAAAAATATCGGCTCCGCATTCTAAAAGCTCTTTCACATTGAATACTGCCGGGGACTCCCTGCAGTCATCGGTGCCCGGTTTATAGGTAAGGCCTAACACAGCGATCTTTCTACCCTCCAGCGTATGGAAACGTTCCTTCGCTGCATCAATTAGCCTAAGTAGCTGCAGCTTATTTACTTCGATCGCAGCCCTGATTGTCTTGAACTCATAACCATTCTTATCTGCCAGATAATTCAGTGTCCGAGTATCTGCCGAGAACCTGGAGCCGCCAAATCCGATCCCCGGATTTAAGAATTTCCCGCCGATCCGTTCATCATGGGACATTCCTAATGTAACCTCATCAATATTGACACCGATAAGATCACATAGATTTGCCAGTTCATTAATATAGGATATCTTCAATGCAAGGAAATTATCAATTGCATACTTCATCATTTCTGCTGTTTTACGATTAACGGTAAGCACAGGACAATGAAAGGGCTGATAGATCCCCTTTAATATTTCCTCTGCCCATTTACTGCCAACTCCGATGACAAAGCGGGTAGCCTGCAGGGTATCTCTGATTGCTGAGCCCTTCGAAAAGAAATCGGGATTGCAGGCAACCTCTAAACGAACCGGCTGAACCTGATACTCCTTGATGCATTGTTCTATCGTATCGCAGGTACCGGTCGGTACTGTAGATTTGACTACGACTATACAGTCCTTCTCCACCGTCTGTGAAATCATTCTTGTAACCGTAGTGATATTGGAAAGATCCGCAGAGCCGTCCGGTTGTTCGGGCACTCCTACATCGATAAATATTGCATCCGCATCCCTATAAGCATTGGAATCCATCGTAAATGTCAGTCTGCCAGCCTCCTGGTTTTTTTGTATCAGTCTGGCCAAATCCGCTTCATAAATAGGTGACTCACCGGAATTAAGTAATGCCACCTTCTTCTTATCCGTATCCACACAGGTTACCAGGTGTCCCACCTCTGCAAAGCAGGTTCCAACAATTAACCCTTCATAACCAGCACCTGCAATCACTATTTTATACATAATAAATTTTCCTTTCTATGGCGAAAATAATAGCTCAATTACAATCAGCAGGATCTGCATGAACCGAAGCAGTATCATTATCTCCTCTCCCTATCAAATCATGCATTATCGGACGGCTGCCTTAATTACTGAAGCTATTTTCAATTGTTTCATAATTGTACTCCCGGGTTAGCATAACGGAAGCATAACCCACTACCTGGATCCCCTCCGGAACAGCACTACTCCCACTGTTTTAAACAGAATCTTCATATCCATGAATATTGACCAGTTATCGATATACTCCAGGTCCAGCTTGACAACATCCTCGAAATCGTTAATATCACTTCTTCCGCTGACCTGCCAAAGACCGGTTAAGCCTGATTTGAGAGCCAATCTTCGTTTATGTCTTCCTTCGTAATGAAGAAATTCTATCTCTGTCGGAGGTCTTGTTCCAACCAGACTCATATCGCCCTTAAGAATATTGATAAATTGCGGGAATTCATCTAAACTCGTTTTACGCAGGAACCTTCCTACCTTAGTTATCCGCGGGTCATCCTTCATCTTAAACATATAACCATTCATTTCATTATATTTCATCAGCTCTGAAAGCCTCTCCTCCGCGTCCACATACATGGAACGGAATTTATATATTTTAAAGCGCCTTCCGTTACGTCCGATTCTGGTCTGGGAGAATAGTATGGGGCCCCGTGATTCGAGAAGAATAGCAGGTGCTATAAAAATGGTCAGAAGTATCAGTATCACGCAGCCGATGATACCTCCGATAATATCCACCAGACGCTTAAACTTAAGCTGGCTTCCGTCAAATAAGCGGGAGCTGAAGGTTAGAACATGATAACCGCTCAATTCACGGACCACTTTTTCTTTTATTTTAAGTCCCAGGGTGTTAATGCTGATATCCACTGTAATTCCCATGTTCTGAAAGCCAAGAACAACCTCCTCCAGATTTAGACTCAATGTATTATCGTTGGGAATATGGATGAAAACTCCATCTAAGGCCTCCTGCTTCGCCACCTCATACATGCTATCTCTATCCGCCTTTACTTGTATTCCGCTAATCGACTGTCCGGTCATCTGCCGGTCAAGAATCGTAAGGTAAGTAACCTGAAATTCCCAGTTATTTTCGCTGCGGATTCGGGATAGTATTCCTAACACCTGCTCATAGGTAGTGATGATCGTGATTTTACTGCTGGCCTTGCTTTTCTTATATACTGCCAGAAGAATAACCTTGTAGTATTGCCTCGCTACATATGTAATTAATACATTAAGCCAAAAGAAACACAGAAAAAATAATCTGGAATAAACACTGCCCTCCTGAAATAGATACATAATCAAGGTTAAGCTAACAGCCAGCCAGCAGTTTATTTTTAAGACTGCCGCCATTTCTTCGATATAACCTCTCTTAAATAGCTTACTATAGGTGTCACAGAAGTAATATATAACTATGTAGAGCAGAAGAACAATTGCAAATGCTACACCGTAAACATTAACATTCAGCCATTGATTGGTAAGACCCCCGTAACGGATCCAGGCTGATAGCAGAAAAGAAATAACAATACAGCACAGATCAACCAGAAGCAAGTATTTATTGGGCAAATCTTTTCTCTTTAAATCCATCGTATTTCACATCCTTGATAAATAGTTGGTTTTTCTTGGATATTATGACACAGATGATCATCAGTACCGTAATAGAGCTTAAAGTAATCGCCAGAGCATATAAGTTGATTTTATCCGGTATCGTCTGATTACGAGAATAGAACTCCTCCCCTGATAGATCTGTAATGCCGATAATTTCCCCCTCCATATTGTAGGTAAGATTTAAACCGCATAATTTATAGATCTGCTTGGCTATGTAGGTTGCTACTTCTCTTCCATCAATCGACATTTTTTCAGGCTCTCTGATTTTTTCCATAATCATGATACGGTTTATGTCCTCAATCAGCCCGATTATCTTACTTGCTACCGGTTTCTCTATGTCGATGCCTTCTCTGCAGAGCTGTTTTTTCAGTTGGATAAAATATATAGCCCCCGTGCTGCTATCCTCTTCCAATGAAAGGTCCGATATATCCAATACGCGATATAATGTACGGAGTATACTAATTTCTGATAAATTAAGTCCCTTCTCATTCAATCGAATTAATTTCCCTCTCACTTCCGGTAATCCGGAAGCGTATACCTCCTTGACGCATCCCTTGGCAATTGATACAAAGAAGGTGATGGTAAGTACTACAATCATGGTAATCATAGGTAGAAGCATTTGTTTTTTAAAATGCGCTTGTTTCTGTTTCTTACGAATAGATAGATAGTTTTCTATAACCATAATTAACCCCCTGCTTACGGTACTCTGATTACAATTGATATCTGCAAATTCATTTGTCTCTCGTCTTTTTATCAATTGTACATTCAGATACTTCTCTTATTTCTCAGACACTTGCTCAGAAATAAACCGTAAAAGGGTTACTTAGTATATTTATATCCGATTAGGATTTGTAAATAGGAATGCTAATAGATTACTCTGTAATGCATCAGTATATGATACATATTTTCCTAGTACATGAATTATATAATAGTGTATTTATAAATACAACCTATAAATGGTAATATTTGTTAAATCCGATTTACATATTACACGGTATTCCTACTGCATACGTAATGATTCCTCGTATTTTTCTACGGCACGACCTCTTTCTATCCTATTTTCGTGGTTTTTTATGTAATTTGATTTGATTTATAGTATAATAATAAGAGATAATATATTGAGAAACCATATTCATACCAAACCAGATCCCACCCACACTGGAGTCCTATCAGCAAATGGATTATATAATATTGACTATGTAAATACAACCCGTTATTGTAAAAAAGAGGAAAATCCGATTTACAGATTTTCCTCTTTTTTAACAGCGATATTTTATTTTCTTTCTCATCCTATCCCATACGACTTTTTCCTTGAAAATGTGCATGACCCTATCAGGCATATCCCGCTATTATTTCTGTCGGGCGACTTCAACTACCAGGGTTTCACCCTAATATCTACATATTGTTATTCATTTACTGATATTTCACGAAACGATTTGGGTGGTTCCGGGTACGAAGCCGGTTCTCTCAGCCTCTTCTCCATAACCATCAGATCCCACCATTGATTGAATTTATATCCGGTCTTATAATAAACTCCTACTTCTGTAAAGCCGAACATCTTATGAAGTCTAAGACTGCTTTCATGATGATCGGTGATTAATGCATACACTGTATAATATCCCTGTTGCTTTACCAGCTCAAAGAGCTTATGGTACAAGGCCGTAGCAATTCCCTGTCTGTGAGACGTAGGTTCAATATAAACAGAGCATTCACAGTCCCATTGAAAGGCAGCTCTCTCCTTAAACTTAGCACAATAGGCATAACCAAGGATTACACCATCTCTCTCATAAACCAGCCATGGAAATTGCTCAAGAATCAATTCCATCCTTTTTCGAAAGTCATCCAAGGGAACCGGAGTATATTCGAACGTGATAGCCGTCTCTATGATATAAGGCTCATAAATCCTAAGGATTGCCTCTGCGTCCTCTAGTGTAGCCATACGAATTACCGCTTCATCCATATATAACAACCTCCGTTCTTATGCTTTGCTCTGCCTTTACTCTTTTGCTTTTGTTCTTTTGCTTTTGTTCTTTTGCTTTTGTTCTTATACTTTCATATAACGCTTTTCCTATTATAGCACTCTATTACCTCCTTGTCATTCCCCACCTTAAACAAATGGCTGTTCCAAAAGTCAGTTTACATCATCCACGTAACCGAATTGTCTGCCTGTGGCAGCAAACCGTAAAAAATAGGGACAGCGATGACGCTGTCCCTATTTTTAAGTTTGAACTGCAAAACACGTAGTCTTTGCAAAATATACTATATCATAAAGTGCTAACCCTTACTTCTCCACGTGATGGCATGCCACCATATGGCCCTGTTTCAGCTCAAGTGCCGGCTTCTCTTCCCGGCAAATATCCGTTGCTCTCGGGCAACGGCCTGCAAACGGGCAGCCCTTCGGTGTATTGATCGGGCTGGGTACATCGCCGGTTAATATCTGCCTGTTCTTCTGGGCTTCCTGATCCGGGTCCGGAATTGGAACTGCTGACAGAAGCGCCTGGGAATAGGGGTGTAAGGTCTTGGCATAAAGCTCATCACTGGTTGCAAGCTCTACGATGTTGCCCAGATACATAACAGCGATACGATCACTGATGTATTTTACAATATTTAAATCATGGGCAATGAACAGGTAAGTCAGGTTCAATTTCTTCTGCAGGTCATGCAGCAGGTTGATAATCTGAGACTGGATGGAAACGTCCAGTGCAGAGATTGGCTCATCACATACAATGAATTCCGGTTCGATTGCAAGAGCCCTTGCGATACCGATACGCTGACGCTGACCACCGGAGAATTCGTGAGGGAAACGATTCGCATGCTCACGGTTTAAACCAACAAGCTCGAGTAACTCATATACTCTTTCCTGACGCCGTTTCTTGTCATACATGTTATGGATAATCATGCCCTCTTTAATGATATCGCCAACTGTCATACGTGGATCAAGAGAGGAGTACGGATCCTGGAAGATGATCTGTGCCATCTTAGCATAGGAGAACAAGGTCTTCTTATTGATCTCCATATCCTTGGAACCATGATATAGGATCTTACCCTGTGAAGGCGGATAGATGCCCATCAATACTTTACCAAAGGTGGATTTACCACAACCGGATTCACCTACAAGTCCTAAGGTTTCACCCTTCATAATCTCAATATTAACATTATTGACAGCCTTCAGTATACCTTCTGAAACCTTGAAATACTTAGATACTCCCTGTATCTCAATTAAAACATTGCTATTTGAATTTTGGGTGTTATTTTTGTTAGTCATATTTATTCACCTCCACCCTGCTCGCCGGGATAATCCGGATGCAATAACCAGCAAGCGGACTGATGATTTTTATCAGGAACAAAATGAGGCGGCATATTGGTCTGACAGATCTTCATTGCATTCTCACACCTGCTGGCGAAAGGACAACCAACCGGTGGATTTAAAAGATCCGGAGGAGTTCCGGCAATGGATACCAGTCGAACACTCCGTTCCATATCTGTCTTGGGAAGACTCTTTAATAATGCTCTTGTATAAGGATGGGAAGGTCGATAGAAAATATCCTCCGCTGTACCCATCTCAACAATCTTACCTGCATACATAACCGCAACACGATCTGCCATACTTGCTACAACACCAAGATCATGGGTAATCAGGATAATCGCTGTATTGGTCTTCTCTCTGATCTCCTTTAACAGATCCATGATCTGAGCCTGAATGGTAACATCCAGTGCCGTAGTCGGCTCGTCTGCTATCAGCAGCTTGGGTGCACAAGAAAGAGCCATAGCAATCATAACTCTCTGCCTCATACCACCGGAAAACTCGTGGGGGTACTGCTTGGCACGCTGCTTAGGATTTGGAATTTTTACAATTTCAAGCAAACGGAGTGCCTCCTTATGGGCTTCCTCCTGGGATAGATTCTGATGGTGGCGGATCGCTTCCGTCAGCTGCTTGCCCACCTGCATGGTCGGGTTTAAGCAGGTCATAGGATCCTGGAAAATCATGCTGACATCCTTACCACGGATCTTCATCATTTCCTTCTCTGTAGCATGAACAATATCTTTCTCTGCTAATAATATCTCTCCCTTAACAATTCTTGCCGGAGGCATGGGATTCAACTTCATAATTGTCTGGGCAGTAACGCTCTTACCGCAACCGCTCTCACCAACAATCGCCAGAACTTCACCCTCTACTAAATCAAAGGTAACTCCACGGACTGCTTTAACCTCGCCGGCATAAGTATCGAAGGATACATGCAGATCTTTAACTTCTAATACTTTATTCATATGGTTACCTCCTTAACTTAGGATCTAATGCATCACGTAAACCATCACCTAGCAGATTAAATGATAACATAGTTAAGCAAATGCATACAGCGGGAATGATTAGCTGGGATGGATAGGTCTGGAACGCAGCACTACCATCACTTGCAAGTATTCCCCAGCTCGGCAGCGGAATCGGAACACCAAGGCCGATGTAGCTTAGGAATGCTTCGGTAAAAATTGCTGAAGGAATTGCTAATGTAATATTTACGATAACAACGCTTAATGTGTTCGGTATTAAATGCCTAAAAATAATTCTGGAAGACTTCGCTCCCATGACCTTCGCAGCGGTAATGTAATCCTGCTGCTTTAAGCTCATAATCTGACCTCGTACCAATCGGGCCATACCGGTCCATCCAACCGTTGCATAGGCAATAACCATGGTGCCTACACCCTGCTTCAGTACCATCATTAATAAGATAATGATAATCAGATAAGGAATACCATTGATAACTTCAATGATTCTCATCATAATATTATCTACTGCACCTCCCTTATATCCGGAGATACCACCATAAATAATTCCAATGATGAAGTTTACAAATACAGCGGTAATTGAAATGAATAAGGAAACTCTACCTCCTGCCCATAATCTTGTGAAAATATCACGGCCTAAGGTATCGGTACCGAATATATGCATATGTCCATCGGTCGGATCCTTGAAAAACATACCTGCATCTGTATGAGCATAATGCTGTTCACTGATGGTGTAGGGTGATATAAACGGAACAATAATAGACATTGCTGCAATTATGCAAATAATCACTAAGCAGATCATTGCAGCCTTATTCTTCTTTAAACGATGCATCGCATCCTTCCAATAGCTGGTACTCGGCCTAGAAATGCTCTCACTTTCCTGAGCATTGGCTCCAACCCACTCAAAACGGCTCTTCTCTATCTTCTCCATAGTTATCACTCCTTTATATCCGTTAGCTTAACCCGAGGGTCGATGAAACCATAGGCAATGTCCACGATCAGATTAGCGATAACCAGGAATGCACCATAGAATAATGTTATTCCGGAAATCATCGTGTAATCCTGTACCTGAATACTAAGCACGAAGAATTTTCCCATACCGGGTATGGAGAATATGTTTTCAACAACAAAAGCACCTGTCAGTACAGCTGCGGCAATGGGTCCTAATACGGTAATAACCGGCATTATGGCATTACGAACAGCATGCTTCCAGATAATCTTCTTCTGTGACAGCCCTTTTGATTTCGCTGTCTTAATATAATCCTGCCCAAGGACGTCCAGCATACTGGTTCTCATTAATCTAGAGATCGTAGCCAGAGAGCCGAAGCTTAGAGCAAAGGCAGGAAGAATCTTGCTGGAGAAGGTGCTCCAGCCCGTAATCGGGAAGATTCTCAGTCCCGTTAACTGGAACAGCTTTAATCCTAAGAAATACTGCAGCAGGGAACCTACGATAAAGCCCGGCACGGATACGCCGATAATCGCTATAAGCATCGAAATGGTATCCCATTTTGTGCCTCTCTTTACTGCCGCTACAATACCGAGTAATACCCCCATGATTGTAGCAAAAATTAGTGATCTGATACCCAAATCAAAAGAATATGGAAATGCTTGTGCAATTATATCTGTTACGGGACGATTGTTATAATGCATGGAAAGACCAAGATCTCCCCGGAAAACATTCTTAACATACATAATAAACTGAGTCATTACAGGCTTATCCAGTCCATATTTTGCATTTAATGCAGCCATTGTTTCCTTGGGAATCGCTTTCTCACCAACAAAGGGATCACCGGGAAGCATACGCATCATGAAAAAAGTTAAAGCCACTAGTGCGAGTAAGGTTAGAAACGCATAAAACAACCGTTTAACAATATATTTAACCACATGCTTTCCTCCTTTCTATCATTTTATTTTTCTAATGGAACATATAAGCGCTTACGTCTTAAGAATTGATATCCTATATTGCTTTTGTATTTTACTGGCAATGCAATAGTTTAAACTCTTAAAGCGCCAGGCTATAATAATCAAAAGTAATATAGGATGGCAATTCTATCCGTATAAGCTCAATGTCCTTCACTGTAAATACCGTTATATTATACTATATAATAACACATCTGTCGTGCTTTTTTTCGATTTTTTTCGAGGGGATTTCTGGGGAATGCATCTAAACAAAAGTGTAGTGCGGGTTGCTATAGTACAGCCCGCACCACTTTTGATGATTCTGCTAAATACAAAAATTATTTTGCTAATTTGATATATCTGTAGTTCATATCCTGGAATGCGGTTCTTGTTACACCGGAGACAATCTTTCCGCTGTAAACATACTCTCTGGATCTCCAGTAGATAGGTCCGATCGGAAGCTCTTCGATGATAATCTTCTCCATCTGTTTGAATAACTCCAGACGCTTATTCGGATCAAGCTCTTTACGAACATCTGCTACTAATTTGTCATACTCAGCGTTAGCAAAGCTTGAGTGGTTATTACCGTTGGTGGACTCATACAGATCCAGGAAGGTCATAGGATCATTATAGTCAGGACCCCATAATGCCATTACCATGGAGAAGTCTTCATTCTGCATTCTTTCAATTCTGCTCTTGAAAGGCATAGATTCCACTTCAATTTCAATACCGAGATTAGTCTTTAACTGCTCCTGTACGAAGGATGCATATTTAACTGCTGTATCACCATCATCACTAATCATAGTAAGCTTAATGGTGTCTACTCCTAATTCTTCTTTTGCTTTCTTCAGATACTCTTCTGCCTTAGCCTTGTCAAATACAGGCTGAAGTTCACCAACCTCACCCTGGAAGCTCTTTCCGTTGATCTTAATGATCGGAGGAGTAAAGGAGGTAGCCGGCTTTGAAGTATTCTTAATGATGGAATCTACGAATGCCTGCTTATCAATTGCATTGATAATTGCTTTACGAAGATTCTTATTCTTCAGCATCGGATCAACATGGTTAAACTCTAAGTAAGCAGCAGCACCATCATCATATACACTTACGGGATAATTCTCTGCTCTTAAGCCCTTTGCCTGATCGCCGTTAACACCGATAATGTCAACTTCACCAGCTTTGAAGGCATTCAATGCAGCATTGGTATCTTTAATCATAACCATTGTAATCTTGTCAAGAGATATCTTGTCCTTATCAGGATAATCCTGGTTCTTTTCAAGAACGATCTTGCTCTCATGTTCCCAAGAAGTCATCTTGAACGGTCCGTTATAAGCCATCTTGTCAGCGTCGGTACCATAAGCTTCGCCAAACTCTTTGTATGCCTTCTCGTTAACAGGTGCGAATACACCGAAAGCTAACTGGGAGAGGAAATACTCTGTAGGGTTCTCTAAGGTTATCTCTAACTGATAATCGGAAAGTGCCTTGAAACCAAGTTCCTCTGCACCAACCTCGCCATTGTAGAACTTACTTCCGTTCTTGAATACGAATCCGAAGGATGCATACTCTGCAGCATATGCAGGATCAAGAAGAGCTGTCCATGCAAAAATAAAGTCTTTAGCGGTTACCGGCTCACCATTACTCCACTTCATATCTTCACGAAGATTGAAGGTATATGTAAGCTTGTCATCGCTAACCTTATAATCTTTAGCAACACCGGGGATAGGCTGGTCATTCTCGTCTAACATCATCAGATTCTCAATAATATGACGAAGAACTGTAAAGGATGTAGAATCTGTCATGGTGATGGAGCTCATTTCCGGGGGCTCAGATGCGATATTAACTGTGATTTCATTAGCAGCAGGTGTGCCGGGGTATAAGCTTCTGTCTTCAGAGCCCCCAGCATCTTTTTTCTTTGTGCCGCAAGCTGTCAACATCGAAACGGACATTGTAGCAACTAAGACAACGGCAAGCAGTTTCTTAATTTTCATAAATTAAAATCTCCTCCTTTTTCTATACAAAAAGGAAGTATATTAGTAATATACTTCCTTAGTATATAATGATGCTACAATCATAATACAAATCAATAAAATAGTCAAGAAAATTACTATTATTAATAATTATTCATTTCCTGTTTTAATTATACTTGTGTTTCTTCCCACTTGTTTTACTATCACAAATTAACCTCCAAATCATATAATATGGCATAACCACTCTATGAAAGCCTGACGCACAGTCTTAGGAGGTTATTATGTCCTCTCTGTTTGATATCGGTATTTTCGGCGGCGACCTTCGCCAGGTATATATGGCTTCAGCCTTCCTGTCCAAAGGTTTCCGTGTTGCAACGTATCATTTGGCCGATCAGCTGAATAATTACTTAGATTCACAGGCTGTAGCCTATTCTAAAAATTATGGAACTGCGCATACCTTAAGTGAATTATTTGAAAATAGTACGATACTGATCGGTCCGATACCAATGTCCCGAGACCAGATTACGATAAATTCAAAGAATACCCCTCAGGATCTTACTATTGCACATGCCGCATATCTGTTACGGGAAACCCATATCCTGGTAGGCGGGGATATTCCCTCTCCTCTGACCGACCTCTGCAAAATAAAGCATATTCCTTATTATGATTTAATGAAGGATGAGCGAATCGTTATTATGAATGCAATCGCCACTGCAGAAGGAACCATCATGGAAGCAGTCCGCAGCAGTGACATAAATCTTCATGGGAGCAATTGTCTGGTGCTCGGTTATGGACGCTGCGCAAAGGTACTAGCCCAGAAGCTCAGAGCACTGGATGCTTATGTTACAGTAGCCGCCAGAAACAGGGAGGCCCTGGCCTATGCGACCGCAGCAGGTCATAATGCTATCCAGCTTTCCAACATGAAATGCATCCTGCCCTCTTTTCAATTCATATTTAATACCGTCCCCTCCTTTATCATGGATAAGGATTGCTTGAATCTGGTAGATCCCCATGCGGTCCTAATCGATATTTCTTCTGCTCCGGGAGGCATTGATTTTGATTATGCTGCAACACTTAAACTGAATGCAAAGCTATGTCTGGGTCTTCCGGGCAAAGTAGCTCCCAAGACATCTTCTGATATTCTTGTTACTGAAATTATTACTTATCTAAAAGAAAGAAGTGATTAAATGACCCTAAGCAAAAAAAACGTAGGCTTCGCTTTCACCGGATCATTTTGCACTTATGATAGAGTTTTCCCCGAGATTGAACATCTGATTTCGGAAGAAGCCAATGTATATACTATTTTTTCGGAACGCTCCGGTTCCCTGGACACCCGTTTCGGAAAGGCTGCTGACTTTCTTGCACGGGCAGAAAAAATCACCGGAAGAGCACCGGTTACAACCATTGTAGAAGCAGAAAAATTCGGACCGAGCAACCTGCTTGACGTCCTTCTCATAGCTCCCTGCACCGGCAACACCCTGGCTAAGCTTGCCTGCGGTATTACGGATTCGCCGGTCTTAATGGCAGCAAAGGGGCATTTAAGGAACAGTAAACCGGTCGTTATCGCCGTATCCACCAATGATGCTCTGGGCGCAAATATGAAGAATATCGGCTTGCTGATGAATTCGAAAAATCTGTTCTTTGTTCCCTTCAGCCAGGATAACTATAAAATGAAACCCAATTCCATGGTAGCTGATTTCGGCCTTATACTTCCCTCCCTGACAGAGGCATTGCAGGGTAGGCAGCTCCAGCCGATCATCTTAAGTCCCAAATAGCAGAAATGAAATCGATCAGCAGCCCAGTCTCTCATAACTATTATATTCAAATATGAAAAGCAAGGGTGCTTACGAATTCTTTTTTAGGATATCGGAGCACCTTTTATCTTTGCAAACATTGTGCTGCCGCCCAAATTCGCGGGTTATTGGCAGAATGGAGGTTATCATGTGCGGAATAGCCGGTTTCAGCAATATGAATGCGGACTATACGAAGGAGCAGACGAAGTGGCATGCAATACTGGACAAAATGAAGTGTGCCCTGTCCCATAGAGGGCCGGATGATGAAGGGGATTTTCTGTTCCCGCAGATTGGATTTGCTCATACCAGGCTATCCATAATTGATTTGAATCGCGGACATCAGCCAATCACAAAATACAAATTCGGAGTCTCCTACACCATCGTCTATAATGGCGAAATCTATAATACGGCGGAATTAAGGGATAATCTGATCCGTATGGGCTATACCTTTAAAACCAATACGGACACCGAGGTAATCCTGACCGGGTATATGGCCTTCGGCTGTGATTTTGTAAAGGAGCTGAATGGGATCTTCTCCTTTGCTATCTGGGATGATAATGACGGTGCTCTGCTTCTGTTTCGGGACCGGCTTGGAATTAAGCCGCTGTTCTATACCGTCTGCCAGGATACTCTTGTCTTTGCATCGGAAATCAAAGCTTTATTCGAGTTTCCCGGAATTAAGCCCCGGGTGGATTCCACCGGGTTATGTGAGATATTTGCACTGGGGCCGGCTAAAACCTATGGGTCCGGTGTCTTTCAGGGTGTGAAGGAGGTACTGCCGGGAAACTATCTTCGATACGATAAGAACGGTATCCGGGAACTTCCCTACTGGGCCCTGATCAGCAGCCCCCATACCGACTCCTATGAGGATACTGTCGAACGTACTTCCTTCCTATTATATGACTCAGTGAAACGGCAAATGATTTCTGATATTCCCATCTGCACCTTCCTGTCCGGAGGCGTGGACAGCAGCCTCGTTACGGCGATCTGCGCAAAGGAGCTTAAGAAAATCGGAAAACAGATCGAGACCTACTCCTTTGACTTTGAGGATAATTCGAAGCATTTTAAATCCAATTCCTTCCAACCTTCACAGGATCGCCCCTATGTCGACATCATGGTTGAGGCTGTCGGCAGCAAGCATACTTATCTGGAATGCAATAATGACGATCTGGCCGATAAATTGTATCAGGCAGTAGACTCCCGGGACCTGCCCAATATGGCGGATGTGGAGTCCTCTCTGTTACATTTCTGCAGTATCGTTGCTAAGAGAAACCGGGTTGCCTTAACCGGTGAATGTGCGGATGAGATCTTCGGCGGCTATCCCTGGTTCCATAACCCGGAAATCATGTCTGCCCACAGCTTCCCCTGGTCGATGAATCTGGAGACCAGAAAGCTTCTGTTATCTGACGACTTCCTATCAACCGTAGATCTGGAGGGATATGCACAGGCTGCTTATGACAAATCCATCGCCGAGACACCGCAGCTTACGGGAGAAGGCAGAACAGAGGCTCGCCGCAGGGAAATCGCTTATCTGAACCTGAAGTGGTTCATGGCAACTCTGCTGGACCGGATGGACCGCTGCAGTATGTATTCCGGTTTGGAGGCCCGAGTACCGTTCGCAGACCATCGTATTGTAGAATATATCTGGAATGTCCCCTGGGAGATGAAGGCTCCGAACGGAGTGGTGAAGGGATTATTGCGGGATGCCGGCAAAGGGTTAATTCCGGATGAAATCCTGTTCCGCAAAAAGAGTCCTTATCCTAAAACTTATCATCCTGAATATGAGAAACTGTTAGGTAATCGTTTACTCGAGGTCCTGGACAATTCAAACGCACCGATCCATCCCTTAGTCGACAGAAAAAAGATTGATCGCTTTCTTGCCTCCCCCTCTGATTACGGTAAACCCTGGTATGGGCAGCTGATGGCAGGGCCACAGCTGATCGCATATCTTCTGCAGGTCAACTACTGGTTGGAGAAGTATAAAATCGAACTGGTATAGAATTCTTCCGGGGGGATAATGTCAGAAGCTGGAGTGTTTATGGAATTCAACGAAGGTTAAGGCTTACGAATGCTATGTGTGCATATATAAAGGGGACGTCACCGGGGCCTTGCACTACAGGTCAATGTTTTTCGGAACCTCCTACATCCGTTCGAAACTGACCGTGGCAGCTATGACAGGATAAAGCCTCCTGTCAATCTGCCATCGGACAGTTTCTTTCGGATGGTCGGTTACGAAAAACAGTTTTGACTCTGCAGTGCCAAGGTCCCGGCGACTGTCTTTGTAAAGTGATAGGCTTAATTACAATCATAACCGGTAGCATTAAATATTTATGTTTACTTCGGATGTTAATTCGTCGATATGAAGAGACTATCATGGGATACAATCAGTCTGTAATATAACATCTTTGTAATTCACTCTGTTCGTTGCCCGCCGTCAGAACGTAAAAAGCTGTCACGGGGGCTTACTGCCATAGGGTCAAAATACCCTATGGAGAAAGTCCTGTGACAGCTACAAACTCCTTAACGGCGGGCATATCTAGTATCCGATTACGCGTTTTTCTCCGTGTTGGGTTTCTCAATCTCTACGATGGCGTTCTTCTTCATCGGGATACGGCAATTCTTGTTGTTACCGAACTCTACAATTACAACCTCATCCATAACATCGATTACAACTCCATAGAAACCGCTTGAGGTCAGTACACTGTCCCCGGCAGCAATGGTAGTCAGCATTGCCTGCATCTTCTTCTGTTGTTTCTTCTGAGGACGGATCAGCATAAAATACATGATAAGTCCAAGAGCACCAATCTGCAGAATCAGTACAAACCATCCTCCTGATGTTGCTGCCGTTTCATTTCCTGTTAAAAGCATAAAGTTATTCATTAATAAACCTCCTAAGTTTTTGTTTTATTAATCATTGCTCTTTTGAAATCCATCGAGCTTTTGCTTCTTATATTCCTTGTACCGCTTTGCCCTGATTGCCTCCCTGATTTCCTCCATCATGTGGTTATAGAAATAAAGATTGTGAAGCACAAGCAATCTCATACCGAGCATTTCCTTCGCCTTAAGCAGATGCCGGATATAAGCTCTGCTATAGTGTAAGCAGGCCGGACATTGACAGCCTTCTTCAATCGGCCGGTCATCCAATTCATACCTTGCATTCATCAGGTTCATTTTACCTTCATTCGTATAAGCATGTCCATGTCTTCCATTCCGTGAAGGATATACACAGTCGAAGAAATCAACTCCTCGATCCACTGCCTCCAAAATATTAGCAGGAGTTCCAACCCCCATCAGATAGACCGGCTTGTTAAGGGGGAGGTAAGGGACGGTCTCTTCTATGATTCGATACATCTCACTATGGCTTTCTCCGACCGCAAGTCCACCCAAGGCATAGCCGTCAAGCTCCAGCTCTGTAATCCTCTTCGCATGCTCAATCCGGATGTCCTCATAGGTGCCTCCCTGATTGATACCAAAGAGCATCTGACTCTTATTGATCGTATCCTCCAGCTCGTTCAGTCGCTTCATTTCGAGCTGGCAGCGCTTCAGCCACCGGGTCGTCCGATCCACGGAAGCCTGCATATATTCCCTGGTTGCAGGGTGAGGCGGGCACTCATCGAAGGCCATAGCAATTGTAGAAGCCAGGTTCGACTGGATCTGCATGCTCTCCTCCGGTCCCATGAAGATCTTTCTTCCATCAATATGGGAGTTGAAGTAAACTCCCTCCTCCTTTATTTTACGTAAGCTTGACAGGGAAAATACCTGGAAGCCGCCGGAGTCTGTCAGAATAGGCTTATCCCATACCATGAATTTATGAAGTCCGCCCATTTGTTTTACAATTTTATCACCGGGTCTGACATGCAAATGATAGGTATTCGACAATTCCACCTGTGTTCCGATCGTATTAAGATCCATCGTGGATACCGCACCCTTGATGGCAGCTACTGTACCGACGTTCATAAATACCGGTGTCTGTATTGTTCCATGTACGGTAATAAACTCTCCACTTTTGGCAGCTCCGTCCTGTTCAATTAATCTGTACATTCATTCAGCCTGCTTTCTTAATGTTCATCTCCTTGTTTCAAAACATATCCTTTTTCTTATATTATCACCGAATGCCAAAATAGTAGCACTACAAGTATACCCTTAAAATCCTTTATTTTCAACTAAAAATTCAATGAAATGGAGGAACTGGCAGCACAAGTAAATTATTGTAATTTTAAATCGCTATGATCAGAAATTTATTGCATTATTTTGGCATAATTGGTAGAATGTCATTAGTGTGTTTCTATATCACCTATAACTGAGACTGGGGGGTTGCGGTTATGTCCATCAAGAAGTCTTTGCGTATTCTATTGATAATATCATCCATCATACCGGTAGTGATCGTGTCCATCGTTGCCCATGGACTCATTACGCACAGACTGATTGATGTCCAGACCGATAGTCTGAAGAAGATCGCCGAGACTAATCGGAATGGTCTCGAAGCCATGATTGAAACCCAGCGCACAGAGCTTTCCTTATTATCGATCCAGGAGGAACTTCAGGGATTGGCAAAGCTCAGTAATCAATCCGGCCCGGTCTCCGCACAATCCGCAAACACTTTATTAAAGAAACGTCAAAGCAGCTATAATTCCTGTGAGATGATCACCTTATATAGTGCTGATAAGAAGGTAATTGCCTGCTCCGAACCGTCCAATATCGGCAAGGATGCCAGCACCGACCTGACCCTCTCTTACCTGTACGCAACGAAAAAGTTTGCTGTAGGAGTAAACGGCGTTCAACAATATCAGAAGGGCGATCATACGGTCTGCTCCATCGAACTGGGGACTCCCGTCTTCGATTCCGGCTCCAATTCCGAAAGTATCATCGGTTATATTGTAAGTACCTTAAGCTTATCCTATTTTAACGAATTTCTTGACTCCGTCTCCATAGGGACGACGGGCTATTGTATCCTGCTGGATAGGGATGGCTATATTCTCTATCACCCTGACAGGACACTGGTTGGAACCAAAATTAACGTAGAACGGGTTGCTGATTTGATCAGCCGCTATAATAAAGGGCAGATTGCTACCAGCGGGACCTTTGAATATTATTATAAGGATAAGGACCTTGCAAATGGTTATTGTATTATTCCCAATTTAGACTGGGTATTAGTTGTAAAGCAGGATCTTTCCGAGCTTCAATCGGTTACCAGTATTATTCTGACGCTTCTGATTTTTATCTGTGCCATCCTGCTAATTATCATTGTGATATTCGCCCATTCTCTGACGAAGAGAATCACCGCACCGATTATCGCCTTGAGGGATGCAATGCGTATTGCTTCGGACGGTGACCTAAATGTCCAATCCAATATCAAAAGTAACAATGAGCTCGGTGAACTATCCAAAAATTTTAATAAAATGCTTCATATCATAAAAACCAATTATGAGGATTTGGCTTCCATGCATGAGGAGCTGTTGTCCAACGAAGAACAGCTCAGAACGAATTACGATCATATCGAATATCTGGCTTATCATGACACCTTGACAAATCTACCGAACAAACTGGCATTTCTGGATTATGTCAATGCCGCCCTGGTGTCCTCTCCTTCCGCCAGGAAATCACACGCTGTATACTTTGTGGATCTGGATAATTTCAAAACCGTAAATGATACGCTGGGGCATGAATACGGAGATACCCTTCTGATTAGAACCGCTCAGATCTTATCCACAATCATAGGAGAAAACGGAATGCTGGCCAGAGCCGGGGGAGATGAATTCCTGATTTTCAAGGAAGGAATCGCCTCTCAGGAAGAAGCAGTTGACTTTGCCGCCGGAATGATAGAACGCTTCCGTAATCCTCTGGACTTAAACGGAGAGATTGTTTATGTTTCCATGAGTATCGGAATAGCGGTATATCCGCAGAATGGCCTTTCACCGAACGCATTAATTAAAAATGCTGATATCGCTATGTATAAGTCTAAGGACACCGGTAAAAATAAGTTTACCATGTTTGATGCAAAAATGGAGGATGAGCTGAATCGAAATACCATGATTATTGAGGTACTCCGTAATGCCATTGATAACCGGGATGTTTATATCCAGTATCAGCCGTTGTTTGAACTTGAGACGAATACCGTAGCCGGATTTGAAGCATTGATGAGGATCCGCAGTGATCGGCTCGGTTCCCTGACTCCGGAGGAATTCATTCCGATTGCAGAGGAAAGCGGTCTGATTACAGAATTGAGCTCTTGGCTTCTCAGAGAAGCCTGTATCTTCAATAAACGCCTAATTGACAGCGGTATCAGTCCCAGACCGGTATCTGTTAATATATCCTCCGTGCAAATCAATCGACCCGGCTTTACAACAATGCTTTCGGACATTTTGACGGAAACACAGCTTCCACCGGAATATCTGGAGCTGGAGATTACAGAAAGTACACTGGTTTCTTCCATTATGGACGCTACTACCCTATTGACCTCACTTCAGGAGATCGGTGTCGGTATCTCCCTGGATGACTTCGGTACCGGTTATTCCTCCTTGAATTACCTGACAAAGCTACCCATTAATATCTTAAAGATAGATAAGTCCTTCATCGATAATATCTGTATCAATGAAAAGGATTCCAGCATCGCCAAATCCATCATCCAGCTGGCTCACAGCCTTAACATCCAGGTCGTAGCCGAGGGTGTAGAACACGAGAATCAGTTGGCCCTGTTAAAAGCACAGCATTGCGATATCGTTCAAGGCTTCATATTTAGCGGCCCGCTCCACCCCACTGAACTTGTCGATTTAATCCGAAAGGATTAAGCCATAGGGGAAACAGACTCGTAATTGCTTGGGAGATGATTCGATTATTCAAGCAGTATATACAGATCGTCGAACGAAGGTTGCCTTTCTATTATATGATACCCAGTTGGAAACAACGCCTGCAAGTGCGTTGTTTCCATTTTTATTCATGAAAAGGTTGGCTGCTTACATTAACCTATTTACATTTTGCATTATTTGCATTATAATTAATAATGCAAACGAAAGGAGGATATTCCATGCTTATGACGTTCGATTTCAACAGTAGTATTCCTCTCTATCTACAGCTTCGGAATCAAGTGGTAATCTCAATTGCAGAAGGAAGATTACTTCCGGGAGACCGACTGCCCACAATCCGGGCGTTGGCGGATGAAAGTGGCATCAATATGATGACAGTAAGCAAGGCTTATCAGCTATTGAAGCAAGAGGGCTATATCAATACGGATCGTCGAAGTGGTGCGATCATTTCCCCACGCCAGGCGGAGCTTACCATACCAAAGGAAATCATAGACTCACTACGGCTTACCATCTCGGAGCTTCGATTAGCCGGTATGAATCAAGAGGATGTATTAAATTTATGCAAAAAACTTTATAAGGAGGGATTAAAGTGATTCTATCGATCATTCTGTGGGCTAGTATCATTTGGCTTTCGCCGATTCTCTATTATATGCTCGTAAATGAGTCTAAATTTAAGAAAAACATCGTGGTGGGCGTTACATTACCCTATGAGGCTCATGATGACGAGCAGGTGATATCAGCGCTGGACCATTTTAAAAAAAGACTGAAATGGATCTGTATCGCACTTGTAGTTGTTGCAGTTCCATGCTTTTTCATTAGAAAATTCAGTATTATGATTACTATATGGTGTCTTTGGGTTGATCTCTGCATCGTGTTGCCCTATGTCCCCTATGTAATATGCAACAGTTCCCTTAAGAAGCTGAAAGCCAGCAGAGGCTGGAAGCATAATGAAAACAAACTCCTCCGGGTGGATACCACCGTGCTTCCTTCCGATCAGTGGTTATCCCCATGGTTTTTTCTTCCCACTGTCGCTTTAAGCTTACTGCCTTTACTTTGGGATAAAACCTTCTGGATATTGTATGCTACTTATACGATAACTACGGTACTTTTTTGGTTTTGCTATCGTTACCTTTACCGGAACAAATCGGAGACAATCGATGAGAATGCAGACTTGTCCCGAGTCTTAACTCAGGTACGACGTCACAATTGGGGTAAAATGTGGCTCATCTGCGCCTATAGCTTTGCCGCTATCAGTCTATTCACATACTTAACCCGCTATTCACCGATATGGAGTATTATTGCAATCATCGCTATTACCTTTGTAATCACCACAGCAGCCATCAAGATTGAGTTTAACACGAGAAAAATTCAGGAGCGATTAACAGCAGATAGCGGTAAAGCCTGGTATGTTGACGATGATGATAAGTGGATCGGCGGGGTAATATACTACAATCCACACGATAGCCACCTTATGATAAACAGCCGTGTCGGAACCAATTCCACTCTTAATCTTGCCAAGACCTCAGGAAAAATAATCATGGGATTTACTCTGCTGCTTCTCCTAGCTATGCCATTTACAGGTACATTGATCTCCAGTGTCGGTTCACAACCGATTGGCCTTGAGCTTTTAGAAAACGCGGTTGTTTCCACCCATGGCCGTACGGAGTATACGATACCCTATGAGGATATCGCTGATATACAGCTGCTTGAGGAATTGCCTAAGAATATGGTACGTACCTTCGGTACGGGCATGGAAAACCTGTTGAAGGGCAATTTCACCGCCAGTGAGATTGGCAGTATGAAGGTCTGCCTTGATCCCAAGGATGCACCTTTTCTATTCATAACAACCAATACAGGACATCATTACTTGTTTGGCACGCGAGACTCCGAGCTAAACCGGCAGATTTATCATCAATTGACTACCATCAGTCGGGAATGACCCCCGACTGCTCTTCTTCCCTAGTTAATCTATGGATGGGCTATATAGCTATAGCCTAATAACCGATATATCTGTCTGTGGCAGCCAACCGCTAATTAAAAAGGGGGTAGTGTCATCGTTGTCCACGGAGAGGTTTCCTGCGAAAGCATAGGCAAAGTGTTCTATGAGTTAAGGAACACGTAACCTAATGCAGGAATTCATTCTCCGGGATAAGGATGATACTACCCCGATTCATATAATGTAACTTATGCAAGCCCTCTTAAGTGAAAGGGATCTTTCAATTACTTCGCAGCACCTGAACAGCCAAGCACTTCAGTAATCTTATGCTTAACAAGAGCCTTTACGAAATCTCTGCCCGGAGCAAGGTATTGTCTGGGATCGAAGTGGCTCGGGTTATTCATGATATGCTCTCTTACCCCTGCAGTAAATGCAAGTCTTAAATCAGAGTCAATGTTAATCTTACATACAGCCATCTTCGCTGCCTGTCTTAACATATCCTCGGGAATACCGATCGCATCGTCCAACTTACCGCCGTTGTTACGGATAATATTAACATAATCCTGGGAAACAGAGGAGGCGCCGTGTAAAACGATCGGGAAATTAGGCAGTCTCTTACCTACTTCCTCGAGAATGTCAAAACGAAGCTGAGGTTTCTGGCCGGGCTTGAATTTGAATGCACCATGGCTGGTTCCGATTGCAATCGCCAGGGAGTCAACACCGGTACGGGTTACGAATTCTTCTACTTCTTCCGGTCTGGTGTAAGAAGCGTCTGCAGCAGACACATTAACATCATCCTCAACACCTGCCAACTTACCTAATTCGCCTTCTACCACGCAACCATGAGCATGAGCGTATTCTACTACCTTCTTGGTTAACGCTATATTATCTTCAAAGCTGTGCTTGGAGCCATCAATCATAACGGAGGTAAAGCCACCGTCGATACAGGATTTACAGATTTCAAAATCCTCGCCGTGATCAAGGTGAAGTGCAATAGGAAGATCTGTATCTAACAGAGCAGCTTCAACTAACTTTACAAGATAATTATGCTTCGCATATTTTCTGGCACCTGCAGAAACCTGTAGGATAACCGGAGCGTTCTCTTCCTTTGCTGCTTCCGTGATTCCCTGAACGATTTCCATATTGTTTACGTTAAAAGCACCAATCGCATAGCCACCTGCATATGCCTTCTGAAACATTTCTTTTGTTGTTACTAATGCCATCTTCTTATCATTCCTTTCGTTTCATTAATTTTCATGACAGATTGACCCGGCTGGCCTTGTATACTTAATAATAGGATTACACTTTGGGAAAGCTTCCATCCTGAGCTTCTCTGTATGCATGCTTCATATATTATACCATATAATAACTTTTTGAAAAGTTATTTATAAAATTTTTCTGAATTGGCCAATATATGTATTTTCAATAGGCTCCTTTTATACTAATTCAACATATTCCTATCAGCTGGTACCAGAAGGTATTCCTTGCGTATTCCATGGGAAAGGTATAAAATAATGTTACCTTGAAGCATTCATAATCTAAATATACAGTGTTACGAAAGGATTCCTATGATGGAAGCAAAACGGGTTTTAGATTCAATTACGGAGCAGGTTCAGATCTTAATGCCTGCTCATATAAACGGACAAGACCGCCTTTTCGGCGGGCAGCTGGTGGAGTGGATCGACGTAGTGGCAGCCGTTGTAGCAAGGCGGCATTCCGGTAATAACGTAACGACCGCCGCCATAGATAATCTGCAGTTTAAGGCAGGCGCATTTATCAATAATACCCTGGTATTGATCGGTAAAATCACTTATGTGGGCCATACCTCTATGGAGGTTCGGGTAGATACTTATGTGGAGGACCTGAAAGGAATCCGTAAGGTGGTAAACCGAGCTTATCTTGTTCTGGTCGCTTTGGATGAGAACGGCAATCCGACGGAGGTTCCGCGCCTGCTTCTGGAGACGGAAAGCGAGCGGGCTGAATGGGAAGCAGCTAAGAAGCGCCACGCCTTAAGACATAGACGGCGCAAGGAAGGCTTCTGATCATATGGAAGCACCTGCTGATGAGGAACAAATCCTTCTTTTAAGAGTATAAGGTTCCTTGAGGATGGCTTGAAGATATCAAGACCATTTGGCAAAATAATCAATCCATAATATTTCGTTTCCCTAATACAGAATAAGGAAGACCGGAGCGGTTATCCCATCAGCCTATATTGTTGATACGATACTCGCTCCGGTTTATTTAATCTCTGACTACAGTGTAGCGGCCTTCATAACCGCTTCCTCCAGTGTCATTCCGGCAAATTCCTGGGCAGGAAGAATACGTCCGCTCTTCTTATCATCCAAAAATGCACCGACTACAATCCCCGGAATGCAGCTCTCCACAGAATTTGGCGCATGGGGTCCTCCAAGATCTGTTCTGCACCAGCCGGGATCCGCCAGATTTACCATAACATTTGTCCCCTCCAGCCTTGAGCCAAGATCCTTCGTGAATTTGTCCAGAGCCGCCTTGCTGGCAGAATAACCTGCCTGCTCCGGTTCATTTTGGATGCCGCTTGTTGTGTTAATGACTCTTCCGAAGCCCTTCTTCACCATCCTAGGGATGAGACGGTAACAGATCATCGCCGGAGCAACCGTATTGATCATAAAGCTCTGGGTAAAATCCTCCGCCGGTGTCTTGAAATATTCATGACGGTATGCAATTTGGACTGCCGCATCATTGAATAATATATCGATATGAATATCCTTCTCTTCCAACTCATCCAGCATACGGTTAACCGCAGTAAGATCGGAAAGCTCAGCCTGTACCGAATAAGCCTTCACTCCCAGAGCCTTCACTTCCTCCAACACCTTCTCCGTATGGGAGATGCATCTGGAGTGAAGCACCAGATTACAGCCATGACGAGCCATAAAAATCGCTATCTGATAACCGACACCTCTGCTGGCTCCGGTAATCAGTGCCCATTTTTCCTTTACATTTGTCATTAATCCGTACCTCCATCGAATAAAATCATAACCTTATATCATTTAAAATTTATAATAATGCTTCCGTCTTTATCCATTTTGCCTGTATTTATATCATACTATACAGTAATCAGAAAAGCTGGGGCTATATACATTCTATATATTTCCCGATTATAAGAGATTCCTCAGCTGAAAACAATACCTCCGGCTAATGAAATTAAGATGCTACCGGATTTGTATAGAATAATACATTTGACAGTTTAGGAAATCTATGCTAATCTAATAAAAAATTTTGAAAGCGGGTTTTGTCATGCTGATTTCTGTCAACAAATTCACAGATAGGGACGACGATTGACAGCGCTTGCGGCTATGAATTAATCATAGGTGCAAGCGCTTATAGTCTTGTGCCTATGTGGAGCTTCTTATATATCAAATTCGGATCCTGTAACACATACCTCCGTAATTAGAATAAGTCGGCAGGTGTTCTGCCCCATTGAAACCACATCGGTAATTATGTTATCCATAATCCTTATGTGGTTTTTTATTATGCTTCTTTAGAAAGGTTGTGATACGATGCGACATACAGATTATGTCCGAAAGGATTCAATAATAAGGATATAATACATGAATTGTTCATACAGTCATAATAACAGAAAGACGAGGGGATTCAATGAAACAAATCAGCAGATTTATTGTGAATGAATATACAGAACCGGAAGAGCTGGTAAATAAGATTGGAGAAACAGTCCGTTTACGGGCATAGAGAGATTACCTTGTTCGCTTTATTTGAGAATAGGTATTCCTACAAGAGGAAACGATAAAATCGTTTCGGCCGGTGTGTATCGCTTCGCCGGACACACTCTCATGAATGGAAAAGAAATAGGACAGGTGTGCTTTCCCTGTCCGATGCCCTTTTCATTATTTCATTTGATCCATCTGTTCCATCCGGTGCTTTTGTCTTTCCTTTGCATTTATAAAGGCTTGTTCCTCCATATGATCCGCATTATGGTTTAGATAGCCTTCCGCATACAGGAATCTCTTCCGGGTGTTTTCCAGCTGTCTATCTCTCGCGTTTTCCCCATGGGCGAGGATGTCCTTCAGATTACCGATCTCCTGCTCACGTTCCTTCTGTACTTCCTTCGCATGCTCAATATTACTGGGAGAGGAGGAAATGTCGGAGTGCTCCTCCAGATGACGTTCTGTCCGGGTCTGCTTCTCCACCAGATTGCATAAGTGGTCTACCCGGCGTTCATTTTCAAGGCTCCGATTATCTCTGCTGCCTTTGTTCATGTTACCCCACCTTTCAAAAAATCGAGAAAAATAATTCTCTTCCTTATTTTCTCCGCAGTGCTAAACAGATATTCTTTCAGAAAGGCTTCAGAAAGCTATCCTTTGTGGAAGTACATGAATTCCATGTCAGGGCAGGAATATTTCTTTTTTATTTGATAAAATTACTTTGTTTGGTTCAAAGCTCTTATGTAATAAAACATATATTGCTGGACAATTCCTGCATATCCGCTGTACCGGTCTTCCCGAAAGGCTCCCCGGTACACCTCAGTCAATATTTTCTTAATCCATACATCGACCGGAAATGCCTCAATATGGTGTAATCCATACAGGGACACGCAGTTAGCTACCTTCTCCCCCACCCCATGGATTGTCTTAAGAGCCTTTACCGCTTCCTCATGGGTACACCACTTAAGCTTCTCCAGGTCGATTGCCCCCTCATTCACTGCTCTGGCCGCACTTAAAATATATTCATCCCGATAACCAAGCTTTAAGCTTCTCAGCTCCTCCTTCCCGGCAGCTGCAAGCTGTTCCGGTGAGGGGAAGGCATAATAGGTCATGCCGGTGACAGGTTCTGTCTTACAGTCTCCATACCTCTCGCAGATCCTCTCAATACAGGTCTTAATAGAAGGAATGTTCTTGTTCTGGGAGATAATGAAGCTGATCAGCATCTCAAAGGGCTCCTGTCTTAGAATACGGATACCCGGTCCGTATTCCGCAGCCTTTTGAAGGAATTCATCCCCTGACTTAATAAGGCCTTGAACCACGTTACCGTAATCATAATCTATGTCAAAATAGTCCCTCCAGATATTCTCGTATTCCTCCTCATTACAGCTTAACTCAATGACACCGGGCTCCGGCTGTCTAAGCCTCAGAAATCGCCCGAAGGCTATCAGGCCAAACCAGCCCTCTTCCAGTCGGTTCATTCGAAAGCACTGGCCCGAATCCGCTATCTGTAATACATTTAGATGTTCTATCGTTATCTTCATACTAATAATCTCCATGCCTTTCTTCATAACCTATAAGCTCTATGTAAGAATGATTTATAGGTAGTAATTTCCCTGTAAAAAGCTTTCCATAGCTGATACATTTTCTTTGTTATATTATATGAGCTTTCGGAAAAACAAACAAGGTCCGGTCGTTTGTAATATTGTGGATTTCAATATATACAGCTCCTTTCATGGAATGCTATAATACTAAGAATAGCAGTAGTATAGCAATATCATAAGAAGCTTGATTATTCGGCTATCATTTACAACCGGAGGGAAATTACATGAAATATACGACGAAACAAGATGACTTTACAATACGTTTTGCAGAGAGTAAGGATGCAGCCTTGATTCTGGAGTTTATCAAGGAGCTTGCAGAATATGAAAACATGTCCGAGGAAGTAGTGGCAACAGCGGAAATCCTTGAGAAGTCTATCTTCGAACAGCACGGGGCAGAGGTTATCATCGGAGAATATCAGAATAAGCCCGTAGCTTTCGCCCTGTTTTTCCACAATTTCTCCACCTTTCTCGGAAAACCGGGCATCTACCTGGAGGATCTGTTCGTCAGGCCCGGGATGAGGGGAAAAGGTATAGGAACTCTGATGCTGTCCTTTTTAGCCGGATTGGCGCAGGAACGGGATTGTAAACGATTGGAATGGGCCTGTCTGGATTGGAATGAGCCCTCCATCGAATTCTACCGCCGGATGGGTGCAACACCAATGGAGCTCTGGACCGTCTACCGAGTCCACGGAGACACCCTGCAGAACCTCGCCTCTCGCTTTGATTAAACACTTTTTGCAGTATATTTCTATCATTTTAATATATCTGTGTACATTGTCAGAATATTTTGCTAGAATGGTAGAAAATAGTAATGAATCAAGGAGGACTATTCATGGAAACCAGACCCTATCTTCCCTGGAAACTGATTGGGGACTTTATGACTGCAGCCTTTGTAAAGCTTGGGGTTCCTCAGGAGGAAGCAGAGCTATGTTCGGATGTTCTGATGGAGAGCGACCGCAGAGGAATTGAGAGCCACGGGTGTAACCGTTTTAAAGCAATTTATGTCGATCGTATCCTGGCAGGGATTCAAAAGCCCGTCACAGATTTTGAGATTCTAAGGGAAACCGCAACAACTGCAGTAGTGGACGGTCACGACGGAATGGGCATGGT
>JAEYQV010000053.1 GCA_023409835.1 Bacillota bacterium
ATCATTATATTAGTAAGCCTCCTTCTGATCTTTATAGCGGTTATTAATCTGCGCTTCACCATATTAGCTACGGTAGAAGATGAGATGAAGGAAATCGGTACGATGAAAGCCATAGGCTTATCCAATAAGGATATTCAGAAGCTATACAAGTCGAAGTATATTATCCTATCGGCAACCGGATGTCTCTTAGGATATGTGACAGCTGTCTTATTCCATGGATTTCTTACTGCTGACATAGAGCTTACTTATGGAAAACAGGAGCTGACGATGTTCGATCTTATAATATCGATTGCAGCGGTGATCCTCGTCCACATGATTGTAATACATTTCTGTAAAAAGGTGCTGAAGAAGCTTAAATATATCACGGTGGTTCAGGCGCTGGTTACCGGAGAAACGGAAGGTAAGAGGCACAGGAGAAGAAGCTCCAAGGAAAAGCTTCTTCCCGTGGAAGCAAACCGACATCTTCCTATCAATCTGTTTCTTAGTATCAGGGAATTAGTCCTCCGGGCAAAGGCATGGCTGCTTCTGCTGTTGGTAGTTACCCTGGCGACCTGCATCCTTCTGATACCGGCTAACCTATATAACACCATATGTGCACCGGAATTTGCTACCTACATGGGATCTGCCGTCAGTGATATTCAGATTAATCTTCAGTCAGTTGAGGGGTTGCAGCAGAAGCATGAGGAGATTATGAGCCATCTTCGGTCGGATGGCGAGATCAGCAGCTTTAAGATATATGCAAACTGCCGTTATGAAGCTTATGGTGAAGAAGGCTGGCAGGATATGCAGGTGGAGTGTGGGGACTATACAGATTACAAGGTGTCCTACCTTGAGGGCAGGGGAGCGAAAGAAGCCGGGGAGATAGGGGTTTCCACCTTGAATGCAAAGAAGTATTCGGTTGGAGTTGGTGATACCTTACGCTTAAGGATTGACGGAACAGAAGGGAAATACAATATTTGCGGAATCTACCAGGATGTAACCAACGGAGGGTATACGGCGAAGATGGTATATGCTTATGATGCGAAGGATGTGCTGAAATATACCTATGCGATTGATACAGCAGAAGGAGTATCAGTAGAGGACAAAGCAGAGGAGTATGCAGATAAATTTCCCTATGCGAAGGCATTACCCATGGAGGAGTATTTATCACAGACTCTTGGTATGATCATCGATCCGTTATCCCAGGTAGTAATCGCTGCAATTGCTGTTGCGGTATTTATCACCTTACTGATTACCGTTCTATTCCTAAAATTGAACATAGCGAGGGAATATGCACAAATCGCTAATATGAAGGCGATGGGCTTCTCTGCCCTGGATATCCGGAAGCAATACATCATAAAGGTTAGCATCATAGCAGTGATCGGTATTCTGATCGGAGTACTGATTTCCAATACCTTAGGGGAGAGCTTAGTTGGTGGTTTATTTAGCGTTATAGGGTTTGGACTCAGCAGGATTGAATTTACGATTCGTCCAATCGAGGCTTATCTGCTTTACCCTTTGATCATCAGCATTACTGCAGTGGCAGCAGCCTGGAGCTGCTCGGCAGCAGTTAAGCGATATAATATCGTTCGCATGATACAGGAATAATCATTTTATTAAAGAAAGGATAAACCACCATGGGAGCATTGTTAGAAGCAAGGGGATTATGCAAGAGCTTTGGTAATACCGGGGAAGAGCAGATCAGTGTATTAAAGGATGTGGACATAAAGCTGGAGAAGGGGGAATTTGCAGCCATCATGGGGCAGTCCGGCTCCGGTAAATCAACACTGTTATATAATATCAGCGGGATGGATCAGAAGTCCTCCGGAACCGTCACCTTTGATGGGGAGGAGATCTCCCGCCTGACGGATCAGGAGATGAGTAAGCTAAGGCTGAAAAAGATGGGATTTATATTTCAACATTCCCATCTGTTAAAAAATATGAGCATCAGGGATAATATACTCCTACCCGCCTATAAGGCACAGATAAAATCAAAGGCAGAGGTTATAAAGGATACCGATGTCCTTATGAAGAAGCTGGGGATTGACAAGGTAGGAGGACATGATATTACGAAGGTCTCCGGCGGACAGCTGCAGCGTGCAGCCATTTGCCGGGCTTTGATCAACCATCCGAGAATTCTGTTTTGCGATGAGCCGACCGGTGCCTTGAATTCAGGTGCAAGTCTTGAGGTAATGAATATTCTGAACGCCATCAATCAGGAAGGGACTACAATCTTACTGGTTACCCATGATGCTAAGGTAGCCTCCAGAGCGGACAGAGTCATCTTTCTTACGGATGGAAGTATAGAAGCGGAGCTGAAACTAGGAAAATATATTGAGAATATGAAAGACAGTAAACAGAGGGAAGAGAAGCTATTGGACTGGTTAAGTAAGAGGGGCTTCTAAGAAAGGAAGGAAATGCTTCCTGTCGATAATAGATAGAATATACGGAAGAGCTCAAAGCAGGGTGGAAATCTAACCCAGGATTGCTTTGGGCTTTTTGCTGTATATAATACTAATAGCGGGAAGATTTTTGTATTATTTGACAGGGTATACCGTTTGTATTAATATTGTAATTAAGGATAAATTTACATTAGCAGATG
>JAEYQV010000098.1 GCA_023409835.1 Bacillota bacterium
GATTGACAATGCTGTCAAGATATTCTGTTTCCCGCTGCATAGCAACCATAACATCCGGATAGATCTGATCAATCTTATAATCACGATACTGATCGGGCCTGGTTCCGGTAACAATTAAGATCTTACGATATATTGTATTCAGACGGTTGACGCTGTCTTCGATCTGGCTCAGGATATCACCCAGCTCACCCAACGTAACCTCAAGGCGGATGATATGTTTGCCTTTTGTTAACGGAAGCTTGCAGGGATTCCCATCAGCGTCTGTCAGGGTGGTTAGCTCCCAACCGGTACTGTATTTGAATTCAAGATTTGCGGCTTCCTTAAAAGGAGCTGCACCGTCAATCGTCAGATTACGGGTTGAGACCATACCACGGTTATAATTCTGCCTTGCTTTGAAGGATAGATTATAAAGTCCGTCCTCCGGTGCCTCAATCTCCCATTCGATCCACTGGCCTGCTACCCTCCATGCATCTCCGCCAATCGCATTCAGCTTGATTTTAGAAGCACTGTAAGGCTCCGTATTAGAGGATGCTCGATCAAAAATCGCATATAAAGTAGGCGAAGACTTAAATACTGCAGCTTCACCCTGAATTTTCTCATGAAATGTTAAATCTGTATTTTGATATTTGGTTAAATCAGTATTTGCAAGGTACTCATTGTAGCTTAACTGCTCTTGCCTCTGACCGATCACCAGGTTAGAAATAGCAAATGGCTCACTGCTTGCCTCTAATCGGATTACATTTTCGCCCTGCTCGAAAAAGAATTGGTATGGTTCCCGTGTGTACCCCATATAGTCCTTCAGATAGGTACTTTCCCATCTGGGAGTTTCCATCTGGGACGGGCGGATCTCATTCCCTCTGTTATCCATCTTCTTCTCTCCGTTATCAGCCCATACTCTTGAGAAAGTAAAGGTATCCGCACCTGAGAAAGGAATCTCGCCGTTAATATACAGGGCTCTTTCGATATCAATACCCTTGGATTTAATAGGGAAATAATCCAATGAAATATTGTACATTCCGGCTTCAGGAATATTCACCTTCCACTCTACATAACCGCCCTCCTGTGACACCAATACATTCTCTTTTCCTTCAAACTCATCGTACTTCTCCACTTGAGCAGCAGCAGCGTAGTTAAGAACATCAACTACCACCTCACTGTCCGGCCTGATGGCATCCTTGTGATTCTCAAGATAAACATTATAGGTGTCCTCCCTATTAATGTCTTCTTTGGATTCTACTGCCTTTACACTTCCATCTGCTCCTTCGGTGGCTTCAAAGCGGTCATTCATGATCTTAACATAGACCATATAGCCCACTACTGCCAAAACAAGAATTAGACATACATAGAAGCTTTTCTTTCTAAAAATCGACATCACTGACATAACAGGTTCCTTCCTTCTTTGTACATATTGCATATATTTTTGTTTATTAGTTCCTGATTTTCACGTCATAATACTAGTCTATAATATTTTTGTAAAATTGACCTATCATATTTTGCGACATTCCTATCACATGTTGCGAAACTCGGGGAAAAAATCCTAAAAACGGTAATATTTGATACTCCTATATGATATTTAGTTTACAAACTCAATTTAATGTATTAAAATGGATTTAAACTGATTTATCATAATATTAACTAAGTTTTGATGCGAAAATATGTACGTTTTTTATAAGTTGCATAAATTTCATGAATTTTTTTATGTTTTGCAGAATAGCAATATCTACTAAACCTCACTTGCTGTCACCGCAATATTTACTAATCCTCTCTAGCTGTCATCACAATACTTACTAATCCTCACTAGTTGTCATCGCAATATTTACATTCCGGTATGTTTTTGTGCACTCTGTACATGATAAATATCATCATTATAATTATTATAGTACAAAATACTCAAAGTGTAAACCATATATAACCATTTTAGCATAATAATGTATATATTATGTGTATTTTGTAAGGTTGCACTTAAAATCTACCGCCGGAATCGTATGAAATGTAATCTTCGATAAAGATTGTAATAATCGATGAGATGCGCATTAGCGCGGAAACGAGGAAGAGCATGAGAATAATGGATGGTATTTATGAGAAGGTGGATTTTCAGAATAATTCCTCCATCCTCCTTCATATTAATCATGAAACTGATAATTATTCGACCCACTGGCATACTGCAATTGAGTTAATTATGCCGATCACTAATTACTACACTATCGTAATCGGGAAGACAACCTACCAGCTGAGTGAGGGAGAGATTCTCGTCATTCCTCCGGGCGAGCTGCATGAGCTAATCGCTCCCTTGGAAGGGGTTCGACGGATTCTGCTGTTTGATTTTTCCTTAATCAGTAATCTGAGGGGCTTTTCCAACATCAGCTCGGTTCTGAATCAGCCCCGGTTGATTAATGAAACCAATGCTCCCGAGATTTTACCACAGCTGCAAACCCTTTTTGATGAGATCACTACGGAATATACCAGCAAGAATAATCTCAGAGAAGCTGCTATCTATGCTCTGATCATTCAGATGTTTGTCCTACTGGGCCGCAAATATATGAGTACAGAGAATCTGTTCCCCGATGTTAAGGTGAATAAGCAAAAGGAATACATAGAAAAATTCAATCTGATATTTGAATACATTAATAATAATTATATGGAGGATATCTCCCTTGATATGATCGCTGATGTTGCCGGCTTCAGTAAATTCCATTTCTCCAGATTATTCAAGCAGTTTACTGATATGTCCTTCTACGACTATCTGAATCAGCGAAGAGTAAAGGAGGCAGAGAAGCTGCTGCTGAATCCAAACCTGTCCATTACCGAGATTGCATTGAGATCAGGCTTCTCCAGTATTTCTACCTTCAACCGGGTCTTCAAAAGCTTCAAGGAATGTACTCCGACAGAATTCAAGAATCTTTACCGGAGACGGAATCGCCTGTCGAGCGAGGAACGCCTCTCAGGTACATAATTGTACCTGAGTATTTATCCAACAGAGACACGTTCTCACTCGATTGCAATGTCATTAAGTTAAGAATCTAACTTAATGACATTTCACATAACGGTACATATAATACCGATGGCGGCAAACGGTCTCTTTATGGATAAATAATCACACGCTTTCTCTTTAAGTACCTGATGTGATAAACATTCTAAATCGTTTAGGCGCCGCCTCTTCTTTCGGCAAAATAAATCCCTGACCTCGATAAGTTTCGAATTAATAGTAAAGTATCAGTAGCCGACTAAAATTAATCTTCAAATATATAATGTCCCAAAAAACAACCTCATAAAAGTAGCTGCACTAGATTTATACCGCTAGTGCGACAGCCCCTTGGTTCATTGTATAAGAAGAGCTGTTCCTTAGCTCGACTTTTTATATAGGCAGAGCCGTTCCTTCGCTCGAATTTTTATATAGATAGAGCTGTTCCTTAGCTCGACTTCTATTGTATAGGCAGAGCCGTCCCTAAGCTTGGTTTCAATGTGTAAAAAGAGCTGTTCCTAATGGGTTGGACGCATCAGGTACCGGAAATGTATTTCGTTTGCGGAACAGACTGATCAAAAGCGTACGGCTCAGGCTGACATTGCTTTTAAATGTCAGAACTGAGACGAACGATTTGGTCAGGATGTCCCGGAACCTAAATACATCCGGTACCTGTGTGCGTCTAGCCCATAGGAACAGCTCTCATATACTAAAACCAATCCCTAGGAACAGCTCTTATATATTTTTATAGTAGAGCCAGTCAAAATCAACGAAATTACGGCTCTCCTTTCCATTGCTCGAGCAGTAAAGCCCCATTGTATTTCCGACAAAGCCCCCTGCCACATCCGTACTGAGAATTCTTGCATCCACACCGGCCTTAACAATATGATAGCTCTTACCATCATAACTGAAAGCAAATCGAAGGTCCTGCTTCTCTGCCGTAATTCGAAGTCTTATACCGCTTATATCACGGCTGTTGTCCTCAATCTGTACCTCAGAGAGCACCTCCTCCTCCCCCTGAAGGCAACGAATCAGCTGCAGCATTTTGATTCCATCCCGGATGACGCAAACGAAGCGATAATGGAATTGATTACTCTGAAGAATTACGAGCCCAGCCTCCTCGTCTCTGCTCTGTGGCAGATAATCCATCTCCGTCTCAAGGACAAAGCTCATTCCAGTCTGGCGGATACCGACATAGGTAGGACTTGCCAGCTCTGTTAGCTTTTCAGGTGCAAGTCTTAGCCTGAGATAACCCTTACGCTCTGTAAGGCTGTAGTTCTCCGGCCTCGGGTTTCTAAGATGAACAAAATGATAGGGTAGCCGATCAATATCAAAATCCTCTCTCTCCGGAAGCTTTGTAACCGGTGCAGGCAACAGCTTCGGTGCCTTCACCGTTGCTTCCAAAAGACCGACTCCCTTATTGATTACCGGCCAGCCCTGTTCCCAGGTCACCGGAACCAGAAAGGTTTCCCTGCCCATATTACGGTAATAGCCGCCATAGGGACGGGAAGCCAGTACTACCATATACCATTCCCCATTCTGCGTCTCAACCAGATCTCCGTGTCCCACATTAACGATTGGATAATCATGACCTAAATGCCGATGCGTCAGAATGGGATTACAGTTATACCCGGAAAAGGGCTCCTTTAAATCGGTACCGCAGGCTACGGATACCGCGTGGGCATAGTCGGTCCCCGCCTCAGCAATTAACAGATAATATTTACCGTCCTTTTTATACAAGTGGGGGCCCTCCGGCCATACCACCTCCCGTAAGGCGCCATGCCACAAGGCATATGACTTGCCGACCAGCTTCATCGTACTTAAATCCAATTCCTGGACCCAGATCTCGTTATCGCCGAAATATCTTCCGCCCTCCCGGCGTTCCTTCGTACCCGTATAATAGCATTTCCCGTCATCATCAAAAAACAGGGACGGATCAATTCCTTCCGCTCCCTCAATAAAATAAGGGTTTGACCAGGGTCCTTCCGGTTTACTTGCCGTCACAATAAAATTACCCCCATGGCTGACATTGGTAGTAATCATATAGAAGGTACCTTCGTGATAACGAATGGTAGGTGCAAATATTCCTCCGGAATGATTCGCTCCCAGTAAATCCAGCTGTTCCTGTCTGTCAAGAATATTACCGATCTGATGCCAGTTTACCAGATCTCTGCTATGGAATATCGGTACCCCGGGAAAATATGAAAAAGTTGATGTCACCAGATAATAGTCCTCGCCCACTCTGCAGATGGACGGATCCGGATAAAACCCGGCTAAAATCGGGTTGCTTACTCTATCTTCCATTATATTACCTCCCTGATATGAGTCAGTATTCTATATTGTTCACAGGAAATGTGCGTCTTCTCATCATCCATTTCCTATCCTTCGTTAAATTACATTCCGATATGTTCCTCTCTGTAAACATAATACTGTGGTAATATTACCATATTTTAAAGAAAAACTCCATACTGTTATAAATTTTGTCAAAGGATCCCCCCTCCGCATATGATATAATCATGCTTACTCAGGGTGATATATATGCAGTATAACCGGATTTATGAGCCGGGCTTACCCTATTATGGATGTTACAATTCCATTGTTTCACTTATTAGAACCGGATTCCTGCCTTTAGTAGACAGCCGCATATAAAAAGGAACCTGAGAACGAAGTCTTAACCCTATTCCTCAGATTCCTGACAAGTCACTGTGTATGTAATTTTCAATTTAATAATTTTCAGAGATATATTTGGCTGCTTTATTTACCATATCCTGATGAGCCTGGTTAACTCTATTCGTACCATGGGTTTTACTGTTTTTAAAATGCAGATCCAGTACGCCGTTGACACCGTTGTTCTTTACCGCATCCAGGTTCTGCCCCCATCCATAGCCCCCGCTGCGATTGCTGACATATTTTTCAGCCTGCTTGGAATCTACGCCTGCATGTGGCATGGCTGCTAAGGAGCCCGCCAGGATATATCCATCCACCTTAACAACGACAGCACGTCTGGTCCAGCTCCAGCCTCCCCAGATCTCCTTAATGATATTAGCATCTTCCCTGGTTAAGGGTTCTACATCCGCATGGTTAGTACCATAGGTCCTCTTCAAATAGAAGGTTCTTCCGGTATTAACATCCATGATCTCTGCCACATCACCTCGTTTAAATATGTACTGGACCTTTGAGAACCAACTCAAAGCACCCTTCTTATCTGCAGACACCTTAGAGGTATTCGAAGAAGCAAGCTGGGTTTCAGTTTCCTTCGTCTTCACTGAATTCGCATTAATCTTGGATAGCGCATTTTTGGTTAGGGTTCCGACAATCCCGGTCTGTTGGATACCGTTATCCTTTTGAAATTTTTTCACTGCGCTAACAGTGATGTCGCCGTAGTATCCTGTGTTTTTGGGATAAGTAAAATACCCCAGTTTTCTTAAGGTTGCTTGAACTTGCTTTACTTCGGATCCACTGCTGCCCTTCTTCAGAGAAGCGGCATATGCTTTTGCCGGAGTAAATGCCATCATTGCCGCCATACAGATAGCAATGAAACAAATGATGTACTTTTTCTTCATGACGTGATCTCCTGTCAATTATGTAATATGTTGCCTCTGTTATGCGTAACATCCTGTGCTACTATGGATTACTATGGATGTATTATATTACATATTTATTACGTGGTCAATATATAAGTTAATATTTACGTAATATTTAGTTAATATTAATGTAATATATGGCAGGGAATCCAAAAAAAGCCGACATCTGCAAGTATCAACAAGTATCAACAAGTATCAAGGAGAAGCTTTTCGCAGAAAAAAGGATACCGAACACAAGACTCTCACAGCGGAGAATCTTATAATTTCAGTATCCTTCCTTACGTTGTAATTGCATTACACCAATCCGTATATTGCCTGTATTACAGACGGATTGTCTCTGTCCGGGATGCCTTGTCCAGCGTAAACTCCGCCTTAAGGGTTCCACAGATTACATCATAATTACCCATGAAGCCCTTTACCTCGGCATAACCTGCTTCATCCGTAATAACCCTGGTGTTCGTCCACCAATCTGATTTTACCTTCTTTAAGAGCTCATCATATGCCGGCTTACTGGAATTATCCGCACGAAGCAGGCCTGCCGGCGCATTCAGCCACTTACCGTCAACCACGCTCCAGGTGGTGACTGCTTCTACTAACGGATGGGAGAACAGGGTGTCATACATCTGAACAACCTCTCTTGCCTGTCTCTCTTCTCCCTCTGGCGTAGTTGGCCATTCCGATACCTGCCAGTCATTCAGGTCGTCGATTTCCGGTGGCATCAGTTCTCCGGAGATCAGCGTGTTCTCTGTAAAATGAATTGGAAGCCCAAAGCGCGAGAATCTCTCCAGTATCTTCTCCGTCTTCTCAAGCCCCCAATAGCCCTGATGCTGATGGGATTGAATACCGATCACATCAATCGGAACACCCGCTTCCAGGCAGTTCTCAATCAAGATTTCATAAGCTTCTGAGGTATTGAAATCATTCAGTAGAAGTATTGCGTCCGGATTAGCCTCCTTTGCAGCCTGAAAAACCTCACGGACCAGCTTGATCTGACCCAGGTCCTTACAAATTCGGGTAACACCGTTATCGTACTTATCAAAAACAGGCATGATAACAACTTCATTGATAACATCCCACATATCAATCGTTCCCTTAAAATCAGTAACGTCACGATAGATGCGATCCATCTGTGTTTTGAAAATCTCATCATTGCTCATATTTAACAGCCAGGGGGCACAAACCGTATGCCAGCAGAGCGGATGTCCCTTCACGGTAACTCCCTTTGATTTCAGCCACTGTGCTGCTTTCATCATCGGAGCTGTAATAGGCTTGCCCTGTTCCTGCTCGAAGGTTCCCCAATAAAAGGGTAATGTCCCTGCATTAAATAATGCCAGCCACTTTTCGAAGCGCAGCTCCATCGCTTCCTTTTCTGCACCTTTCAATATGTCATTCACTAACGGAAGGGAATCAAACGCTCCGCAACCGAACAGGAATCTGTGGCTTTTCTGGTTTATCATAATCTCCTGATTTGCCAGCAAGGTCCCATCTTTTCTCTCAAATTTAATTTTCTTTGAAGCCATGCGGTATTGATACTTCTGATTAAAATTCACCTTATTCATTACCTCCTATGCTTTCCATGATGATGTACCGGGGCCGTCATATATAATATTACTAATTAATACTAAATAGTTTAGCTATAGTATTAATTCATGTCAATGCCGCTACTGCTTTTTGTCCCAAATTTACATGAATTTCTACATATTATGTCCATTTTAATCAAGTCCTGGTAACGGTGGCGAAACTATTATGCTAGCGAAGGCTTTTGCAATGTAACAACGTCACATAGGTGTATTGCTACGGCCATGTTCCTATGCTACAATTAACGAAAAGAAAGGAGGCAGACAATGCTGGAAAATTTAGTTTCATTAAATCAAGTCAGTTTTATCCTTGTTTTTTTAGAAGGTCTTCTATCCTTCCTGTCTCCCTGCGTTATTCCTCTGATTCCTATTTACATGGGTTATCTGGCAGGGAATGCCAAGCAGACCGGGGTAGACGGAAGTATTACCTACCAAAGGGGGAAGGTCTTCTTCCATACAATATTTTTTGTTCTAGGTATCTCCACTGCTTTCTTTATCCTGGGACTATCCTTTACGGCGCTGGGTACCTTCTTTAAGGATAATCGGCTGTTATTTACCAGATTGGGAGGAATCCTGATTATTATTCTCGGTCTTAACCAAATTGGACTGCTGGATTTTAAATTCCTTCAGAGAGAGAAAAAGCTTCATTTCCGTCTACGTGGAAACTCGATGAATCCGGTTGCAGCCTATCTCATGGGCTTTACCTTCAGCTTTGCCTGGACCCCCTGTGTCGGACCTGCCCTGTCATCCGTATTAATTCTTGCCTCAGGAGCGAAAAGCCAGCTAGTCGGTAATTTACTGGTACTTCTGTATTCCGCAGGCTTCGTTATTCCCTTCCTGATCTTAGGTTTGTTTACGACTCAGGTACTCAATTTCCTTAAAGGACATCAGAAACTATTGAAATATACCGTTAAGGTTGGCGGTGCGCTCCTGATTATCATCGGAGTCATGACCTTCACCGGCTGGATGAACGGAATATCCCGCTATTTAAACTCCTTTCAACCCCCTGCTGTGACCCTTGATAATGAAGCTGAGGATGGTAGCACCAATGAGACAGCCGATCATATCTCGAAGCAGGATTCCACTGATCAGGCGAAAGGCTCTGCAGGCGACGGTAGCACCGGTTACTCCTCTGACAGTAATTCCGGAAGTTCTTCTGCAGATGGTAGCACCCCGGAGAAACGCCCGTCCGAAGCAGCCTCCGAAGAGGGGAAGAAGCCGACGCCCGCTTATGATTTTACCCTTACAGATCAATATGGGAATGTACATACCCTCTCAGATTATAAGGGTAAGGTAGTCTTCTTAAACTTTTGGGCAACCTGGTGTCCTCCCTGCAGGAAGGAAATGCCGGATATTGAAGCGATCTATAAGGAGTACGGAGAAAACAAAGAGGAGGTCATCATTTTGGGCGTAGCTAATCCGGCCAGTGACGATTATCCGAACAATAGTGATGTGCGTAAGGAGGAGATCATAGCATTTCTAGACGAAAATGATTATACCTTCCCTGTCGTATTTGATGAGACCGGTGAATTGCTAAGTAGTTATTATATCTCTGCCTTCCCTACCACCTTCGTCATAGATACAGATGGCAATATCTACGGCTATGCAGCCGGAATGCTGACGAAGGATATCATGGTGAATTCCATCGAACAGGCCGGAGCAGCAACCAAATAAGCATTAAACTCCATGTTTCAGCCAACTTTTTTACTATAATACACACGATTGTCATACATCGCCAAAAAAGCTTTTGACACTCCACACCTCCTATGCTATAATGCATATGTTATCAGAGGGACTATAATTGAAAGGACGGTATTTCATGTCGGTATTAACTGTAAGCGAGGTTCGTGCAAACTAGCACAACTGAATATTCGGTAGGGTACAAAAAGTAACCCTTATTTTGTTGTACCTTAAATTCTACCTTTACAGTCAATACTCATATACTGTCTGTTATGTAAAGAAGACCATAGGCTTAAGCTTTTGCTTTTGATTCTTAATACGTATAACCGGGCATAATAGGTATCTCCTGTTATGCCCTATTTATTACTAAACTAAGAAGCCATTCAATAGCTTTCCCATATGCTCCATAAACTAAGACAATAATACCCACAGGGAGTATTCTATCCGTATGTATCGGTAGTATTCCTGTGGGTATTTTTAATAGCGGTTGGCTGCCGTCGGCAGACAATCCGGTTTTGCATAAAGAGTATAAAGGCGCAAGACCTGCGCTGGATTGGAGAAAATATGATGACAGATAAGTCTATGAATGCATTAGAATTTGATAAAATATTGAATATGCTCAGTGAAAAAGCCGTTTCTGAACCGGTCAAGCAGAAACTACTGCAGCTGAGACCCTACCTAAGCCTTCAGGAAGTAAACGCAAGGCTTCAGGATACAACGGAGGCCGTCCGGATACTGGAGCACATCGGTACGCCGCCGCTGCCTCTGATGAAGGATATCGCCATGCTTCTGGAGCTTGCAGAAAAAGGCTCAATGCTGATGCCGGAGCAGCTAACTCAGATTGTTCAGTTTCTGACTGCCTGCAGCAGGATGAAGCAATTCTTAAAGAAGGCAGAATCTCTCGAGGTATCCGTCGCCGGTTACGGTGGATCCCTCCTGTTGCTGCCGGAGCTTCGGAATGAGATTGAACACTCGATCCGGAATAATTCTGTGGATGACAATGCCTCCAAGGCATTAAAGGATATCCGCAGACAGATGGACCAGCTTCGGCAGGAAATGAAGTCAAAGCTCGAGAGTATTTTAAGAAATAAGAAAGAATGGTTTTCCGAAAGCTTTGTATCCACGAGGAACGGACATTTTGTACTTCCTGTCAGGAGGGAATGTAAAAACCTGGTCAGCGGCT